>JAVEZW010000255.1:0-5391 GCA_034002805.1 Bacteroidales bacterium | reverse complement strand
TTAAATGCTAATGGAACAACAGTTGTTCACTATGTTTATGATGCTTACGGTAATATTATCAAAACTGATGTGACATCTGGATATGCTCATATCGCTGCAATCAACTCATACACATATCGTGGCTATCGATATGATTATGAGATAGGTATGTATTACTTAAATAGTAGATATTATAATCCTGAGATTGGTAGATTAATTAATAGTGATGGATTATTAGACTTAACATACATGTTATCTACAAATTTATATATTTATTGTTCAAATAATCCGATAAAATATATTGATCCTCTTGGGTACAAATGGATTTATAATAATTTTTTTGAGTTAAACTCGTATAATGAAATACATATTGCTGTACAAAATTATTTAGCTGTAAAACACGGATTAGAGACAGAAATCAAAGGAGCTGACTTATTCAAACGATCTACAAATGAAATCTGGGAAGTAAAGCCTATATCTTATAAATACAATCCTATAAAACGCGCTCTAGCATATGCACAACTTTACAGTTATCTAAAATCAATTTCAAACTCAAAGATAGGTTTCAGTTTGGGTGATGACAATTTTCAATATTTATCTAAAAAAGGTTACACTTATATAGTTGAATATTATAGCGGTCATGATGGTTTAATCTTCTACAAATTTAAAAGATTTCAAGAGAATAAACAGCTTTCGCCTGAGGTAGTGACAATAACAGTAGGTGTTATACTGGTAGGTATGGTTCTACTATACATGTATCAAAATGGTGGAAATCGTGATGAATTTAGTTATGCATATGACTAGAAAGGGGTGTGAAAAGCTATATGTTTAATGTATATCATTTTCCTATTGAGAATAATTGTAAGAAATGGATGGAAGTTCAAATAGAATTTTTCTTGAAAGAAGTACCATTTAATAATAAAATGCCCATACTATATCATGGATTATGTGCTGAGTTTAGTTATCTTATCAAACCGTGGTTGTTTTGTGCAACTGTTGATGGATTTAATCAAGGAAAGATCACTTCTCTATCAACTATAGATCCGAAGTGTATAGATAAAGAAATAGAATCCATGATTGAGGTTGATGATTATGAAAAAAAAGTTACTTTACGTTTCAATATAGGTTACAGTAGACCAGAGTTATTGTGTTCAATGTTTAAATTGTTCAATTATATGTTTTACTTATTCTCGACATATAACACAACATTTAAAAATAGATTTGACGTATTTGCAGAGCGTGTGATAAAGATTGATAAAGTTATTATCAGTGACTTGGAGGTCATTTCATGATTGATGTCACTAAATATAGCTTTCAAATCGAAGTTCAAGAATTGAATTCTCCGCAAATAGAGATTATTTTCACTTTATGTAAATCATTGACCAAAAACGAGTTTGAAGATTTAGCATATGATACTATTCATGTTACAATATATAATTGGTTTCAATTATCTTACTTTAGCGCTTTTCAGTTTCCATTGACATATTATTCTATGCAAAGACAATACATAGATTATCGTAGAAGAAATTTTGGAGTTGCAATTACTTTAGCAAATAATGATTTATCATCACTAAATAATTTGTTTAACCTATTAGAAAAAACACTTATATTTCAATTTGGTCATACAAATGCAATTGAAAAAATCATTGTTAAAAACATTCCATGTGATGCATTTGATTACCAAGAGTACAAGAAAGGGATATTATGATAAGAAGATGGTGTAATCATTTTAGCTTTCCAATTGAATTAGTCAATGGAGGTGAATCACTTTTGATATCGATTTGTTTTAGTGGTAAACTCTCAGATGAGATGAAGGAAGATATTGTTTACTATATTGAGTCTTGGTATGAAAGTGCACAAGAGAACAAGTTTGGTCTTGGAACGATTGAGTTGCTGTCAGATATAGAAATAAGTGAAGAAAATAATACACTGAATTTTCATTTAGATTTGAGCGATGCTTTTGATGAAATACTTGCAGTATTATTTTACATTTTAGATCAAGCAATCAATGTAAAACCTTTAGTAGTTAATAAATTACCAGGAACATATGTAAAAATAGATAAAATTATATTGGATTAGACAAGAAGTGTTTGTATATACTCTTGATATACTAGATGGGAACTAAAACAGCATTATAGAATTTGGCGACATAGATTTTTCTAAATGGAAAGATGTATTATCACTCTTTTAATGGAGGATTATATTGTGATATTATTAATAACTGCAGATTCAATATTATTTGGTGGGTTAGGTCTTTTCATTATCGTATCTACATTTTTTTTCAAAGATGCACTAAAGCTTACTTACAAGCAAGCCGCTGGAATATACTTAACTTATATCATTTTCACAATTTTCATTGGATTTATTTACGGTCATGATTATAGAACCACGATAGTGTCTGTTGTATTCATTGGGATATCGTTACTTATCATTATATTAAAGAAGTATTGGTGAATATGTTTGCTATCAAGTTATTAGTTATATTTTTCAAATGTATGTCATGTATAGTTTAACTATGAGTGACTTTTAGACAATGATGGAAAATTCTTGGTAAGTAAATTCTCGAATTTTCCACTATTTACTGGGTTTGGTCAATTTCTTACCAGTTAAGGTTAAAGAGCCCCAAAAAACACGACCCTTTAAAGTTAACAGAGACTCCAAAATAATCTTGATGTGGTTCGAAAAAGCGACCCAATTACACAAATTTATGCCCGTAAAAGCATTTTTGATATTTAGAAACTGTTATCAGTATTATAACGTCATATATAAAGGCAAAAAAAACCCAAAACACATTTTTTTCTTTTCAAAAGGCAAGAAATATAATTCCTTATCAGAAAAATAAGTGTAAAAAATGCAAAAGTAAGTTTATGTTGAGTTTGACTCAATGTAAACTTTTTTTTGTGCTTTTTATTTTATAAAAATAATAGAAAACGTTATCATATGTAAAATATAAATAAAATTCAAAATTAGGCTTCCCTTTCAAAATTATAGTGTTATAATGAAGGTGAAATTAACGATGCAATTCAATAAGGAGTCAATTATGAACGCAAATTCACACATTTCAAGTGAAAAGCTTGCTCTTTTTTACACGCAACTCGAAAAAAATAAGAAGTTGCCTGGACCACTCATGCCGACATTACATGATGCTCAGCATATTTTTGGTCATATTCCTTTAAAGATTCAAAAAATCATTTCGCAAGAACTTGGAGAAAGTATTTCTAAGATTAATGGTGTCGTAACTTTTTATGGCAATTTTTCGATTACACCTAAAGGTAAAAAAACAATTGGTGTTTGCCTAGGTACAGCTTGCTATGTTAGAGGATCACAAACAATCTTAGATACGATTGAAGATGAGCTCAAAATCAAAGACGGTCAAACGACCAAAGATGGTGAATATACACTCCAATCGACACGATGCATTGGAGCATGTGGTTTAGCACCTGTTTTTTCTGTTGGTGAGAAAATCGTTGGTAATGCCAACATCACGAAAGCGAAAGAGTTACTTAAAGAAATGAGAGAAAGTATCAAATGAGACTATCAGACATCATTTCAAAATATCATTGTAAAGTGTATACGCCAACAATCCTAAAAGATAAAGAAGTCAACTACGGATTTTGTTCCGATCTTATGAGTGATGCACTCATGATTTTAAACTCGGTAAAAAATCCTAAAATACTTGAAAATAGTATACTCATTACCGGATTATCAACCAATCAATCCATTCGAACTGCAGAAATGCTTGATGTGGATGTAGTGATTCTCGTTAGAGGTAAAATACCTTCTTTAAAAGTTGTTGATTTAGCCATTGAATCACAAGTCATCTTATTATCAACTGAACAAACCATGTTTAATTTAAGTGGTGCATTATACCAAGATGGTATCAAAGGTATTACATACAACGAGCAATGGTAAAAAAAGAGTATCAGATTATCGCTAAAAATTACGATTTAGCAGGTCGAGCATCATCTGATATTAAACGCACACTAAAAAGTATGAATTTATGTCGATCATTAATGAAACGTGTGTGTTCATCATCCTATGAAGCTGAAATCAATATTGTCATTCATTCGTATGGGGGATATGCCATATTTGAGATCAATGATCAAGAGATCAAACTCGAGTTTCATGATGATGGACCTGGTATTTTTGATATTGAACTTGCCATGCAAGAAGGTTATTCCACAGCAACAGAACTTGATCACATGAATGGATTTGGTGCTGGAATGGGTTTATCAAATATAAAAAAATCAGCCGATACAATGGATCTTAAATCATCAGAATTTGGTACAGATTTAATCTTAACATTTAAGATAACTGGTGAGTGCTATGATGAAGATTAAAGACATTATAAATCAACATTATCATGTGCTTACATATAATGAATTACTTGATAACACATATAACGGTATTTATGCGACAGATTTGCTGAGCCAAGCGATTTATGCAGCAAAGAATCATCAAGCACTTATTACAGTCATTTCCAACCTGAACACAATTGCAGTAGCTATGATGATGGATCTTTCATGCATCATTATAACAAGCAATAAAGAAGTATCGACACACATGATTGAGAAAGCAAATCTTGAACATATTACGATCATTTCAACACCTTTACATACACATGAGGTTGTCATTGATCTATATAAAAGAGGTTTAACATGAGATGCTATTACGATCTGCATATACACTCTGTTTTATCGCCATGTGCAGATGTTCTCATGACACCACATAATATATTCAACATGGCGATGCTTAAAAAACTCGACATCATCGCTATCACTGATCATAATTCATGCAAACAATTACCGATATCAGAAGAAATTGCGAAATCATATGATATGCTTTTTATTCCTGGAGTTGAGATTTCAGTTCGTGAAGGATTTCATGTGTTATGTTACTTTAAAACAGTTAAAGAAGCTATGAGATTTGATAGCATTCTTGAAACGTATATTAAACACGAAGAAGTCGATCAAGCACTCTATAATGAACAAATATTGACCAATGAGTTTGATGAAGCAGTAGATACTTATCCCTACTTACTAACAAATGATACGGCATTGTCATTTGATCAGCTTCTTGAGATCCTAAAAGATTTTAAAGTGATTTTAGGTTATGCACATATTGATCGACATAAACATAGTGGTCTTAATCAGATACATCAAAAGCCTTTAGACTTTGTCGAAATAACGACGAAGGCGACAGATGCATTCATTGAACATAATTTATTAGATCGCTACCCCATCTTAATGAATTCTGATGCACATCAAATTGTTGATATTTCTGAAAAGAAATATAATCATATCAATTTAGAAAAATTAAATATAGATGCTTTTTTCAGGTATTTTCATCATGGATAATTTGTGTATTTATTTACTTGATCTTATTCAAAATTCGATTGCAGCTAACGCACCT
>JAVEZW010000254.1:0-5455 GCA_034002805.1 Bacteroidales bacterium | reverse complement strand
TATATGTTTATCCAAATCCTGTGCGCGAAGATTTTGAGGGCGACATTACCATTCGTGGATTGGTGTCGGATGTAAACGTTAAAATTACTGATATAAGCGGAAATATTGTTTACGAAACAACGGCCGAAGGAGGACAAGCAACCTGGAGTGGTAAAAACTTTTCGGGACAGAAAGTGAGTACCGGTATTTACCTTGTTTTTTGCACCAATGATGATGGATCAAAAACTTATATTACTAAGTTGTTGTTTATTAAATAATTTGCAAAAAAGTTAAAGAGAATATATCAAAATCTCGTTTTAATAATTACGAAAGAGCCTGTCGATAGACAGGCTCGTAATATTTAGTTGATTTATGACAGCATCTATAATTTCTAACTATTAATGCAAAATTTCTATTCTGAGAATGAAAAATGGGTCGTGTAAAGAGTGTATCCATCCAAATCATATTTTAAACCCCTGGTGTTTGCTAATTCGTGGTTATAATCTGTTTCGGTTCTAAGGGTAATGGGATCTGATGACCACATTTTTCCCCAATAAACGATTTTAATATCATAAACTCCAGGTTCATAAGAATATAGCTGCCATCCATTTGGCCCTTTTGTGTTTCCGTTCAATATATTTGAACCCCAGTTTTGATTTGAGCCTGCAGGACTTTCTACAATATAAAGCTCTGTAATAAAATAACTATCAGCAGGAGTTGAGTCAGTAACATAGAATCGAATTTCTTCCGAATCCTCTTTAATACACGAATATTGAATGCCTGTAAAAGCAAGCACAGCAAATAATGCAACAGATTTAAAAATTTTGGTTTTCATAATGGGTAATAATTAATGATTATTGATGATTAATTGACAGATTTATTTTCCTCCAAATTGCCATCCTAACGTAAGGTTAATGCCGGGAAAAATTCGAGGATCTTCTAATGAATTATAATCTACCTCAGAGCTATTTTCATAAAAATCAACATTTTCTGTTTCCTGATAAATTCCTAAATAGACACCAACCGACAAATTGAAAGCCTTATCAGATACCATGCGATAACCAGCTCCAAAATGAAAAATATTTGCTTTATACTCGTAGATATGATCGCCTAAATATCCATCAGAGCTCCATGATTCTTTTCCACTGAATCGTTCCATTCCTAAATCGATATAAGGTCGATGACGACCAGAACCAATTGGAGGGATTATTTTTGCACTAAACCCATAACCAAATGATGCAGGTGAAATATTAGGGCTTTCAGAAAACCACTCTGATGTAGCTGCCTGATATAATACTCCGCCATAGTTCCATCTAAAATAGGGGCCTACAGAAAAGAAATTAGCGATCTGAAAATCAAGACTAACCTGTGGACCAAAAAACACAAGTCCTAAAACATCAATTTGAAGATTAATTAATTTCAAGGTGCTTTTATCGTCGCTCGGCCTAAAAGCAGACATTTCTGGAGAGTATTCAGTAGGTTTGTTTAAGGAATTATTCTTCCCATCATTTGTTTTGGCACTTAAGTTTGGAAAAATGATAAGTGCAATAAGTAATAAAATAATTGATTTGTACATTTTCTTCATAGTTAAATAGATGTTTAAAAAAGTTCTAAAAGTAAAAGTACAATAGAGGACCGATTTATTTTTGGAAGATTGATTAACGTAAGAGTTTAATTTAACAACGTAATGCTTAATCTATTTAACGTAAAAAAGTATTGTTTTATAATTGAGATAAGTGCTCGAATAGTTTTATAAGTTGTTCTTTTTTTCTAAATGATACTGGAATCGAAGACTGATCTTTTAACAGGAGGCTTCCTCCATCTTGTTTTTCAAAATGATCGATATAATTTAAGTTTACAATATGTGATTTATGAACACGCATAAAGCTATATTCGCAAAGCAAATCTTCGTAGTCCTTAAGTCCTTTTGAGATCATAATTTTTTTGCCATCGCCTAAATAAAAGAGTGTGTATGCTCCATCTGATTCGCAACGAACTATATCTTGAATATCAATTAGATATATGCTTTCAGCGGTTTTTAAAACTATCTTTTTCGATTTTTCTGAAATAGATTTTATGTTGGCAAGTAGTGCATTTAGTTTTAAATCGTTGTTCGATTTTTGTATGGTGTCCTTTGCTTTGTTAATAGCTTCAATTAATTCTTTTGGGTCTATAGGTTTAACCAAATAGTCGAGAGCACTTAATTTTATTGCTTTTAGAGCATATTCTTCGAAAGCTGTAATAAATATAATTTTAAAATCGACAAGATCTAGCTGCTCTAATATATCGAAACTAGTACCATCGGGTAAATCTACATCAAATAAAACTAGGTCGGGTTTTGTTTTTTTAATCATAATCGTAGCTGAAGCAACATCACCACATAAACCAATCAATTCAATGTCTTCGCAATGATTTTGAATAATTTCTGCAATTGTTTCTTGTATTAAATGTTCATCTTCAACAATAAGAGTTCTAATCATTGTTTTTTCGGTTAAATATAAATTAAAGGAATTTCGAAAATAACCTTGGTCCCAGATGGGCTCAAATCATTATTTATTAAATCGATAATGTTAAATGAGATATCCTTTTTATACGATTGTTTCATCATTTTTATCCTGCTTTGGGTTATTTCTGTAGCAAACGATTGATGATCGTTGGTCTTTGTTTTCTCGGCCTCAATTCTTCCAATTCCATTGTCGGTAATTTCAATAACAAGTTTGTCTGTATTTACAGAAAAAACAATATTTATAATACCTAAGCAATCTTTCTTCTTTAGAATTCCATGTTCAATTGCATTTTCGATAAACGGCTGAAGTAACATGGGAGGTATGGCAATTTCTTCAGCATCGAGATTTGTATTATCATGTATTGTGTATTCCAGGTTATTGCCTAACCGCAGTTTTTGCAGTTTTAAATAATTGTCGAGCGTTTGCTTTTCGGATTCAATACTTACCAAGTCCTGTTTTGAGTTTGTAATTATCGACCGCATTAGTTTGGCAAAACTCGAAAGATATGAGCTAGCTTCTATTGGATTATTTTTTAAAATATAATGCTGAATTGCTGAAATAGCATTAAAAATAAAGTGAGGATTCATTTGTGCCCTGAACAGTTTCTGTTCAAGTATAATCGCTTTTTGCTTTTGCTTTATCTTATTTTGTCGAATGACAAACACCGTAATTATTATAATAATAAAAACCATAGCTAACAGATAACCAATCATTTTTTTACGTTTTTCCAAACTCAGTTTCTGTTGAATGTTTTTTTCAGAAAGCAAAGCGATTTCTTTTTCTTTCTTTTCTGTTTCGTATTTTGCTTGTAATTCAAGTATCTGCTTATTGCTCGATTCATTAAATAACGAATCTTTTACTTGTATATATTGAGATAAATAGGTATTTGCCTGTTTATAATCATTTAGTGATGTATATATTTGAACTAACCAGTTTAAGGATGCCTTTAGCTCTGGAAGCATATTGTTTTCTGTTGCCAGATTTTTGGCTTTTAAAGCATACAGTTGTGCTTTTTGAAAATCCTTGAGTTGAAAATAGGTTGCACTAACACTGTTGTACGAACTGCAAATTTGATCCATGCTTCCAATCTCTTCTATTAACTTAATACTTTCTAAGTTATAAGTAAGCGCCAACTGCAAATCTCCTTTTTTACGTGCAATATATGACATGTTTGAAAGCGTAGCGGCAAGGCTTTTTTTATCATCAATAGCTTTGTAAATATTCATGCTCTTCGTAAAATTATCTAGTGCTTCGACAAATTTGTTTTGATAGAAATAAACATTTCCAATATTTACATAGGTAGATGCCAACGAGCGCTTATTTCCTAACTCTTCTTTAATCTTAAGGCTTTTTAAAAGATAATTTAAAGCGTCGCTATATTTCTCTATTGAGATAAAAACTATACCAATATTGTTTAGTGATGAAGCTATTTCTGTTTTATTAGCTTGTTTTTCTCTAATCGATAAGCTTTTTAAATGGTAAAGGATAGATTCTTCATATTGTCCCATATTGTCGAATAAAAGACCAAGGTTATTATAAACCATTGATAAAGCAAGGCTATCTTTAATTTCTTCGCTTAATGTCATTGATTTTAAAAAATATTCTTTAGAAGATTCGAACGAACCTTTTTTTCTATTTAATACACCAAAATTATTATACGATGTAGCGATTAGCTTTGGAATATTTAAATTTAAACGAATATCTAAACTTTGTTTGTAATAATTTTCTGCTTTTAAAAACTCCCCCTTGTTTTGATAATATATTCCTTGCAGATCGAGAGATAATGCTTTACCCGCTAAGAAATTTAAATTATCCGAGAGTTCAAAAGATTGTGTTGCATATTCGAGCGCTTTTTCAGCATCGGTATACATGTGTTGTTTTGAAAGTAAACAAAGAGTGTTTACTTTATTTGTATCGTTTAAACTTGAATATAAATCTTTTAAAAGACTATCAATGATTGGCTTTTGAGAAAATGTACCAGGTAAGAAAATAAAAAACAAGCCAAATAAAGCGAATACTTTTCTCCCATATAAATTTTTTATAAACCTACCGATAATCATTACATACAAAGGTAAAAAAAGTAAATAGTATAAATATATTCTGTTGATTATTAGAACAGATCAATTATTTATTCAGTTTAAAAGTACAAAATAATTTAATAAAAAGTAACGGATTGATTGTTAAAACAGATTATCGTTTTATGTCTTTACAAAATTTTGGCGGATTAAAAACTCATATTACCAAGCTGTTGTTTGTTAAGTGATTTGAAGAAAGGAAAAGAAGGATCAAGAATCCTTCTTTTGCATGTATAATTAATTCGAGGACTAATTAACCAATCTAATAATCGTTGGAAATGCCAGAATAAGCATAACTCCTATAAGCAAAATCAGGTTGTTTATATAGGTAAATTGCAGGTTTTTATCCGTTTCATTAAAAGCTCTTATTATTGCAAGAATAACAAGAACTGCATAAATAGCAAAGAATACGTAAAGCATAATTCCTGCTCCTGGCCAATGCATAATTTTTAATAAAAATCCCAAGCACATAATTATTCCAGATATTCCAAAGAAAACGATATATGGTTTTTCAATTCCTCCACTAGCGGTTTTCAGTTTTTCAAGCATGTAGGTTAACGCATATAAGGCTAATGATAATGCTCCAATTAATACAGCAATACTAGCACCAGGCCAATGCATAGTTTTAAAAAGAACACCAAGGGCAAGAAATATTGCTCCAATTATTCCTGTAATGATTACTACTTTTTTCATAAGGTTTAAAATTTGGGTTTATAATTAAAAATGATTGATTATTAGTTAGTTGATGAATTAAATATAAATTTACTATTAATAAACCGTAAAATCAATTTTCAGATAATGGCTTTATAGCCTACTTGCATATTTTATCTTAAATATAATTAACTCAGAAGTTGATTGTACTAAGTTTTTTTGAACGAAAATAATAAATCAGTG
>JAVEZW010000253.1:0-5460 GCA_034002805.1 Bacteroidales bacterium | reverse complement strand
ACAAATAGTTATTCATTAGCTATGGGTTACAAAGGGAAAGCAACAGGGTCTTATGCTATAGCAATTGGAAATAATGTAACTGCACAAAGTTATAGTAGTTTTGTTACTGGTTACTATAATATTATTGGAGGAAATTCTGCTACTCCAACTGCTACTGATCCTTTATTTGTTATTGGGAATGGAACATATATAATTCCTTCTAATGCAATTACTGTTTTGCATAATGGAAATACAGGAATAGGAACAAATTCTCCAAATGTAAAAATGGATATTAATGGTGGTTTTGCCCTTAGGCAAACAACACCAGCCGAATTGAGTACAAGTGTTAATAATTATAATATTGGTACTGGTTCATATTTCAGATTGTCATCTAGTGCTGCAGTGAACATTACAGGTATAAGTAATGGTGTTGATGGTAAAATGATAATTATTACAAATTATGGGCTAAATAATATTACATTAGTTAATTCGAGCACTTCTTCTACTGATATAAATAGATTTTTATTTAGTTCTGGTGCTAGTATAACATTAAATACAAATCATACAATTACGTTACTATATGATTCTGTTTCTCAACGTTGGAGAGATATTTCTTTGAGATAAAAGAGATAATTCTACATGATTTTAGAATTATTGAAAAAGCTAAATTAATAAGATTAGTTACTAATTTTAAATAACCTGTGATTAATTGTCACAGGTTTTTTCATTTGAAAAGTGGATATTGATTTTTCAAAAAATATTCTTAATTTCAATTTTTTATTAATCTTATTTATTATGAAAGAAAAATTACTTATTTGTACTTTATTATTAATCTCTGTTTCTTTAATAGCTCAAGTACCAGAATCATTCAATTATCAGGCGTTAGTTAGAAATTCTACTGGAGAAATAATTACAAACCAACCTGTTGGAATCGATAAAATAGGAAGCTATCTTGTTTCTATTTATTCTATTAAGGGCAAAGTAATTGTAGAAATCAAAAATCCCGAAAATACTCAATTCCAAAAAGGATATGTAGAAATATTTAACTTGCTCGGATCATCAGTAATTAACAAACCTATGGATGATTTTAGCCGATTGATAATTCCTATTTACGATGCTTCTAGTGTTTATATAGTTAAAGTGACTATTGATGGAAATGAATTTGCTAAACGGGTTTTTATAAATAAAGAATAAATTCAAATGAAATTATCAATAAGACAGAATACTTTTTAGTATTTTGTCTTTTTGTTTTATATTTATATGTTTATTCAAAAAGAATCTACAAATGAGAACGATATTTCTTTTATTGTTAACTGCATTTTTGCAAGTCCCCATATTTGCTCAGATTAATAAAAATGGAATCCCATTTAGTAAAGTCTTTACTAAAGATGACTACAATGCTTCTGAGCAAAATTGGGCTATTTGCCAGGATCAACGGGGTGTAATGTATTTTGGAAATAACGACGCAATTTTAGAATTCGATGGTGTAAACTGGAATAAAATACCATTACCTAACGGTTCAATTGTAAGATCTATAGCTTGCTCTGATGAAGGTATTGTTTATGTTGGTGGAGTTGATGAATTTGGTTTTTTGGCTCCCGATATTAATGGAAAAATGAATTTTCATTCACTAGTAAACCAAATAGATTCTATTGAATTTAAAGATGCTCTTAAAAAATTTTCTATAAATAAAGATGTACATAAAATATATATAGTTGATGGGAGTGTGTATTTCTGTACAGTTTCTGTGATATTTAAATTTACTAATAAAAAATTAGTAAAAACATACATTAATAACGCACAATCTTTTTTTAGTTTTTTAATTAGAGAAAAAATCTATTGGGGAAGTATTTATAATGGGTTATGTGAATTAAATCAAGATTCAGTTATTCTTTCAAAAGGAAATGAGTTTTTTAAGGAAATGGACATCTTTGTGATGTTACCTTGGAACGAAAACGAAATTTTGATTCTTACAAACGGTCAAGGTAATTATATCTACAATCAGAATACAGGCGTTTCAAAAAAAATCAGCTCCCTAGGTAAAAGATTTGATAAACTGTCTAAGCTTTTAAATGAATCACAGTTTTATAATGGTATTCAATTACGTAATGGAAATTATGCCTTAGCATCGTTAAATAACGGGTGTATAATTTTTAATAGAGATGGAGAAATAATTTATCAATTTAATACAGATAATAATTTTCCTGATAATATCATTATTAATTTATTTGAATCAAATGATGGAAACTTATGGCTGGGTTATAATACTGGTATAGCCTATTATGAGCTTGCAACTCCATTCACTAAGTTGGGGCAGACATATGGTTTGGAAGGAATAGTTCTTGATGTTTCTAGATTTAATGAAACCTTATTCGTTTCAACAAATGTTGGTGTATTTTATTTAGATTATACCGAGAAAGATTTTCCAAGGTTTAAAAGTATTAATATTGATGGACATACTGTATGGCAGATTTACAAATTTATTGATCCAAATTCTAAGAAGGAAATTTTGCTTTTATGCACCCGTTTTGGAGTTTGGAAATATATATCAAAATCAAAGCTTGAAAATTTATCAATCCAAAACCCATATTATGCAAAGGTTATTTATCAATCAAAAATACATCCCGAAAGATTGTATGTCGGGTATAATAATGGCTTAGCTTATCTCGAGTATAATAATGGTGTGTTTACTGATAAAGGAAAAGTTACAGATTTTACAAACGAAACTGAATCTATTGTCGAAGATGATAAGGGGAATTTATGGTTAGGTACTATGTTGGCCGGTGTTATAAAAATAAATCCAGATTTAACTTATTCAAAATTTGGAATAACAGATGGCCTGCCTGATTTAAAAGACGTTAAAGTTTATAGTATTGATAATGAGATTGTTTGTGCAACAACGAAAGGGGTATATTATTATAATTCATCAGAAAAAAAATTCTTAAAATACGAGGGATTTGGAAAACGTTATTTCAATAGCACTGATGAAATAAAAGAAATATTCTTCGAAAAAAATGATGAATTTTGGATTGTTTTAAAAAATCAAATAACCAATTTTGAATACATCGAAAGAATAAATATATCTAAGGATAGTATTATTATTAATGATATTCCTTTCAAAAGACTGGTTAAGAATTCTTTCTATGAAATTGCTTATGACAATAACAATGGGGTATGGATAGCAACATCGGATGCTATATATAATTATAATGACAAAGCACAGGATAATTTTTCAAAAAATTACTCCAGTTTAATTCGTAAAACTGAAATAGCAATTGATTCTGTTGTTTTCTATGGTGCATTTTATAAAGATTCATCAAACTTTATTGTTGATAAAATCCAACCCGGAATCCTTAAACAAGTTCTTTCGTACAAAAATAATTCAATACGATTCTATTATTCATCTCCATTCTTTCCTATGGAAAATCTAAAGTATAGTTATAAACTGGAGGGTTTTGAGGAAGATTGGTCAAATTGGGATAATAAAACTTACAAAGATTACACAAACCTTGATGAAGGTAAATATACTTTTAAGATCAAAGCTCAGAATATTTATGGAGTAGAAAGCGAAATTGCCGAATATGAATTTTCAATATTACCTCCATGGTATCGGACATTTTGGGCGTTATTATTATACATTTTAGCTGCATTGGGCGTTATTGCTATCACAGTAAAACTATATACCCGCAAACTAAGACTTGAAAAAATACGACTTGAGCAAATTGTTAAAGAACGAACAGAGGAAGTGGTTAAACAGAAAGATGAAATTCTTCAACAACGAGATGAAATTGCCGAAAAAAATAAAAGTATTACCGATAGTATCGAATATGCAAAACGAATTCAGAATGCTGTATTGCCTTCTAAGGAGTTTGGACAGGAAGTTTTACCCGAGCATTTTATTCTTTTCCGTCCTCGTGATATTGTTAGTGGCGACTTTTACTGGTTTACCAAAAAGGATAATTTATTAATAATAATTGCTGCCGATTGCACCGGACATGGTGTTCCAGGAGCGTTTATGAGTATGTTGGGAGTATCGTTTATTAACGAAATCGTTAATAAACACGAAGTAAAACAAGCTGGTGAAATTTTAACCCATCTTCGTGCTGATGTTAAACGAACTCTTTCGCAAACAGGTAAAGAGGGTGAGGCAAAAGACGGAATGGATATTGCACTCTGCGTTGTGGATCTTGAAAATATGAAGTTGCAGTACGCTGGAGCTTATAATCCAATGTATTTGTTCAGAAATAACGAACTTATGGAGTTTAAAGCCGATCGTATGCCTATTGGTATTTATATTAAAGAAAAAGATTCGTTTACAAACAATGAAATACCATTGCAAAAAGGTGATGTATTCTATATTTTCTCCGATGGATATGAGGATCAGTTTGGAGGCGAAGATGGACAGAAATTTAAATCCAAAAACTTTAAAATACTGTTACAGGAAATTCATCAGAAACCAATGGCTGAGCAACGCGAAATTTTAAATACAAATATCGATAAATGGAGAGGAAAGTGGGAGCAGGTCGACGATATTATCGTGTTTGGTGTACGAATACCTTAAAAAGAAACCGGAATTTATTCCGGTTTTTCTTTTTGTCCGTTAATAAAGAGCTTCTCGTCTTTTAATCGGTTTATTTCGTATTCCTTTAAAAAACACTCCATTTTCTGATGAAAAAGCAACCTTGAAGTTAAAAAACCAAGAGAAATAATAATCAGGTTAAAAATTCCAAACCTAAAAATTAAATCTATCTCTAGTTGATAATACAACGCAATGATCACATAGAAAAAAATACTTGTTACTATTTGGAACAATTGAATATAAAATGGAAAATAAAAAACAGTAGTTGTGATCAATACAGATATTAAGAAAACCTGCGGAACCAATTCCATACTAAAAGAAGAATTACAAGCCTTTGCTGCTCCCCAACACATTATAAAAAACGAAATAACTATGTGTATTATTTTGTGATAAGACTTAATATGTTTCGCCGACTTAACCTGGTTAAAATAAATGTAAATTGTAAAAATTACTGAAAATACGACCAGTATCAAATCCAATTTAAACTCGCTTAAAAATTCATGTCTGTGCTTAATATGTTGATTAAAAAAGACATCATACGCGGAGATAAAAAAGGAATAGATTACTAATGCAACAGTTAAGTATTTTGCCCTAACGTTATTTATAAAGCAAAGTTTAATGTAAATCTCCTCTTTTAGGTATGGAGGAATTAAAATAGGTTTTAGGCTTTTAGGCATTTCGGTAATTTTAAACTAAAGTTATTTTAAATCAGCTAATATCTCAAAGTTTTTCGGATATTTTTATTTGGTTTTTGATTAAAGCTCTATTGCTAGTGATAAATGTAATGTAGCAAAAATAAAAAAACCGCTATTTTTAGCGGTTTTTGTGAATCTGGAGGGACTCGAACCCCCAACCTTCTGATCCGTAGTCAGATGCACTATCCATTATGCTACAGATTCAAT
>JAVEZW010000252.1:0-5475 GCA_034002805.1 Bacteroidales bacterium | reverse complement strand
GGAACGAGGAATCAGGCATTCATGGGACATTATCAGATGTTGCAATCCAAAACAACTATCATTATGCAGCAACAGGATCTGGTGTTTATTGGACTCCAATTAAATCAACCGATATTTTTAGCAATAGCAACTTTAACCAGATTGACGAGATTTTCGAACAGGTATGGGGTTTCTTATATTTTCAGCCATACTCAGAAAGCCAGCAATTGCCGATTATGGCAAACTATAACTCAGATAGAAATACAAAGCTTTTGCTTGCATCTAATCGTGGATTGTTTCAAATCAAAGGAACAGAAGCAATAAAACTGGCCGATAAATATGCATACCGACTTTATCAATATAAAAAAAATCCCACAAAACTATTCTTCAGTTCAAATACAGGAATTTCGATGCTTACCTATAATAAGGAGCAATGGGAAAATAATGGTTCGATGTTCGGAATTAAAGATTTAGTAAGGGATATTAGAGAAGATAGTTTAGGTAATTTGTGGCTTATATCTCCATTTAAAGGATTGTTTCATATCGAAAATCCATTAAGCTCTAATAATCAGTCATTTTCAAAACGTTTATATGACACATCAGATGGACTTCCTTCTGTTCAGGATATTTATATTTACGAAAGTGATTCGGGATTTATTTTTATTGCAGATAAACAATTGCTTCGATTTAGAAGCAATACCAGACGTTTTGAAAAAATAACCTACGATTTTACAGATACCGATAGCGACACGTTGTCAGGTTATAGGGTTGAGGGAGAGGTAATTTCAGATGCTTATCAGACAACCTATGAAGACCCTACTTTATGGTTGGGAACAACAAAAGGAATATTTAAATTTGATACAACAAAATTCAGGAACTATTATGATGTTTTTCCTGCAATAATAAGGCAGGTTGCTGTTGGAGATTCAATTATCTACCACGGAACTAATTATAAACCAAACAAATCAGTATCAAAATCTAAATTTCTAAAATTATTATTAAACCCTGATCCTAATGTCTCAAATGGAATAATTCTATCGTTTAAAGATAATTCTATAACCTTTAGCTTTGCAAATCCTTCATTCGATGATGAGTCTAAAAATCTGTATAGCTGTTTGTTAGACGATTATGATAAGGAATGGTCGTCGTGGAATTCAGAAACAAAAAGGGTTTATACCAATCTACCTGAAGGTTCATATGTTTTTAAGGTAAAATCAAAGAACCTTTACCGAGTTGAAAGCGCAATTGCCAGTTTTGAATTTGAAATTCTACCACCCTGGTACAGAACGATATGGGCTTATTTTGGATATGTATTATTTTCTGTATTATTTATAATTGGAGTTGTTAAAATTTATACTTACCGGTTAATTAAAGAAAAGGAAAACCTCGAGCGTATTGTAAAAGAAAGAACCCAGGAAATTTTAATGCAAAACGAAGAGATCATGGTTCAGGCCGAGCATTTAAAAGAGGCGAATGATTGGATAAGCGCTAAAAATATTGAGCTCGAAAATCAAAAAGAAGAAATTGAAAAAAAGAAAGATCAGCTCGAAATTAGTAACGCAACAAAAAATAAGTTTTTCAGAATTATTGCTCACGACCTTCGAAATCCTATAAGTACTTTACTCAATTCAACCGCTTATGTGTTAACCGATATAGAGGATTATAGCAAGGAAAAAACAAAAACTTTTATTTCGGAGTTAAATAAGCTCTCGCAAACTACCTACAATTTACTCGAAAACTTATTAGATTGGTCAACATCACAAATGGGTGAAATTAAATTTAATCCCAAGACAATAAATATTGTTGGAGTAATTAAAGAAAATATTGAGCTTATTAAAAACAAACTCGATTCAAAAAAGATAACACTAACCCTCGATTTTCCACAAAAAATAGATGTTTTTGTTGATGAAAACATGATAAACACAGTTATAAGAAACTTAATTTCAAATGCAGCTAAATTCACAAACGAAAACGGAGAAATAAAGATAAGTTGTCAAGCTGAGGATAAAATCTGCATTATAAGTATCACTGATAATGGAATTGGTATTTCGAAAGATAATTTTGATAAGCTTTTCAGAATCGATCAACATCATACAACACTGGGTACTCAGAATGAAAAAGGATCGGGACTTGGATTGATTTTATGTAAAGAGTTTATTGAACAAAACGGAGGAACGATTTCAGTTACCAGCGAAGCGGGAAAAGGCAGCACGTTTACCTTTACTCTTAATCTGGCATAGTTTTATCTGAAAACAACCCATCCACGGTCTTTAGAAATCGCACTAATTGCCGATGTTATAAGCATATATTCTTTTTGGATCGTATTTATTTCTTCTGACGAAAGGGTTTTGTCCTGTACTTCTTTTAGTTTTTCTGATACATCCTGCTGAGCTATTTCCAGAATTTTCCTTTTATAGGCTACAACCGTTTCCGGAACAATTTGTTTTAGTTTCATATCTTCTGTTTCGATCAAAACACCACCTTTTTTAAATATCTTACTTAAGGTATAGCTTGGGCTTAATAAATCTGCAGCCAATTTGCTTATTTGTGGATCAGCATGATAAATAAACTGCTTGCTTTCGGGCAATTCTTTTTTGGCCATTCCTTCGAGAAACTCTTGAAAAATCTGCTTATAAACCAGGTTTTTAAACTCAAGATCATCATTTAAAATTTCACTAATAATATACTCGGCAACTTTCACGTTACGCGGTTCATCATATTTATCTTCCTGATAGGTGTACAAAACCAGATCACCATAATGCAGTAACAACCGTATTATCTCTCTTTCCTGATGCTCTGCATAATATCCTTCGACAAAAGATGGAACTGAAGGAGAAGCAGTTTTATAAACCTCGTCAGGAGAAATTGTTTTTGCTTCGGTTTCGCCTGATTTTTTTCTTATCTTATTACTCTCTGAATATAGAATTTTTTCATCAATTTCGAGTATTCGACTGCATTCTTTTATATAAACTGTACGGGTTATGGTATCAGGAATAACAGAGATAGATCGGACAATATCTGTTATTAGACTTGCCTTTTTTATTGGATCGTTTTTGGCTTCTTTCGAAAGCAGGCGTGTTTTAAATTTTATAAAATCCTCTTCATTTTTAGTTATAAAATCAATTAACTCAGAAGCACTGTGTGATTTAGCAAACGAATCTGGATCTTCGCCGTTGGGCAATAATAAAACCCTAACGTTAAGGCCTTGCTCCAGAACAAGATCAATTCCGCGCAAAGAAGCTTTTATCCCAGCCGCATCTCCATCATAAATGATGGTAACATTTGGAGTAAATCGTTTTATAAGCCTTATCTGATCAACAGTTAACGAAGTTCCTGATGAGGCCACCACATTTTCGATTCCCGATTGGTGCATGGAGATAACATCGGTATACCCTTCAACAAGATAACATTTATCTGTTTGTGTAATTGATGTTTTTGCCTGAAACATACCATACAGCACTTTGCTTTTATGATAAATCTCAGACTCAGGTGAATTAAGATATTTAGCCGTTTTTTCATCTTTCTTCAGCACACGTCCACCAAACCCGATAACATTACCTGATAATCCATGAATAGGAAACATTACTCGGCCGCGAAACCTGTCGTATTTTTCGTTGTCATCCTTTACAATAGTAAAGCCTGCTTTTTCAAGAAATTCAAGTTTATACCCATTCTCGAGTGCTGCTTTGGTAAAAGCATCGCGGATATCTAAACTAAACCCCAACTCAAATTTCTGAATGATTTCGTCTCTAAACCCTCGTTCTTTAAAATAGCTTAACCCAATAGCCCTGCCATCAGTATGTTTATGTAGTTTTTCTTGAAAATAGCTGTTTGCAAATTTGGTAACAACCAGTAAGCTATCGCGCTCATTTTGTTGTTGAATTTCTTCGGCTGTAAGCTCTTTTTCAACAATTTCGATATGATATTTTTTGGCAAGGTATTTTAAAGCTTCAGGATAACCCAAATGCTCGTGCTCCATAATAAAGTTAACTGCGTTTCCTCCCTTGCCGCAACCAAAACATTTATAAATTCCCTTTGCTGCCGAAACAGTAAACGATGGTGTTTTTTCATTATGAAATGGACATAATCCAAGATAATTTACTCCACGTTTTTTAAGACTCACAAAATCCGATACCACTTCAGTAATTTCAGCAGTGTCAATTATTCGTTGTATGGTATTATGGTCGATCATTTTATCTAATTATCAGAATGCCTGATGGTTGTTAATGTTTTGAGCAATGGCTAAAATACTAAAAATTACGGCAGATTTAAAATATTGATCTTTATATCTTTTTGAAAATTTCTCACAACTTTCGCATTCAATTAAATATTTTGTATTTTGTTTACGATAATTGGAAAATTAAAATTGAAAAGATAACCGGGCTAAAGCCCTATTGCTTTTTTGTACTGATTAACCCCAGCCTTAAGGCTGGGGTTATAAAGCGTAACTCATAGATGGACTTTAGTCCAAATATAATTATTCTTATACTACTTATTAATATGAAATACATGAAAAAACTTGTTGTTTTAACAGGATCAGGTATTAGCGCCGAAAGTGGTATTCCAACTTTTCGCGATATGGGTGGTTTGTGGGAGCAATATAATTTTGTTGATGTTGCCAGTCCTGAAGCCTGGAAAAACAACCCCGAACTGGTTCTTAGATTTTATAACGAGCGAAGAAAAAAGGTACTCGAAAGTCAGCCTAATGCCGGTCATTATGGACTGGTTGAACTCGAAAAATTCTTTGATATACATATTATTACACAGAATGTAGATGATTTGCACGAACGTGCCGGGAGTAATAAGATTTTACATTTACATGGCGAGATTCGAAAATCCAGAAGCACAGCAAATTCAGCGTATGTTTATCCAATTCAGGGTTGGGAGCTTAAGCTAGGAGATAAATGTGAGCTTGGATCACAACTTAGGCCGCACATAGTTTGGTTTGGAGAACCTGTAACCGAAATATCAACCGCAATAGAGATTTGTCGCCATGCAGCTGTTTTTGTGGTAATCGGCACATCGTTGAATGTTTATCCTGCAGCTGGATTAATAGATTATATTTCAGCAGATTGTCCTGTTTATCTGATCGACCCGGGTGATGAATTTGCGGCCTATAATAATTTAGTAATGCATATAAAAGAAAAGGCAACTACTGGAGTGCCTTTACTTATTAATGAATTAAAAAACAAATTTCTTTTTAGCGATTGATTATAATTTTTTTGGTAAGCACCCTGTTATCATCAACTATTAATGAACAGAAATACAAGCCTTTTTCAAGATCGGTAACATAAACCTTTTCAATACCTTGTTTATCATTCAGTTCTTTTGATATAACTACTTTCCCAAGCGTATTGTAAACCTGAAGCTTAATATTAGTCGAAGAAGAAGTGCTGTAATCAAAATAAAAATAATCGGTAACCGGATTCGGATAAACTTTTAGCTCCTGTGCTGATTGCAATTTAGCAACAAGAGAATCCGTAGATTGGGTTTTTT
>JAVEZW010000251.1:2839-5483 GCA_034002805.1 Bacteroidales bacterium | reverse complement strand
ATTACCGTTTGAAACTCGAAAGAAAATCGTTGACATTTACGACTGGTATGTGAAAAATGGAGATACTCTGATTTTAAGAGATGGAAAAGTTTTTAATGTAACTAAGAATAAACCAGACGAATATAATCGAACCTCAATTGAAAGGTATCGTTTGGATGGAGTTCTTTGGGATGTAAAAACAAATCGCATGCTAATTGATGGAGCTACAGAATGGTGGTTAAAAACTACTAAGGCTTTCACTTATGCAGAATTCAAGGAATCATTAAACGTACAGTAATGAAAGAACTGCTTAAAAATAAATGGTTTTTAATTATCTCGATAATTCTTATTGTCGGGATAATTGCGCTCATTTTTTTCGGAGTTAAGAAATATCTTGATTCTCAGGATGCGTACAGTCGCGAAAGTCGTCAGAATTTCTCAAACTCAAATCTTACTTATGAGAATTTAGAGTATGAGAATATGGCTCTTGGTCTGCTGGATGCAATGTCTGGTCCAGGCTACGATATGGATAAAATTCGAGAAATATTATTGCGACTGAAAAATAAAGATGATTGGTACAAGCTTGTCAATGTGTTTGGCAAAAGAGAAACGACAGCCTGGTATTCAACTTGGTCGGGAAATCTTGTCGAATGGTTTATTGATGAAATGTACAGTTCTGACGAAAGTGAAGTAAGATCAATACTTGCTCGAATTGGTGTAACAATGTAAATTTAAGAAAATGAAAATTTCAACAATGATATTCTTTATAGTGATAGCCTTTATAGTTGTGTACGGCATTATTGCTTTGTCAGCACAAAAAATTATAAAGGATAATCCAGAAATTTTAAAACTCGCTTTATTATGAAAATAACTAAAAAAACATGGATCATCATTGCCGCTGTGGCCGTTGTTGTCATAATTGCAGCTATTCTCATATTCAGGCGCAAACCAGAAGATGAAACTGAGCAACAATCAAATAATACTGGTTCTGCTCCATCAAGTGGCGCGGGCGTTTCGCTTTTACCAGAGCGCGGTTATCCGATAATGAAAGGAGTGAGTAAACGAAAAGAAGTTTACGACATGCAGGTTCGTCTGGTGAATGAATATGGTGCAAATGTGGGAATGTCTGGACCAGATGGCGACTGGGGAAATGCAACCGAAACGGCAGTTCTCAAATACTTAAAAAAGAATAAATTCAACTCATACGGTGAGCTTGTTACTGCTTTTGCTGCTAATCCAGGAACTGGATCAGGCGGGAATGCAAGTAGTATTGTTGATATTGTATCTGGATGGGCTTCGTCTGGTTCTGGATCATCATCATCAAACTCAGGTGCTCCTAATTTCTTTATGCCTTGGACATGGTTTAACTAAACATTTATGCAACCAGAAGCTTTTATAAAAAAATATCAGGATGAAATCATTGTTTCGACAATGGGAACTCCGCTTTTGCCGTCTGTAAAGATGGCTCAGGCTTGTCTTGAGACTGGTTATGGAGCTTCTTTGATTGGTGAAGCAAAAAACATGTTCGGCATTAAAGCTGCTGGCGACAAAACTCCTTACTGGAATGGTGATTCTGTTAGTGCTGGCACTTTTGAGGTTTATTCTGGAGTACAGTCAAATATAACTGCAAATTTCAGAAAATACAAGACTATCACTGATTCTATTCGCGATCACTCTCATTTGCTTATGACTGTTGACAGATATAAACCAGTAAGGCAGTCACAAACTGCAACCGGTCAGGCTTATGCACTCCAGGAGGCTGGTTATGCAACTGCAACTAATTACGCGAATACACTAATCAGCATAATTGATAAGTACGATTTAAGAAAGTTAGATTCAAAAAAAAAAATTATGAAGTACGTTAAGTTGAGCCTTGCTATTGCAGCTTTGGCCTTAGTGGTTTGGGTTATTTACGAACAAATAAAATACTAGTATGAAAAGATGGATTTACATTGCAATAGCTGTGATTATTGCTTTTGTTGGATATAAAGTTTGGGAATTGATTCAATGGTACGATGCACTGAATATCATACCTACTGGTAAGATTAAAGGAATGAAGGATGGAAAAATTAGAGTTAACTTAACTGTTGCCCTGGACAATCCAAAAGATTTTCAAATTTCCATCACTAAGCCAACAATCAGAATTTACAGTAATGGAACATTGCTTACTTCGTCTGTACCATCAGGAACTAAGGTTTTAATTGCTCCAACCGGAATAACATATATTGATTATGAATTGCTGGTTCCTGTTCAATCAGAATTATTCAGGATGCTAATTTCAGGCGGTTCTCAGGCTTGGAATCAGATTCAAGCCGGAGAAAATATATCTGCTGGAATAGCAATCGAAGTACTCGCTTATTTCCAGGTATTTGGTATTGAGAGAATTTACAGAGAAAAAATAACAATTTAATTTTATAACTATGAAAATCAAATTTTCGACAATCCTTATTATTGCTGCTGTTGCTGCTGCAATTTGGTATTTTACAAAAGATAAAAAGCAAGGAACTTCAAGTTCTGATGAGCAAAATGGAATCACTCCTGTTGGAACCGATCCTTATTCAACTTATGGACCAGGAAATACTCCTGTTACTCCGATCATGCAGCAACCTGTAATTAAACCGGCGTTAAAAAAACCTGTGATTAAACCAGTTGTTCGACCAACAAC
>JAVEZW010000251.1:0-2739 GCA_034002805.1 Bacteroidales bacterium | reverse complement strand
CAATGGCAAAATTATCAAAAAAAGCTCTTGGTGCAATGGGAAAAGCTATCACCAGCGAAGCAAAGAAAATCCGTAAAGCAAGCCCAAACAAAAAATGGACAACTTGCATGAAAGAAGCCGGAAAAGCATACAAAAGAAAATCTAAGTAGTGCCTGGCTTCCGTTATAAAAATGAAACAATTGTGGTTGCAATAGTTATTGTGACTGCAATTGTTGTTTATTTGCTCTGGAGAATCAAACCAGTACCAGGAGCTAAAGTCAGCTCTGGCTATGGAATAAGAACCTTAAACGGAACCACAGCTTTTCACAACGGAATTGATCTCGCAGCAAGTGAGGGAACTAGAGTTAAAGCTGCTGCTGCTGGAAAAGTAATTGCAACTGGTTTTGATAATACAAACGGAAATTACGTAAAAATTAAGCATTTACGGAATTCAACATTTTACGGACACTTGTCAAAAATAACTGTACGTAAAAATCAAATTGTTGTAAAAGGTCAAAAAATTGGTGAAGTCGGAAATACTGGATATAGTTTCGGGCCTCACGTTCATTTTATAGTTTGGAATAACAACGGAGAAACCGTTGATCCTGCAAAATCAAATTTAATTCGTGTATGAAAGATAGATTATTGAGCATAGTTAGTGCTATTGGTGGCGGTGTAGGAACATACGAAACAACTGGAGCAGATATAATGGTTACTCTTACAGTTGCTTTTGTCTGTGGATTACTCGGATACTTTGGAAACGAGCTTGGAAAAGCTATTGTAAAAAAAATTAAAAGCAAAAAAAATGCAAGTAAAAAGTAAATCATATTTTGGAGCTGCAATAGCTGCATTACTAATTAGTGCAGTAACTTATTTTGTCGTTCCTGAGCAAAAAACATTTACTCATGTTGATTATAAGCAACGTTCAGCAGCTCATTTTGTAATTGTGTCTGGTCATGGATCAATGCTTAAAGGCAAATATCAAACATCTGGCAAACAGTCTCCAACCTGGCCCGATTCGCTTAAAATTTACGAAGGATATTCTACAAAGCTTTTGGCGTACGATTTAGCCTCAAAGCTCACTATTGCCGGTCTGGATTGTACAATTATAAATAATTACAATACAGATATGTCTTTACTTGAGAGAGTTCAAAAAGTAAACGACTTATTTAAAATTGACAACCGGCTAGTTCTGATCAGTCTCCATCACGACGCACAGGATGCAAGAAAAGGAGATTATACTGATTTTGAAGGTCTCAAAGGTTTTACTTCGACCAGTACCGGAGGCGCAACCGGATTAACAGTTTTTACATCACCAGGCCAAACTGAAAGTGATAATTTTGCCGATAACTATTTATTACCAGCCATAAAAGGATTTTTACCGAAACTTACATTTAGAAATAATGGAAAATCAAAAGAAGCTAATTTTTACGTTCTTTCAAAATCAAGCTGTCCGGCTGTGCTAATCGAATTTTATTTTATGACAACCTGGAGCGACTGTAAAGTTATAGCAGATCCTACAATCAGAAACAACTATACTTCAGCAATTTCGAGCGCGTGTATCAATTATAATAATTATTTGGTATCGAGATGAAAGGCAAAAAGAAATCACTTTTATTATCAACTTTCGACTTGAGGCCTGTAAGCATCAAGAATCCTAAAAGATTAAGTAAAATAAAAAAGTCTCAAAAATGAGACTTTTAAAAATCTGTTACCACTGTAATTTTAGACGTCAGCTTAGTTTTACAGATAGATCGGTTCCCTATCCAACAGATAATGCAAAGATAAATCAAATTAAAACATAAGTCAAATAAATTTTAAAAATATGAAAAACTTAATCTTAATTCTCATCCTGGTACTTTCGATTTTTACCAGTTCCTGTAAGCATCAAAAACAGATTATTAAAACAGACATTCACGAAACAACAGATTCGATTGTAAAGCTCGATATTGAAACAATTGATATTATATCCGATATTGCACAGACAGAAACAACTGTTACGGCAAACGAAATAAAAACCGACTTTTCGGAGGAAACAATTACTATTGTTGAATATTCTATTCCTGATAGTTCTGGAGTACAGTCAATAATTAGAACTGTAACTACTACACGAAAAAACGATATAAAAACCGACACCAGGACAAAAATCGAAATTAAAGACAGTACAGCATTTAAGCAAGTGCGAACATTTAGAGATCGCAGTTCTACCGAATTTCACAGCAAAGTAAAATCTAAAACTGTAACCAAAACAAAAACACTGGATAGGAGCTGGCTTGTGATAGTAGTTTTAATACTCCTGATTATCGGTATTGCTTGGTTAATTTGGAAATATTATCCGCGCTAAGCAATATTTTTTGTAATTTTGCCGTATATTTGTAAAAAAGAAAGGAATTGATTATGGCAACAATGACAATTGAATACGACAAGCGAAATAAAGCTGCTATGAAAATTGTAGAATTTATTAAAGAAATAGGATTGTTTAGAATAAAAGAAAATGACTGCGCAAAGGCTAACAGTGTTACTGAGTCGGCTATAAAAGAAGCTGATTCAAAGAATCTTAAAAAACATTCCAGCGTTAAATCTTTAATGGCCGAATTAAACAAATAGTATGTACACACTTTCAACTACTGGTCAATTTAAGAAAGATTACAAAACGATCGTAAAACGTAAGTACAATATTGCTGCGCTCGAAACTGTATTTCAGCTTTTAATTTCTGGCAAAGAACTGCCTGCCGTTTACGATAATCATCCATTAAAAGG
>JAVEZW010000250.1:0-5544 GCA_034002805.1 Bacteroidales bacterium | reverse complement strand
TTATAACTGATTGGTAGTCAGCTATAAAGATACAAAATTTCAAGGTCTTTACCAAATAAAAACACAGTTATTTTATTGATATTCAAATAATTATATCGCTATATAATTTTTGTCATGTACTAAAAAATTTTATATATATTTCTATAGAAATCATTTTTCTCAGAATTTAAAAGACCAATAAATTTAATTTTTATTTTTGGTGACAGAACATAAATATCATTCAAAGAGAGTATTTTAGAATCATTAAGATTAACTCTTTTTGAATCTAAATTTGGAGTATAACCATTTAAGGATAGAAATGAGTAAGCACTTTGTTTATCACCCATATTTGCCTCATCATCTGTATTAAACTGGTGAATTAAATTTTCAATATATCCATCATACTTATCGCCAGTATTATTCAAATTGGAGAAAAAATAGAACTTATTCTTTTTACTGAAGTTCATCAAATTACTTTGAATATTGTATCGATTGTTCACATCATTATCTAAGCCATACCCCAATGATAAATTGCCAAACCACTGCTGTTTTGCTTTGTCTTTCAACTTTATATTTAATGCCACTTTATCGGTTTTCTCTATTCCTTTTAATAATTTATTATTAGAATAATGGCTCAGCAATTCTATTTTATTTACAGGACTTACAGGCATATTCTTAGTCAACATCTTATATCCTTTTTCAAAAAAATCATCACCTTCAATCATTACTTTTTCAACTTCCTGATTACCAACAGTTATTACTCCATCTTTAGAAACCGAAAGTCCAGGTAACTTTCTCAACAAATCCTCAACCACTTGTTCATTGCCCTGCAAGAACGAACTGGCATTGAAAACAACGGTGTCTTTTTTCATAATTACGGCTCTGTCTCTTGAAACAACTACTTCTTTCAACTCCAATGGCTGTGATGCTAAAATAATGTTTTCTAAAATTCTCTTATCTTCAACCTTAATTTCAACTGGGACTATTAGTTTCTTAAATGATAATGCACTGAACGTCAGGTTGAATTTCCCAATTTTATTGGTTGCCAATTCATAGTTTCCATTCTCATCCGAGCTGCAAAAAGCAATAATCTCTTGACTGTTTTCGGGCATGATGAAAATATTTGCAAACTGAACAGCCTGATTATTTTCCGCTTTGATAGTTCCTACAATTTTGCACTGGGAGAACACCGGAGAATAATGTATAATAAGTGTAATTGCAACTAAAAACCTTACTACATTTTTTAATTCATTCTTTTTCAATATCATTTACATTATAGGTTATATGTAATTCCATATCTCTATTCGAGCGAGATTTAAATCTCGATTCAAAATTTTCAATTTCTTTTTTTTGAATCTTAGAATATTCAGCTATAGTAATTGTTTTTGTATTTTCCTTTAATATGTTTGGCATTTCGATATGATATGGTGTAACAATTTTTTTCACATTGAATACTACCTGATTTTTATCATCATTTGCTTCCAATATTAATCCGGGTAAACCCGATAGCTTCCATGGGCCATAATTAAATGGAAGTTCAGGACAATACCATACCTCATATTTTCTGCCTCTAAATGTAGTCAGTGCTTTTTTGCATGAAAATTCATTTATTTTTTTGGTTTCCTCTGCCAATGTCCATTGTATTTTGGGGATATCTTCTTCAACAACATACATTTTTTTTGAAAAAACAGGCTTCCTTTTTTCCAATACTTTATTATTTATCTTATCAATAGTTAATTGAACAGTTGTGCTGTCAATCAAGTTTAAACTTGCTTCATTGTCATTATCCTGAACTTCTTCAAGAGAATTATAACTTTCAACTGGTTTATACTCAAAATAGGCATTGCTTGAATTAAAATATAGATATGCATTATAATGAGTAAGGTTATTCAAATCTAAAATCATATCATATTCAACCAAAATCTCAGATGTAAGTTTACTTTGTGAGTATATGTTGTTTGGTAAAAAAAATATTATAACTAATAGCGAATTGATTATTTTCATTTTTCAAGTTTTTTTTAAAAGATGTATTATTTCTAAATTGTTATTTTTAATGATTGGTTCGTACTTTGATTGAATTTCAATCAAAGTACGAATTTATTGCTGTTATCTACTAGCTAAAGCCTCCAATGCAATTGCTTTGAGCTTTTTTATTGTTGCTTTAACTTCAGAACAATCGCATTCTGCAGTAAGTGTAACACTAACTATGCCAACAGAGACAGTTACAGAAACTGAACATCTGGAAGCATCTGTATTAAGGTCGTTGTAATTAAATTCATTAAAACTTTCAATTGACTTGAACCCAACTAATACATTGCTGTTTATTTCTTGATTATTAAAAGTCTCTGTTGAATTTATGGTTACTTGAGCGCTAAATTTTTCTATTGAATTTGACGCGGATGTACTAAATGAAATTAGTACGATTGCAATTAGGCTTAATATTATTTTTTTCATGTGTAAATAAATTTTACTTTTTCCTCTACTCATAAAGCTTTTCGAGATACCGCTCTTTTTTTCGCGCAACCCACCTGAAATCATCATAGTGAGATACGTCCAATCTTGTCTGTAAATCAGGGCTGATGTATTGGAGTGTAAATAATTTTGTACCTTTACGGCGCCTTTTTGTATATGTTAGTGAATAATCAGGGTTATCTTGGTTTAAAAAAGCTGCGAACTTTTTCATTAGCCTTGCAAGAAGGCTTTTTCATTTTCAGTAAAGGTGGCGAGCCTAATATGAAATTTTTCAACAAAATTATTCCTCGAAAATAGGGATTTTTTCATTACAAAAACTTCAATGTAAGTAATAGTTAAATGAGCGTTACGTATTTTGAGTTGAACGTGCAGATAATTGTTTTAATCTTTTTATGAAAGTTCTCATTTGGCGAGTCGAAACACAAAGCTCAATACCTCTTTCTATTTGAACTTTTCGAGTAGTTTTATAAATATTTTTTATATATCCGATGTTAACTATCGAATTTCTATTCACTCTAATGAAAGTTTCCGGTAATGAGGATTCAAAAAAGCTTAAACTATAATTGCTGTAAAACTTAGAGTTGTCAGCAAGATGAATTTGGGAGTTAAATGAATCAATAGTAATGTGGGTGATTTTTGTGGTGTCGATGAAATCAATTTTTGATTCGCATTCAAGGATTATTTTTTCTTGTAACATAGTTTGTTTGTATTTGTAATTTTGTTATCGGTTTAAATTGTCGCAATGTTTTTATTTTTTTTCGGCTTCTGACTAACGACCAAATACTATAATTGAAAATCAATTAATTGGCAAATTGGAAGTCGGTGCTTTCGAGTTCAAATTTAGTAATTTGTTTTTGGATTCTTTTAAGTAATCCAAGTTTCTTTTTCTGGTCTCTGAATAGATATCCTTCGGGATTTTCGTAAGGAAGTCCTTTTACCACCATGTTCCAAATAATTATTGCCAATTTACGAGCAGTAGCACTAATTGCCGAAACTCTACCTTTTCTGAAATTTATTCGCATAAAGAAATCTCTTAAAGGCGTAGAATCTTTCAAGTTTCCAATAGCATTTGCAGCCTTTCGGAGTGATATTTTTAAATTAGCCAGTTTTTCCGGATTTTTTTTCACCATTGCAAATGGCTCCGATAATTCTTAATCCACTTAATCCGCAAGTGTCTTTAACCACTACAGCCAACCGAAGATTAAGTAATCGCAGATACTTCTGCATTTTCTTACTTGTAGATGCCGATTCGTGCAAAAGATTTTGTCGGTGTCGGCAAATAAGTTCTCAATTCTTCAGTCTTACCGTCGGGTAAAAAACTACTACTTAACAGTCCTAATGAGTGTAACCGCTGTATCCACTGACAATCTTTAATGTCTGTCTTCTTACCTTTAATGTTTTTGGTAAATTTCCAATTGCATAAAATCACATGAAAACCACCAGAGATTAGCACAGCATAAAGATTCTGCCAATAAGTTCCTGTACTTTCCATCGCTATAGTTCGTGCTTTACACTCTTTTAGCCAATCGCACAAAGAAAATAAATCGTCATTGAATACGCCGAATTCACGAACATCTTCTTCTCTTTGTCCAACAGCCACCCAATGTGAGCGACTACCTACATCAATCCCCGCAGCCTGTGGATTGACTACTTCCATTTTAATTACTTCATCTTCCATAAGAATTAATTTTAAAGAAAAACTCTTTGGAGATGCGCTTTTGGCATGCTAAATATTCTGATCGGGGTCTTCGAAAAATCGGAGCCGCCACGTAACTCATCGCAAACATCTCAACCAGGATTGCGCTCGTGCTTAGGTAAGCAACACTCTAAAAATCGGCCTTTCAAAGAGCATTGTAAAATTATAAAAAAATCCGAATGGTCTGCACGTTAGCTTCGTAACTCAATTGCTGCCAACGACCGAGGCGTGTTACCCGAACTCAATATTCCGACGAATTTAAATCCATCCTGTCAGTTTTTGTTAACAGGATGGATTTCTCAAGCCAGATGTTCAGAATTCATAGTTGTTGATGGTGTTCTGTGCAAGCAATTGTACCTGCTTTATGCTTACATAATTAATTCTTCTGCAACCAAAGTCTTATCTGGTTTATTCCATTGCAAAATTGCGATATTCTTTCGGGATTTTAGGTTAACAGAACGTTATATAACATTGCCGATAGCCTAACTGTCTGAATAATTGAAATATAAGTGACGACTGTACGCATGTCTGTTAACGTTCAGCCCGGTTTAGGTTAATTTTTTTGTTCATAGTTGTCGCTCCGTTAACGATAAAGCAAACTTTACCCCGAAAATTTTGTATCATTCGAGAACCTTATAAAAGATTCCTGCACCTACATAGTCGATTCAGATCCCAATAACTATTTCAGGAGGATTTTCGATTTGCTTTAGGAACTATTTAATTACAATGATATCTTCAGAATAAACCAGGCAGTCCATTACATTATTCTATATCTTATCATTTTTATTTTCTTGTCTTTGAAATAATTGAAATGTTCCGGGACCCATTGATTGGCAGGAAACTGTTTTTCTAATATTTGAAGATCATCAAAAGTAAATGGTGTTTCCCAATAGATTGTTAGATAATCATCCTTAAAAGGATTGAAATCAGTTGGGAAATTGCGACTAAAGAAAAGATAAATTCCAACCATGTATGTGTTATTGTCATTTTTTGAAGTTGCCATTACTCTGACATGACCAGTTGGAGGCAATTCAGAAGAGCTTAACAAATATGCAAATGTATTCCCTTTAAATAAATCCTCTCTTTCTTCGAAATTATATTTCAGATATGCCCCCTTATCACCATTGAATTCTGAAAGAGGTCGGTATGGTAACTGGCATAGAGCATCTGTTGTAAAGCATGTACATGCAATGATTATAATAAATAATTTTTTCATTCTTATGGATATTTAAATGGTTGAGTGATACTACCCAATTATGCTAAAAATCCCTTTAATTGAAGACGACGAAGCTGACCAAACGGGAAGCCATTCTCCTTAAAGTACTCAGTGAAAACAAGAACACGGTGTATCCCCGCGAGAAGATACTCCACCAATTGTGGGGTGATTCCGATTTATG
>JAVEZW010000249.1:0-5560 GCA_034002805.1 Bacteroidales bacterium | reverse complement strand
TATTAGAACAAGAAAAATTAGAAAAAAATGAAATTTTTCTTGAATGTATTTCAAATTAAAAAAAATGTATATTTGCAGTCACAAATTAAATATAACCCTGTCCGAAAAACAGGGGGTTGAACCAATATCTATCTGTCGCTTGTCTTTTTACACTTGTTGCCAACGTTTGGCGGTATGGTTAGTTGCCGATTTCGAAGCACTTTCCTATCAAGTTACAACTACTTTTGATACGAGCTGTGCCGCTCGAATACCCACTGCACCGGCAATTAACTATACCGCGTGTTACCGCCTGGTGTTCTTTGTTTTCTGTCATTTTTTTGTCAATTAGTCACTTCGTTTCTGTCTGTCATGCGTTTGGGTAGGCAAGCTCTTTGGCTGGTTTTGGTCGTGCGTTGGTTTTTCGAGCGACCAGCCAATGTGCTTGACTTTGTAATGGCTATTCTCCAAAAGCTAGTTTATAAACACAATTCTTATAGTTTATCAAGTTTGAATTAATAGTTTCCATATCAGTCTTTAAATGAATGTAGCTATTATATTTCTGCTGAATCTCTTGAGGTGTTAATTGTGAATTTTCATCTTTTAAAATTTCATAATCATACCACTTATGAAATTTAGCCTGCCAAGTTGTTAAATGTGGTCTTAAGCCTTCATTTAAAATTTTGGTTGATAGTTCAATTAGTTCTTTTGTACTTTTATCACCTCTTATTTTTGTTGCTGGAAGTCCTTTAATTAATTCTCTAGTAATACCAAAGAACTCATACCATGATTTATATATTTCAACTATTACATCATTTTCAAAATCAATTGGTAAACCGATTTTTCTTGTATTCAATTCAACCCAAATTTTATATGCAATATCAATGTTTGTGTAATTTGGCTTTATTTTAATTTTTTGACCTTGAATGCCAATTTCCGAACTTTCGATTTCAATATTCTTGTGAAAAAGAAATCGATTTTTGAATATATGATATATCCAAATTAAAAGAATTATTGAAAGGAATAAGTAAATTATCCAATGAATAGACAATACCAAGTTGCAATTATCATCAAACTTCAAATTTATTAGCTCCATTTTAAAACAGTTTTAGATTAAGAAACTCCATCATATCTTTGGAAATTAGTAAATAGCAGTGGAACACCAATTAATCCTTTCTCATAGTTTGAATCTAACCATTCAATTAATTTTAGTGCATACTCCTCTTTAACCTGTTTCTGTCCAATACCTATTGAAAACTTAGTTTTTAATAAGAACGGTATTTCAACATTTAATTCTCCAAAATAATAAAAGTAATCGGAAATAAGCACATACTGTCCGCTTACATCTCTTTTCAAATTATCATAGTTTGTTTCTCCATTGTCCTTGCTGTGATGTGAATCTTCTTGAATCCAAGCGTCAGTATCCTTGTCTTTATGATAAATATTATCGCCATACAACTGTTTTAAACTACCATTCATTACTGGTTTTTTATATTGAAATTCTGGCGATGCCCAATATTCATCAAAAGTCATTTTTTGAGTAACTTTCATTGCAAAAACTAATCGATTACCTTTGTCCTTTACTTTCGGTGTTATCCCAAAAATCCAATCACCAAGTTCTGAATTTCTCCTAATTATTGGTTTACATGTTGCTAAAGTACAATGTTGCCCAAATGGATTTGGAGCAAAACCAAAATCGCGAGCAACTACATAAGAAAAGTATTTCATAATAATTTATTTTTAACAAGTGCTACGATAAGGAGACCAATGACCAACCCTTGATTCCCCTGTTGGGGTTTCCCAATTATTTATAGTGCCATTTATGGCACCAATTATTCTGTCGGAATTCCAACCAACTAAGGCATCACCATATTTTTCAAAATTTGCAGGCACATCAGAATCACTAGCTCCGTTTATATAGACCCCTACAATTCTTTTACCTTTTTTAAAAGCTTGGTCAATTTCCCAATCTACCCATTCCCTTGTATGCGTTTCTGGACCAATCAAACAAATAAAAGTGCCCGCCCATTGAATTCTCATTCTGAGTAATCTTTTGATATATTCAGGATTATTTGCACGATTTGGTTTAGTGCTATCTATGGAGGCGTTTTTTATCGAATAACCTTTCCCTGAAAGCAAAGATTTCATTTTACCAATATTTTCTTCGTCTTTGTTAAAATGACTTACAAAGACATTCTTAGTCTTGTCCATAGATTTTGTCTTTAATATTATCATCATTAAGAATATGCAATCCTATAATAGCATAGCCAATTATATCCCTTAGAGTGTCTTCCACACTTTCGAAATTAGGTTCTGTTTTCGCATTGCCTATCAAGCTTCTAAAGCGACTGACTTTATCCCAAAGATGTACCATATTCCCATTTAGTCCTAAATCAAAACTTGCTCCACCATAGTCTGCATTTTTCTTGATTAGAATTGCAGAAACTTCATCAGTAATTTTTTTAATGCTTTCTTCATTCATTGGTATAATACTTTTTAAAGAGTTGGGTTAATATTGGATTTTTAAATTCAGTTCTTTTATTAGTATTGAAACAATAAAAAGTTTTAAACCAATCATTGAAAAAATCATCTTCAAATTCTACAATGCCATTACTTCTATTAGTTCTTAATTTTTCTTCTTCTGCGTGCAACTGATTTAGCTTTTCATCAAACTGTGCAAGGTTTTTAAAACTTTTTGCATACTCAAATCCACCGTCTTCGGTAAAATCTGCTCGAGATATTCTTTCAATTTGTTCGCTATGTTTTTCATAGTAATGAAAGTTATTCGCAATATGGAAATATTCGCCAATTTTAAGATTCAGAATTTGAGCAAAGTATTCTTGGATGTATGTAAAATTGAATATATTGACAGCACTTGCTCCCCACATAAAATCATTCGACCTCATATAAACTGTCAGATTTAATTTGTCTTCTATTGGGTGTTTTTGAAAATGTAAAAGTCGAGTACAAGGGAAATCTTTCGTTTCTTTTAAGCATCCGTTTTCATCAAAGCAATCTTTCGGAGGGTCACCAATATTTATTATTGCTTGCCGAGTGTTGATATCTTTTTTGAAATTCTTGTATATATAATTATATTGGTCAACTTCGGAGTTGGTAGGAGTGGAAATATCAACATTTAAAGGATTTCGAATTTTATAATCATTATTTACTCCCGAATATTTTCTCAATCTCGGGCCATATCCACCTCGAAGGAAAAAACCATCATCTGAAAAGTTTATCATGTTTTTAAGATAATGACCAATTAACTCTAAGTCATTTCTACCAACAGCTAACCATAGTGATTCAGCATAAGGCAAAATTGGATTCCATTTTCTTTCTTCAATCGTAACTATTCTTGAAGTTGGATTTTTCAATTTGAACATAAATGGTTCCGGTAATTCAATGCAATCAAATCCTCTCGTTTTTCGTTTAACACCTTCTTTCAGCAAGAGAGAAGATGCTCCGATTAGAAAAGAGTTAATTCCCTCGTATTCTGCTGTAAACATGGTTCTTTAATTTTAGAATTTATTCCCCATTTTGGAGGAAAAAATAAATTTAACACTGAAGGTGTTTCTTTATATTTTTGTTTTATTCTTTTATTATCAATTTGTAACTCAGGCATCTTCGCCCTTAAATATTTATCAGTTTCACAGAAACAATTTTGTATATCGATTAAGGTTGGCACTCTTCCAAAAAGATTCCTAAACTCAGTTTGCCCAAATTTTCTTTGATAGTCTTCAAAATTTTCTTGAGTAAATCGAATTGCATCTTCAAAGGTGTCTTTTCCTAAAGGTTCAAAACATTTTTTAATGCCCCTAATTGCACCAATACCAGCTTTCACAAAAGAATCTTCACTAAAATCAATAACAGGAGAATAATTAATATCAATAGCATATTGATATGCTAGAAAATCACCAATAAATGAACAGTCTCTCAATAATATGTAAACATTTTCTAATGATTTTGCTTTAAGAATCTTTTGAAAAACACCCCCTTTAACCATTTCAAGTCTAACCATTTCAAGCCACTTCTCGTGTTTAAAATTTAAATGATTATATAATGAATGCGTACCTGTCATCATATAAGCATTATTGAAAATCGGGAATTGGTTTTTTCTTTCTTGCAGTATCTTATTAATTTGATTTAAATCGAAATTATTTATTCTTATTGCACCAAGTCTTTTTTCAATATATTCCCATGTTTCAATTTTGTTAAATATCTTAAAAACCAATATTCTAAGTAGTATATCTTCTTCATTGAAAGAGATGTTAGTATTGTAAATTACATTTCTTATCAAATACTGACTAACTCTATCAGAAGCACGATAAACATTCGTGAATTTGTGAACTTTTAAGATTTCATCATTTGTCCATGGAGGGTTTTGGCAATTGTATTTATTCCAAAAAATATTCATTCTCTCTTGAACGAAATAGAAATAATATTGAAATGTATCTTCTTTAATTTTAATCATTAGTCAATAATTTACCCTGTGCGTCGGCAAGAAAACAGCTCTTTTGCAAACTTTGGTAGTGTGTCGGCTTGTGTGGTTTGCAAATGTGCTGTTTTGTGCGTTGGCTGTTCATTTATCGTTTTTCTATTTCTGTCTTTATATAGCAAATTGTCTGCTGTGTCGTCTTTTTTTACACTTGGCGGTAACGCGTTAACAACCGTTATTTTTTTTCTTTTTATCACGGTTATCTGCTCTAATAGGGTTGAATATCCGTATGTTTTTTATTGCATTTTTGTTTTTTTTTTAATTATAAAAATATTTTTTAAAAGTTTATCTATAGGTCTAGTGATTTTTTTAGCAATTCGAGTGTGTTTTTGTTTTGCAAATATAAAAAAAGAATTTGAACTGGCAATGCTTTTTCTCCTAATTAGAGGAATAGGATTAATAATTAACAAATATTAAGAGTTCACTCCAATTAAGACTAGAGACGAGGGACTAGAGACGAGGGACTAGAGACGAGGGACTAGAGACGAGGGACTAGAGACTAGAGACTAGGGACTAGAGACTAGGGACTAGAGACTAGGGACTAGAGATTATTAAAAAAACCAAAACCCAAAACCTAATACCCAATACCCAAAACCTTATAACTTATGAAAAAAGAAAAGGAACAAGAATTCCTCCTGTCCCTTTCCCCATTAGCCCTTGGCCCTTGGCCCTTGGCCTTGTGCCCTTAGCCCTTCAGCGCTTTTAACAACTTCACTTTATCATCTAAAGCGATTTTGGCTACGGCGTAGAAGTCGCGCATCCATAGTTCGATGGCGGCGAGTGCTTCATCTTTGGTTTTGCGGGAGAGCTGTGATTCGCCTAACTCTTTCAGAAATTCAGATCGTAATAGGTTCACTTGTTCTATGAGCTCCAATGCTTTGGTGATCCCTTCCTGCGTGAGCTTTAACCTGGCTACTTTGGCTTGTAACTCGATATTATTTGACAATCCATTGTAAAATTTTCGGGTTAACTCAATGAAGTTGATGTGGGCATTGGGAACAATACCATGTAATTCTAACTCATCATACGCATATGGATCGTTTTTGAAGATCACTTTCGCTTTTTTTCGATCTAACAGATAGATCTTTT
>JAVEZW010000248.1:0-5570 GCA_034002805.1 Bacteroidales bacterium | reverse complement strand
AGGCTTAAGTTCGAGGTAGAATTTGATGGCCTCAGAAAAATGAAAGAGTGGATTCTCAAAGAAAAAATAGCCACTGAGAAAGAACTTGAAACAATTGAAAAACAAGCCGAAGAAGAAGCTAAAGAAGCTAAGCGTGTTGCATGGCAAAAGTTTACCGAGCCTGTAAAAATTGAACGTGATAAGTTAATTGAGATTATTGATAATCGTTCGTGTATGTGCAAACGCGAGGGATATGATAAGGTTGGAGCGGTTACGAATGACTTAAAGAAGATTTTAACCCCTATTCGAAAAGATAATTTTAGTGCAGCTAAAAAGATTTTAAGACATGTTTGTACTGATTGTAACATAAGAGGCAAACTTCAGAAGGATTTATCTGACTGGCTGGAACGCAACTACGAGGATAATCACAAACGATATAATACATTTCTACATAATGAGTCGGAGCGATCTGCGCTAAATGTAAAAGAGGTTAAACCAATTTTTAAACCCGATTCTCCTGAGGTTGCTGGAAGAGAAATTCTTCGGGATAATTACGATCATTTATTTGCGAAATATCCAAAATTGGTAGTCTTTGGTGAGGATGCCGGGTATATTGGCGGTGTAAACCAGAGTCTCGAGGGAATGCAGAAAAAGTATGGTGAGCTACGAGTTACTGATACGGGTATTCGAGAGCAAACCATTTTGGGTCAGGGATTGGGAATGGCTTTACGTGGTTTGCGTCCGATTGCTGAAATTCAGTATTTCGATTATTTATTGTATGCGTTGCAAACCATGAGCGACGACTTAGCAACAACTCATTACCGAACTGCCGGTGGACAAATTGCTCCGTTAATTATAAGTACCCGTGGTCATAGATTGGAAGGAATTTGGCATTCGGGATCGCCACTAAGTATGGTAATAAACTCGATTCGTGGTGTTTATGTTTGTGTTCCAAGAAATATGACTCAGGCAGCTGGTTTTTATAATACCTTACTCGAAGGTGAGGATCCCGCTTTAGTAATCGAGCCTTTAAATGGTTACCGATTACGTGAGAAACGACCCGAAAATATTGGAGAATATAAGATTCCACTTGGTGTTCCTGAGATTTTACATGAAGGAACGGATGTTACATTGGTAACGTATGGATCCTGTGTGCGAATTGCCCAGGATGCGATTGAACACCTGAAGGAATTCAATATTTCTGTTGAGTTAATTGACGTTCAGACATTACTTCCGTTCGACAAAAAGCATATAATTGCCGATTCGATTAAAAAAACAAACAGGGTTGTATTCTTTGATGAGGATGTGCCGGGCGGTGCAACAGCATTTATGATGCAAAAAGTGATGGAAGAGCAAGGGGCTTATTTCCATCTCGATTCTGAGCCAAGAACAATAACCGCCAAAGATCATCGTCCTGCCTATGCAAGCGATGGTGACTATTTCTCGAATCCAAATGCTGAAGATGTGTTTGAGGCTATTTATGCAATGATGAACGAATCAAATCCGAAGAAATACCCGGAATTGTATTAAAATCAGCGTATATCTGCGTTAAACTAAGTTTATCAGAGTTAACTGCCTGCCGAAATAATGTAATTAGTTCAGTCTCTTTATTTTTCACCCTCCGGTCTTCGACCACCTCCCTCGAGGGAGGACAAAGCCGGATATATTCTCCCTTAAGGGAGATGCCCATAGGGCAGAGGGTGAATATTCCTTAACTTAATGACATTGACCTGCTGGACGTGCAATGTGTTTGTTAAGCCACAAATCTATATTTAATTGTCTTTGTTTAGCTGATAATTAATTGCTTCGTTAATAAACTGAATAAAAGGAAACATGACTCTAAATGTTTCAATGGTCTCTTTTAAATAGCCCTTTGATGTGACTGTTTTTTCAATTAATGCTTTTAAAACTGAGTAGTGTTTGTATTTAAGCAGGTCAATATCAGCGAAATCCTTTGGAAAACCTTTAGGAGGTTTTATTAGCTTATCTTCGACAGATAAATCGCCAAATTGCTTTACAAATTCTTTATTATAGATTATTTCTTTGAACTGATCTGTGTTTTCATAAATCTCTGTTCGCACAGCCTTGAGTCTATCCGTTGGAGGCATATAAATTCCGCCTGCAAGAAAGCAGTTTTCGGGTTCAATATGAATATAATAACCTGCATTTCCGGCATTTCTGCCACCGGGGACAATATAACCACCCATATTTGTTTTATAGGGTGATTTGTCATTTGAGAAACGGATATCACGGTTTATCCTGAAAATACAATCTTTCGGTTTTACATTTTTTATGGATGGATCAAATTGAGAAATCTCCATAATTACTATGTTAATGAATTGCTCAAATTCTTTTTTAGCTATTTGATACCTTTCATTATTTTCGTGAAACCAGTCGCGATTATTGTTCTTGCTTAAATCGCGAAGGAATTGAAGTGTGTTTTGATTTAACATTTGCGTAATATTTTGATATCAAATTTAACCAAATTAAGGGATTGCTTGTTTATCTTTATACCAATAAATTGTATGGTGCAAATATCTAATTACTATGAAAAAACAATTACTAAATAGATTTTTACGATATGTACAGATTGATACTCAATCAGATGAAAACTCGGAGAAATATCCAAGTACCGATAAACAATTGAATTTGGCGAACTTGCTTAAAGAAGAGCTGATTTATATTGGGTTGACTGAGGTTCGAATGGACAAGTACGGTTATGTAACAGGTACATTGCCATCAAATACAGATAAAAAAATACCGGTAATTGGTTTTTTGGCTCATTATGATACTGCCCCCGATATGAGTGCTGCAAATGTAAAACCTCAGATTTTTGAAAACTATAATGGAGCAGATCTAATAATTAATAAAGATTTAGAAATTATTCTTACAATTAAAGAGTTTCCTGAATTAGTAAACTATAAAGGTAAGACCATTATAACAGCTAGTGGCGATACATTGCTTGGTGCCGATGACAAAGCAGGTGTAGCAGAAATTGTTACAGCTATGGATTACTTTGTTCAACATCCTGAAATAAAACATGGTACTATTAAAGTTGCTTTTACTCCTGATGAGGAGATAGGAAAGGGTGTCGATTATTTTGATGTTCAGAAATTTGGAGCCAATTATGCATACACTGTTGATGGTGGCCCGATAGGCGAACTGGAGTTTGAGAATTTCAATGCTGCAGCAGCAAAAATAAAAATCAGAGGCAGAAATATTCATCCCGGATATGCTAAGGATAAAATGATTAATGCAATTCTTATTGCTACTGAGATTAATGAAATGCTACCAGTCAACGAAAGACCTGAATTAACAGAACATTATGATGGATTTTACCATATCACACAATTTAATGGAACAGTTGAAGAAGCAGAGATTCACTATATTATTCGTGATCATGATAAAGCAAACTTTGAGAATAGAAAACAACTGATGCAAACTATTGTAAACTCAATAAATAAAAGATTTTCGCAACCCATAATACAATTGGAATTAAAAGATCAGTATTACAATATGCGCGAAAAAATTGAACCATACATGTATATTGTAGAGCAGGCAAAACAAGCTATGATCGAAGCAGGAGTGAAGCCTGATATTAAACCGGTACGAGGAGGTACCGATGGAGCTCGGTTGTCCTATATGGGATTACCCTGTCCTAATATATTTACGGGTGGGCATAATTATCATGGTAAATATGAGTACGCTGTATTGGAATCAATGGAGAAATCGGTTGAGGTGATTATAAAAATTATTGAAAACGCTGCAAAAGCGAATTAAAATCTTGTAAAAAAATACAATAATTGTATAAGTTATTGTCTACTCTGTTGTCTTATCTTTGTAACATGAAAAGATCGGTAATTATAGTGTTTTTAAGTTTTTATATGCTAATTTCATTAGGACTTACAATAAACTTGCACTATTGTGGTGGTCAGCTTGAATCTCTAGATCTTTTTGGAAATACCGAATCGTGCTGCTGTGGTGGCGAGACGATGAATAAATCTTGCTGTGAAAATCAGTTTTTATATTTCGAGATAAGTGATGAACAAAGAGTTAGTCAGGATTATCGAATTCTTACTATTCCATCATTCGATCTGAATATTCAGCCAGCTATTGATATTACTTTATTAAATAATGAGATTGAATTAGATTTTCAGAGATTGGAAAATAATTCATCACCACCTTATAAAAATCCATTTTGGATTTTAAACTGCTCTCTTATATACTACGCCTAACTTTCGGTAGAAACTCGTTTTGCTTTTATCAAAGAGTTAAATTTTTTTGTCAAATTTAAAATCTACTGAAATGAAAAATATATTATTATTACTTGGAATTGTTATTATTTCTATGTTTGGAATTAACTCTCAGGCACAGGAAAAAACAAAAAAAGTCGAAACTACTGAGTTTAAAGTGTGGGGTGTTTGCGGAATGTGTAAAGATCGCATAGAAAATGCAGCACTCATAAAAGGTGTAAAACTAGCAGAATGGAACAAGCAAACCCAAATGCTTAAAGTAATTTATACACCATCAAAAGTAACACTTGATGATATTCATAAAGCAATTGCAGAAGCTGGTCACGATACTGAAAAGGAGAAAGCTTCGGATGAGGTTTATAAAAAACTTCCAAAATGCTGTGCTTATCGTGATGGAGTAGAATCTCATTAAGATTATTCTATCATGAAAAAATACATATGGATAGCGTTGTTCATGCTTTTCCTTTCTTTTAAACTTTATGCACAGCAAAGTACAGATTATTTAAAAGGAAAAGTATTTGAACGAATGGAAGATGGCTCAAAGCAGCCACTTATGAGCTCAAATGTTCATTGGTTAGGTACAACTGTTGGCACAACAACCAATGAAAAAGGGGATTTCAGTATTTCGCGATTAAAACAATCAACTAGACTGGTTGTAAGTTTTATTGGGTTTCAAAATGATACCATTGAAACAATAGGCAAGAATAATATTGAAGTGACATTGAAATCATCTGTTGAATTAGATGAGGTTACTGTGGTACATAGAAAAAAAACCACTGAAATATTAATGCTTGCTCCTGTTAAAGTCGAAATTTTAAATGAAAAGGAGTTACAGAAAGCTGCATGCTGTAACTTGTCTGAAAGCTTTGAAACGAGCCCCAGTGTTGATGTTTCGTTTACTGATGCAGTTACCGGAACACGACAGATTCAGATGTTGGGTTTGGCCGGACCTTATGTTCAGATTACACGTGAAAATATTCCTGATATTCGTGGATTATCAGCTATTTACGGACTTTCTTATGTTCCCGGAACATGGATTGAAAGCATTCAGCTTAACAAGGGTGCTGGTTCTGTGGCTAACGGTTTTGAAAGTATTACCGGCCAGATTAATGTTGAATTGCGTAAACCCGAAGATTCAGAGCGTTTGTACTTAAATTTATATGCAAATCAGGAAGGTAATTTCGAAGGCAATCTCCATTTAGCTCAGAAAGTAAATGATAAATGGTCGACTGGATTGTTATTGCATTCAAAGAACAATTCGTTTAAGCACGATCAAAACTCGGATGGCTTTATAGATAATCCTTTATCAACTTATTATATTGGATTGAATCGTTGGAA
>JAVEZW010000247.1:0-5585 GCA_034002805.1 Bacteroidales bacterium | reverse complement strand
ATAATATTGATTTTGTGATCTATATCACGGTATTTCCAATAAGCTGTAGTAGCAGCTGAAGTAATTGTTATTCCTCTCTCCTGCTCCTGAACCATCCAGTCCATTGTAGCAGCTCCATCATGAACCTCTCCAATTCTATGTGTTATACCAGTATAAAACAGAATTCGCTCTGTTGTTGTAGTTTTACCGGCATCAATATGAGCCATGATTCCGATATTCCTGGTATACTGCAAGTCTTTACTCATTTCCTCTATTCCCGTCTCAAAAAATTACTTCTTACTTCTAATTAAAATCTAAAATGAGCAAATGCCTTATTTGCATCGGCCATTCTATGAGTTTCTTCTTTTTTCTTAAATGCTCCGCCTTCTTCGTTAAATGCAGCCATAATTTCTTGCGAAAGTTTTTCGGCCATATTTTTACCACTTCTTTGGCGAGCGTACTTAATCATATTTTTAATACTGATTGCAGTTTTTCTTCTTGGATTAACCTCCATAGGAACCTGAAAAGTTGCACCACCAATTCTTCTACTTTTTACCTCAACCATTGGAGTGATATTTTCTAATGCTTTTTTCCAAACTTCGATTGCAGATTTCTCTTTATCTTTAGCTTTTTCAGCAACAATATCCATTGCATCATAGAAAATTTTGAAAGCAGTATTCTTTTTACCATCTAACTGAAGATCGTTAACAAATCGGGTAACCAATTGATCTTTAAATTTTGGATCTGGTAATAAAATCCTTTGTTTTGGTTTTGATTTTCTCATCGCTTCTAAACTCTATTGAATTCGATTATTTTTTTGGTCTTTTAGCTCCGTATTTTGAGCGTCGTTGAGTTCTGCCTTCAACACCTGAAGTATCGAGAGCTCCTCTAATTAAATGATAACGAACACCTGGAAGGTCTTTAACCCTACCACCTCTAATAAGAACAATTGAGTGTTCCTGTAAGTTATGTCCTTCACCTGGAATATAAGCATTCACTTCCTTCCCATTAGTTAACCTAACCCTTGCAACTTTACGCATTGCTGAATTTGGTTTTTTTGGTGTTGTTGTATAAACACGAGTACAAACACCCCTCCTCTGAGGACATGCATCCAAAGCAGGAGCTTTTTTCTTCTCCACAATCTGAGTTCTTCCTTTTCTTACTAACTGCTGTATTGTAGGCATATAGACAATTATTTTAAATTATTTTTTTATAAAATCGGTTCGCAAAGGTATTCTTTTTTTTTAATAAACCACAATATTTTTAAAATTATTTCGTAAATTTTGATCTCTGAAAAAATAAAAAAATATCTTCTGTATAATTAAAAATATTTATTAAAACTATTGATTTCTAAATGTTTTCCCTTCAATAATTATTTGCCGGAAAATGGTGCAAAATTAAACCCTTTTTTGAAACTATCAAAATACATAAATAATATAATGTGCTTTTTTTGCTATTTAGAACCAATATCAATTACGGGGTCTTTTTTGTTTTAATCAATACCTATTTATATTATATTCTGTACTTTCTTGCGTGTTGATAAAAATTTACTATTTTTGAAACCCATTTTACTATTATAATTAAATAAGCAAAGTTTATATCATTTATTAATAATTAATTAGATAAATAAAGTATGAAAACTTATCAAACGGATAAAATTAGAAATATTGCTTTAGTTGGAAGCTCTGGTTCGGGTAAAACCTCATTAGCAGAAGCTTTTTTGCTTGAAGGAGGTGTTATTGAAAGGAAAGGTTCAATTGATGCTAAGAATACTGTTTCAGATTACAACGATATTGAGCATGAGGCAGGTAACTCAGTATTTTCGACTGTTTTATATACTGAATTTAACGATCATAAAATAAATATAATTGACACACCGGGAGCAGATGATTACATAGGAGGCGTTACTTCTGCTTTTCGTGTAACTGATACTGCATTATTATTGTTGCATGCTGCTCATGGAATTGAAGTTGGTACTGAAATTTTAAACAGATATTGTGAAAAACATCACAAACCTGTTGTGTATGTTATTAATCAAATGGATCATGAAAAAGCAAATTATGAGGCAACTTTGGAAGCAGCAAAATCAGCTTTCGGAAGCAAAGTTGTTGTAATTCAATATCCAATTGGTTCTGGCAGCGAATTTAAAGCCATTATCGATGTGCTTAAAATGAAGATGTACAAATGGGATGCAGCAGGAAAAAGAGAAGAACTAGATATTCCTGCAGATCAGAAAGCCACTGCTGACGAATTACACAATACTCTTGTTGAAGCAGCTGCCGAAAACGATGAAAAACTTATGGAATTGTTTTTCGAAAAAGGCTCACTTAACGAGGACGAAATGCGTAAAGGTATTGCTGCTGGTCTTATTAACAGAGGTATGTTCCCTGTATTCTGTGCATCAGGAGAGAAAAATATGGGTGTTAAACGGTTATTAGAGTTTGCTATAAATGTATTGCCATCACCTAACAAAATGCCAGAAGAAGTTACCATTGATGAAAAGAAAATTCAAACTAAAGAAGATGGACCAACGGCACTTTTTGTTTTCAAATCAGCTACTGAATCGCATATTGGAGAGATAAACTATTTTAAAGTAATTTCAGGTAAGGTAACTGAAGGCATGGATTTAACCAACAACAATACTGGAGCAAAAGAAAGATTATCACAATTATATGTTGTTGCAGGTAAAAATCGTCAGAAGGTTGCCCAACTTTCGGCCGGAGATATTGGTGCTGCTGTTAAATTAAAAAATACTGGTACTAACCATACTCTATCTGATGGAAAGACTGATCTTAAATTCCCTGCTATCTCTTTCCCAAATCCAAAATTCAGAACTGCCATTAAAGCTGTTAGTGAATCAGATGACGAAAAATTAGGTGAAGCACTTGGAAGAATTAACCAAGCTGATCCTACTATTATAATCGAGTATTCAAAAGAATTAAAACAAATTCTTATTCATGGAATGGGTGAATACCATTTAAATAATATGGTAAAGTGGCATTTGGATAAGATTTATAAGATAGAAACAGAATTCTTGGCACCAAGAATTCCATATAGAGAAACAATTACCAAAGTTGCCGAATCAAGCTACAGACATAAAAAACAATCTGGTGGATCAGGTCAGTTTGGTGAAGTTCATATAGTTATCGAACCTTATAAAGAAGGTGCTCCAGAACCATCAAAATATAAAATTGCAGGTAAAGAAATCGCTGTTTCTGTTAGAAACAAAGAAGAACATGCTTTACCTTGGGGCGGAAAATTAGTTTATTACAACTGTATCGTTGGTGGGGCAATCGATGCACGTTTCTTGCCCGCTATTTTAAAAGGCATTATGGAGAAAATGGAAGAAGGTCCGCTTACAGGCTCATATGCCCGCGATATCCGTGTTTGCGTTTATGATGGTAAGATGCACCCGGTTGATTCAAACGAAATATCTTTCCGTTTGGCTGGACGTAATGCATTTAAAGCTGCATTTAAAGAAGCAGGTCCAAAAATTATGGAACCTATTTATGATGTTGAAGTACTTGTACCATCGGACAGAATGGGTGATGTAATGAGTGATTTGCAAGGTCGTAGAGCAATGATTGAAGGAATGAACAGCGAAAAAGGATTTGAAAAAATCAATGCAAAGGTTCCTTTAGCTGAGATGAACAAATATTCGACTGCACTAAGTTCTGTTACTGGTGGCCGTGCTACTTATACAATGAAATTTGCAAAGTACGAGCAAGTACCGGGTGAGGTTCAGGATAAACTGATTAAAGCATTTGAGGCTGAGGAAGAAGAAGAATAGATTTATACCTATTATATATTATGTAAAAGAGGCTATATCAATAGCCTCTTTTTATTTTCCACAATTTGACACTCTTCGACATCCCGATAACTATCGGGACAAAGTGACACTTCTAAGTATGATATTTTGCTTATTAATAGGTTTTCATTTTGTTCCAAATGCTTTCTGGAGTCGAAAAATGAATATCTATCATGTTTCTGATAAAATCTATATAACTATTTATCGCGGTAAAGACTAATAAAACCAAAATACGAATCGCCTTTACCATTTAGTTTATCATTATTGTAAACTTCATTATCCCAGCCAGTAACTTCGACTACAAAAAAGTAGGTTCCTTCGGAGGCATCATTTCCTCGAACTTTACCATCCCATCCCGGCCAGTCATGAATGTCTCCTTCGTACTCGTGCATTAGCTGCCCTACCCGATTAAAAATTGTAATTTTAAATGATCGGATTGATTTGTATTTTTCGGGGTCGATAATAAAACGTTCGTTTGTTTCATCTCCATCAGGCGAAAAAACATTTGGAAATTCAATTTCAGAAGGATCGAGATTGATTGTTGCATAAACCGAGTCTTTGCATCCAAAAGAGCTCGTGCTGTTAAGTTTAACAGTATATTTTTTACCTCCGGGTTTCTCTGTATAATAATAGGTATGTTCGGGTTGCAGATTTACATCACTTGTATAAATATAATCGAGGTCGTTTTTAACAATGGTGTCGCCAAAGAACCATACAAAATCAGCTCCGCGTTTTGATTTGTTTTGAAACCGAACGATCATTGGAGCCTCGCCCGAAAGCGTTGAATCACTTGATGATAATTCGACTCCATCCTTATCGAGTTGTGTTAAATGCATTTCTGCTTTGGTAGCAATAGCGGTATAAATAACAGAATCGGCCACCGAACAGCCAAAACGATCAATGAGTATTAGTTTGCACTTAGTATCTTCGAGAGGCAAATTCGCTGTGCTGGTATAGGAATAATCATATTCCGGAATATTAACCTCCCCTTCTGATTCAAACTCCCATGAGTAATTTTTATTACTATTAGGTAACACTCTATTTGTGCCGTCTGCAGGGTTATAAATTAACATCCCTGTTTCAAAATCAGGAGTTCCAAACAGCTCAAGAATCTCACAATCAAAAGGATCCACAATTTGAAGATCTATGGACAAATTTACATTATTATAAACCCATGCAACGTATTCCTGAATGGTATCTGCATTTGTTAGGATTGCTTTGTATCCTCCAGACTCAAGATTTAGGATTGTTGTTTGTGTTGAATCGATATTGTATGTAAAATCAGTTAACGGAATATCAAATAGATTAGTTGCTGCATTGTATTTTAGCCATTGAAAAGTATAACCGCCTTGTGATGTTGAATCAACTGCGTATAAACTTCCTCCGAATGAATTTTCAGTACAAAATACAAATATTGAATCGGTTGATGAATACCATGTTTTCTCAGAAAAAACATTATCAGCACCAATCTGTGAATATCCATTTATACCAGAGAAAGCTAGTATTAAAATTAGAACCACTGTGTTGTGAATAAATCTCATACTCATTAAAAAAACGAATGAAAACTACAATAATAACAAATCTCTGCCAATAAAATTGTATTTACCATGAATTTATTCGATAATTGGCCATATTCAATTGATTTCAATTTTTGTGTATAAATACTTTAATCAGGTTTTGTTTGCAACCATTTATGAACGTAATTTTACGACCTATTAAAAACCAGAAAAAGAAGAATACGTGTACGATTATTTAAAGGAACTAAATGAACCTCAACTGGAAGCGGTTATTAACTACA
>JAVEZW010000246.1:0-5592 GCA_034002805.1 Bacteroidales bacterium | reverse complement strand
ACCAACCAGGGGTAATTGTGTTGGTAAGTTAAACAATTTCTCTATCGCGCTAACAAAAATAAGGTTAATTTTAGCTAATATCTTCAAATTTATTAAAAAATCAGTTCAGTAAAAACTTTTAATAAATCGATTCGCATCTTTAAAAGAAGAAATAGTAAATTTGTTGGCTTTGTATTTAATCATTTATCGTTTATCTATGATCGTTTATAAATTTGGTGGAGCTTCAGTTAAGGATGCAAATGGAGTTAAAAATCTGGCGGAAATAGTCAAAAAATCTGATAAAAATCTTGTAATCGTAGTTTCTGCGATGGGTAAAACAACTAATGCTCTCGAAGAAATTGTAAAATTATCTTTTAATGATTTGAATGAATGTAAAAACAAAATAGATCTGCTTTATACCTATCATTTTGAGATTTGCAAATCACTTTTTCCTGATAATTCTGCTGAAATCTATAAAATTCTCGAAAACAATTTTTCTTTAGTTTATTCGCTGGCTTCAGATAAAACACTTAATCAATTTGATTTAAAATACGATCAGATTGTATCATATGGCGAAATTGTTTCTACGCAAATTGTTAGCAACTATTTGAATTTTATCGGTTTAACTAATAAATTTATTGATATTCGGGAGGTTTTTATTACAGACTCAACATTTCGGGAAGCAAAAGTGAATCTGGAGTTGAGTAGTTTAAACGCTGTTTCGGTATTTGATAGTGAGAAAAATAGAATCTACTTAACACAGGGATTCATTGGCCGGTCGAACAACGGTTATAGTACAACCCTTGGTCGCGAAGGATCTGATTATACTGCTGCAATTTTAGCCAACTTTCTTGATGCCGAAAAAATGGTTGTTTGGAAAGATGTTGAAGGCGTATTGAGTGCCGATCCGCAGTATTTTAAAGATCCACAACGATTGAATAAAATATCTTACCAGGAGGCTGTTGAGCTTGCCTATTTTGGAGCAAAGGTTATTCACCCAAAAACCCTTAAACCACTGCACAATAAGAATATTCCATTGCATGTAAAATCTTTTATAAATCCCACAGGGCCAGGAACAACTGTTGAGGATTATAAAGAATATGATCAGGACCTACCTATATATATACTTAAAAAAGATCAAATGCTTATAAGTCTTTTTCCAAAGGATCTTTCTTTTGTTATTGAAGATGGGTTGAGTGAGATTTTTCAGTATTTGTCGCAGCATCGTGTAAAGGTTAATCTGATTCAGAATTCAGCCATCAGCATATCTTTTTGTATTGATAATTCGTATGTTGAAATAAACGAACTGCTTGAGCATCTGCAAAAAGAATATAAAGTACTGTATAACCAAAATTTAGAGCTGCTTACTATTAGACATTATACCGAAAAAGATGTGGAGAAACTAACTGCTGGCCGAAAAATCTTTATTGAACAGCGTAGCAGACATACAGCTCATTTTGTTATTAAGTAGATTTTTTACCGAAAGCAGAAATTATTTTATCAGCCAACACTTCCGAAAGCTTTATATTCGATTCTCTTGTCCAGCCTGCAATATGCGGGGTAAGAATAACCTTATCGCTGTTGATCAGGAAATTAAAAGCATCTGACTTTTTATTTTCTGAATTAAGACTCTCAAGCGATGTTTCTTCGTATTCAAGTACATCGAGCGCTGCACCCAACACCTTGCCTTCTTTTAACTGAAAAACGAGATCGTCGGTTTTAACCACTTTACCGCGTGCAGTATTTATGATGTAAATCTCTTTTTTAAACTTTTTAATGAAATCGCTATTTACCATATATTCTGTTTCGTCGGTTAACGGAACGTGCAAGCTCAAAATATCAGTATCTTCGAATAAGCTTTCAAGGTTTTTTTCAGTAACAAACTCATCGGTATAATTAAATTTGTATTTATCGTAAGCAATAACAGTTGCTCCGAAACCTTTTAGTCGTTGTGCAAAAGCACTGCCCATGTTTCCATAACCGATTATTCCAATTGTTTTTCCTTTAATCTCTAATCCTCTGTTTCCTTCCCTTATCCATTTTCCTTGCCGCACTTCGGTATTAGCTCTTGCAATATTATTTAACAAACATAAAAGCATTCCTAATGCATGTTCGCCAACCGCATCACGATTGCCCTCTGGTGAATTTATGCATGCTATTCCTTTCTTTGTGGCATAATCGGTATCAATATTTTCAAGTCCTGCTCCAACTCGTCCGATAAATTGGAGCTTTTTACCCAAATCAATTAAGGTCTTATCAATTTTTATGCGGCTACGAATTATAATTCCTTCATAATCGCCAACTATTTGTTTTATTTTATTTATATCCGAATCGAATGAATCGTGACATTCAAATCCGGCATTTCTAAGCATCTCTGGTAATCGGAAATGTGTGGTATCTAAAAATAAGATTTTTATTTTGGGCTCCATTCGGGGTTTTACTTGAGATAAACTTTAAAAGTAGGCTTGTATCCTTTTATTTCGCCCTCGGCATTGTATAATTCGAAAGCTAGCATGATTGAATGCACCTTTTTTATCATGGTATTGTTTTTTGAGTCATAATACCATTTCTCTTCAAACTGAACTTTTGCAATTTTATCGCGGCTAAAGTCGGGATCTGTTTCTATTGCTTTAACTTGCTCAATAGTAAGCTCTGTCTCGTTAAAGAAATCATATGGGATAATCTGTTTCGAATAAACGGCATCAAAAATCTGATCTACCAAGGTTTTTTTGTCAAGTTGCCGGAGTGTATAATCAATCCACTCGTCATCGGTAGGATTTTTAATTACTACATCAGTTATTATGGTGTCTGCAATAACAGTATATGTTTCATCGTTTTCAAAAGACACAATTTGTTCGTTTGGTTCTGGTTTGCAGCTATAAATTACTGTACCTAAAAAAACTAAGGTAATGATTTGTTTTGCTATTTTCATATTGATCAGTTGATTAGAATGTTTACAGGTTATCGGTTAAACGAAAGTCTTTGGCCTTTAATAGATTCGTTGAACTGTCCATTTTCAAAAACAACATTTCCATTAATAATAGTATGTGTAATTTTTGATTTAAATGTAAATCCCTCGAAAGGAGACCAGTTGCATTTATATAATATGTTCCCATTTTCAACTTTCCAGGGTGATTTTAAATCAATTAAAACAAGATCAGCCCAATATCCTTCGCGAATGTATCCTCTTTTTTCAATTTGGAAGATATCTGCTGGAGTATGACACATTTTTTTTACAACATCGTGAATGGTTAGTTCTTTATTATGAACAAACTCCAGCATTAATGGCAAAGAATGCTGCACAAGAGGTCCTCCTGATGGACTATTAAAGTAGGTATTGGTTTTTTCTTCAATTGTATGAGGTGCGTGATCGGTGGCAATTACATCAATTCTGTTTTGTTTTAACCCCTCAAGCAATCCCTTGCGATCGGCTTCAGTTTTAATGGCAGGATTCCATTTTATACGCGTCCCAAATTTTTCATAGTCTTTATCTGAAAACCACAGATGGTGAACACAAACCTCTCCGGTAATTTTTTTATTTATGGATGGACCTGATTCCAATAAATCTAATTCCTTTTTGGTACTCAGATGCAAAATATGCAACCTTGTATTATATTTTTTTGCAAGCTCAACAGCCAGGGCCGATGATTTGTAACATGCTTCTTCGCTTCTAATTAATGGATGGTAATTAATAGGTATGTTTTCTCCAAATTCAGCCTTGAATTTAGATGTATTTTCGAGGATTGTTTTTTCATCTTCGCAATGCGTGGCAATTAATACGGGCGACTCACTAAAAATTGCCGAAAGGGAATTCAGATTATCAACCAGCATATTGCCTGTGGATGATCCCATAAATACCTTAACTCCGCAAATTGTTTGTTTGTTTATTTTTTTTATTTCATCAATATTATCATTGGTTGCACCGAGGTAAAACGAATAGTTAGCAAGTGATTTTTCAGAAGCAATCTTGTATTTGTCTTCGAGCAGCTCAATAGTTGTGGCTTGTGGTTTGGTATTAGGCATCTCCATAAAAGATGTTACTCCACCGGCAACACCTGCTTTTGCTTCAGTATAAATATCTCCTTTATGTGTAAGTCCTGGCTCCCTGAAATGTACCTGGTCATCAATTATTCCAGGAATAACTAATTTTCCCGAACCATCAATTATATTATTAAAGTTGCCGATTGGATTTTCATCTGCTGAATAAATCTTACTGATTTTGCCCGATTCAATGCTTAAATGCCCGATAAAATCCTCATTCTCGTTAACAATCCGTACATTTTTAATCAGTAGATTATTCATAATAAGTAGGTGTTAGGCAATCTTATAATCTTTAAAAAAACTCCTGAACTTCATCTTTATAACACCCCAAACAGCTTCGTTAAATATGCCTCCGCTCATTTTTGATGTTCCTTCTTGGCGCTCAGTAAATATAATAGGTACTTCAGTAATTTTAAATCCAAATTTCCAGGTAGTAAATTTCATTTCTATCTGAAAAGCATAGCCTTTAAGCCTGATCTTGTCAAGTTTAATGGTTTCTAAAACTTTCCTTTTATAGCATTTAAATCCTGCTGTAGTATCTCTAATTGTCATTCCAGTAACAAATCGGACATAGCTTGATGCATAATATGACATTAAGATACGACCAATTGGCCAGTTAACAACGTTTACACCCGAAATATATCTCGAACCAATAGCAAGATCAGCTCCTTGGTTCTCGCAAGCTTCATAAAGCCTGATTAAATCCTCAGGATTATGCGAAAAATCAGCATCCATCTCGAATATATAATCATACTTATTTTCTAGCGCCCATTTAAAACCAGTGATATAAGCCGTTCCTAAGCCAAGTTTCCCGGGTCTCTGAATCATATGCAACTTTGATGGATATTCCGTCTGTAAACCTTTAATGATTTCTGCAGTACCATCAGGCGAATTATCATCAATAATCAATAATTCAAAAGGTAGAGCTAAAGAAAACACTTTCCGAACCATTCGTTCGATATTCTCTCTTTCCTTGTATGTTGGGATTATGACTAAGTTTTTTGACATTTGTAAGTGAGCTTAATTTAATAATAATACTAAAAGCGAAGATAAAACATTTATTCTATTTCGAGATGATTTAACTTAATTTAACTACTATTTAGTAAAATTATTTAGCTGTATATTAACGTATTACATTAAAATCGGTAAAAAGATTATTAAATTTCTTGCAGATATGCGAACTAGATATATCTTTGCAATCCCAATTAAAAATAAGTGTTCTTTAAATAATTAATAATCAAACAAAACATATTTTTTTTGAAAATAATTCAAAAAGATTTTGGAGATTAGAAATTAAAGTTTTTATATTTGCACCCGCTAAAAGGGGAAAAAAGAGAGAAGCAAAAAAGGTAGAGGGGTAAAGAAAAAAGAAGAGATTTTTTGTTAGGATAAGCGGAAAAAAATATTAACTTTGCAGTCCCGAAACGGAAGAAGAAGTTGGAAGCGGGGAAGGGAAAAAAGTTCTTTGATAGATTGAGATAAAAGCACAAACAGGAAACTTGAGAATAACCAGGTAAACCTATTTTTATTCAGAGCACAGATATTTAAATTTCTTTAATTACAACGAAGAGT
>JAVEZW010000245.1:0-5599 GCA_034002805.1 Bacteroidales bacterium | reverse complement strand
AAAAATTAATTACATCTTGAGGTATTTCAATAACAGGGAAATTAATCCAATTAAATAAACCCTTAATTAAATTAAAAATAAATTCTATTAAACTATTAAATACCATATAAACATAAAATAAAATTAAATACGCTTAGACGTCCTCGCCTCTCTATTAGCTGTATATTGATCATCGATATTCTCTCGCATGTTTAAGATTGATCTATCGGTTATTACAATACTAGCTGTATTAGTAATAGCAACAAGTAAGAAACCATAGGTAACCACCTTAACAATAAGTTTTAAAGTGCTGTCATACTGTGTAATCAATTCAAAATCAATAAAAGTTACCTGAACACCCATAAGAGAGCCAGTTACCTTAGGGAACGCATAAGAGCCTTGATCAGACAGTATAGCAGTTAAGAAATCCCCAAATTCTTTAAATGGTAATTTATTATCAGTAAAATTACGGAAATCATCAAAAGTATATTTAAGTAAATCCATATCAGGAACAAACAAAGCCAAAGCAGAATTAACCGCAGACCAAAAACGAGCCCAAACAGAATTAAAGAATTCTATAATCTTTACAAAAACAGGTTTAATAGGATCAAAAATACCTAAATTCAAACTATCCAATGCGTTAGGATCAAAAAGATTTTCCTCAAAAGGTATTATAACTCTATCGTATGTTGTGATAGGTTTACACAAAAAAACACCCTCATGATCTTTTAAATAATAGTTACTATCAATAATCATATTACAATAATCTAAAGGAGAGTCAGGTGCATATAAAGAGGGTGGATAATGAATACCAGTTGTAATATCAACTTCGTTACCGTCAATATTTAAATATAAATTATAGTTAGAATTACAATTGAATGGGTAAATTGTATTATCTTCTGTTGTATTGATATAACAAGGTTTATCAGATATTAGTTTTAAAATATCATTATTTTGAGCTTTATATTCAATAAAATAAGTATCATCAAGTGGTATATTTATAAACTCATCATCATCTACGTTATAATTAGCACCTAGTAATAAATCTCCATTCTTTAATAAATTGATACCGAAAGCACCTTGTAAGTCAATATCTTCACCAGAATAAATGATAGGTACGCTTGTACGTATTTGTTCTGATAAAGTTTTTGAGTTATCAAATAATGTACTTGTTTGAAGTAATCCAGACTCAAAGATAAATCTGTTATCAATCAAGTTATTAACAGAATTACTCCAATCGTCAATTTTCAAAGCCCACTTATTTGTTGGAGTAAAATACATGGGAAATATTCTTGATTGAAAATATACATAAGTATATCCATTAACTTGTGAGGGTGTAATTTGATTTACATAAGTATAACCAATATTTGAATTAGTAGTGAAAAAATCATCAGGTCTAACATGGAAAGCATTGTATAATATTGTATTATTTTCTATATTTTGAATTCCTTTAGTTTGTATCCAACCGCTTGTTTGTTGTTCAATATAACGAGGAGATTTATAATATCTATAAGCAAGATATCTCCTATAATTTAAAGGTATATATTTAAAACCCTCCATAGTAGGTAAAACACACAATGGATCATCTTCTAAAATAGTAGGATTATAATAACAAGGATCTACAGGCTCAACACATAAAGGGTCATTATCAAAAATAGTATTATCGTAAGGACATGGAGTAGTAGAACCAGAAGAATAATTAGCAACCATAATTAAAGAATTAGTAGTGAAACTTGTAGCAATATCGGTAAATTGAGGGTTTAAAAAAATAGTAGAAAAAACAGGATCAACATAATACATATCGACATTAGAAAATACATTATCTGAAAACTTATATTCCTCTGTATTCCACGGATTAACTCTCATCTCTCCGATATAAGACTCACAACCAGAAGAAGTACAAAATTGACCATTTACACAATTAGAAGCAGGAAAACTAAATTTATCATCCATATACTTGAAAATAGCAGTTGAAGTAGAAACTTCACAATATTGATACGTACCAGAAGTATTATATTTAACCATCACAAAATTTTCATTAGTATAGAAACTAGGCAAATCATCTTCATCTAAAATCCAAGCATTAACAGGAGAGGGAAAAAGTGCAAAAATAAAACCAAAACAAGAAACAAGGAATAAAATTAATAGTTTATATTTCATTTTTGCACAAATTAAGTTATATTAATGTAGGGACTACGGCAGATAGTCCCTTTTTTTGTTATCTAGCAATTCCTTTAAAGTAAGAAAGTGCAAGTCTAACACCCCATAATGTAGCCATAACTCCTAGAGCAAGAGGAATAATAACTACTAGATCTGATACTAAAACATCAGTAAATGACTGAAGCCCGTCTGTACCGTATCCAGTTGTAAACATTGTTGCTTCTAACATTGTTTAAAAACCTAAAAAATTAAATAAAAAGGCTATTATCTAGCAATTCCTTTAAAGTAAGAAAGTGCAAGTCTAATACCCCATAATGTAGCCATAACTCCTAAACCAAGAGGAATAATAACTACTAGATCTGCCGTCAAAGTGTCAACAAATCCCTCGAACATCGCTGAAGTCAACATAGCAATATCCAAATAAAAATTAAATACTTGTTGTAGGGGATATCCTAAAAACCTACTTTCAAATATTTATATAAAAGAGCTAAAAAATCCTGCCCCAGAGTATAATAAAAACCTTGTTATATATATAAAAAAAAGCCCCTGCCGTAATAACAACAGATAGAGCATAAGCAAAGGCTTTAAGTTTAACTAGATTATCATTAATTAAAACCAATTGATCATATGAAGAACTTTCAAGAGATTGCAAATATAACTCCTCACATAATGGATCAGTAAATTCGATAGTTTCATCGTATGGACAAGGTTCAACAATTTGAGCAGAAACAGGAGAGATAAAAAGGGCATGAGTAAACATCAGAATAAAACTGACTAAAACTATAGCAACATGTTTAATCATACCCCCCAAATTTATAAATTAATATTTACTATCAACCTCTTTGAATAACTTACACCGATTTGTAAAGGTAGCTCGATTTCCTTGTCTAAATTAGCTTGTAATTCATTATATAGAGAAACGTCATTGAAACTAATTTCAAACAAACCTAATTCTGAATTACGACCAGTTAAGATGTAAAAGATCCTATCTGAATTGTCTTTCTTATCTTTAAACTTAACTAATTGAACGTTGAGAACCTTAACAGGTATTTTGATATCCATTTTTTTTTGTTATTAAATTAAATACCTTAGAAAAATATAGAATAAAATATTACTTTTTTCAACTGAATATTTGACAGTCTAAAGACTGTAGGTCTAGCTTGAGCTAGAAGAACAAGAAGCCATACTCTTAAAGTGTTTATACTGTTTGTTAGTAATCATACCTATTCGATATTGAACATCTATATCATTAACATATGATTGAGAGAGTATTGAGGAAATAATAAACTTGTATCTGCATATAGTAGATTTAGAATATAGTTGTTCGATAGCACGTTTATTGAAGTCGTATGTGTTGTAGTATAGTACGTAGAATTGATATATGCGTAAGGCCGTATTTTTTTTCTTAGGATATAATTGTTTTAATTCTTTTAATAGGTTTTTTTGTACCATTAACATAGGGTTTACGTTTAACAATAATTTTTTCTTTGTATATTTGAAATGATTTATTAGTTTGTTTTTCTTTATTATTATATCCTTAATCTTAGGTGTTTTAATAGTACCTAGATTTTCTTTTAACCACTTAGAACGATATGTAGTTTCAACTCTAAGTTTATTATCTGCTAAATTCTTCAATTGCATAGCATAACCTAAATCAACTTTCTTAATAGCCATAAAATCATTAATCATAAATTCAGGATATTTTAAATATACCTTAGTAGAATAAGAATTACCTACATACATAACAGAAGTATCATAATAATAACTTTTTTTTCGAGGAAAAGAAATATGTTTAAGTAAGGATAAAGAATGGTATGCATCAGTAGTATCCAAATAATCACATAAATCAATACGCATACAATCCCAATCATCAATCTCAGGAATATCACATATAGAAAGAAAAGATTTACGGATATCATTAAGTGCATCATTTATCATCTCAAAAGAAGCAAGATGAAGATTATGATTAAAATAAAACTTAGGGAGAGAAAATTCAAAAACTAGAGTAAGATCATCACGGATTACAAAATTAAGATCTCTAGACCAAGAGCCAACAGTAATGACGTCTTTAAAATATCTGTACTTTAAATTGCCAACTTTCTGACAAGAAAACTCAAATATTTTTGTTTCATCTAAATTTCTTACTCTTGTACGAATTCTGATTGTATCTACCACGTTAATTAATATTTATCTTAGTTGCACACGTGAGACCTTCGGAACGTGTTACTATTCCAGTTCCTCGGAACACAGGGAACGCCCTCTATACAGAGGGCGTTTCTCCACTGTGTAAAAGGTCTTGGAGTTCTCTAATAACCCTTTCAGGTTTGGTAAGAGCCTCATCGAGTCTATTTCGCATGTTTTCCAAAATTTGAAAGCTGTCATACAAACCCCTAATATAATCGCTCTGTACAAAGGCTGTAAAGCCCCTAGAACGCACGGAATTCATTTCTGTATAGAAACCACCCTCTAATTTCTCTTTAACTTCAGGTTCTAAGATCCTAGAAAAAGTTAACCTTTCTTTAAAAGTTTTACATTCATGCACTCTGTTTGTAAGCTGTCGCAATCTTTTATCAACAAATCCAAATTTCTGTGCTGTACACAAAATCATTAATCCTCTCATTTTACGAGATTGATTTATCCTTTCACTAAAGGAAGCCGATAATGTAGCCCAATTTCTTGCATCAAAATCATTTTGAATTTCATCATAACCAATGATAGTAGGTTTATCCCTTAATTCTATAATATCACTATAACTATTCACTTCGAAATCTTCATACAAAAACCCGTAGTTAGTACCTATATATATACTATCACCATATTTTTCTCTAAAATCCATTAAAGTTTTACTCATGTGCATTGTTTTACCAGCACCAGCCAATCCACAATAAAAAACTAATCCGTAAGGGTGAAAATACTTAGGACGTTGCAAATCAATTAAAAGCCATTTAACAAAATCAATAGGAAGCCAAAATTTATAATCTTTTATAAAAAACCTAATATCTCTAGGAATAACAGAGGATATCTTCTTCCAAAATTTCCAACTAGGATTTTCTAACAATTTCGTTTCTTCTGATTTAACTACTGATACAAACTCATCTGGAACGTTTAACATACAATTCATAAGCCTTAATAAAATTAAGTCTACCCTCTTTAGTACCAATTATATTGAAATATGATATTTTACTCATTATGAAATACCGGGTATTTTTCTATAAACAAATTTAACAATAGAGGACGTAAATATTATAACAAAACAAACTATACAAACTTGAAAAAATAAATTAAATAAAAAAGAACCCATATAATACTGAATAATCTGGGACGGAGTAATAAAAAAATTAATTACATCTTGAGGTATTTCAATAACAGGGAAATTAATCCAATTAAATAAACCCTTAATTAAATTAAAAATAAATTCTATTAAACTATTAAATACCATATAAACATAAAATAAAATTAA
>JAVEZW010000244.1:0-5626 GCA_034002805.1 Bacteroidales bacterium | reverse complement strand
TCGGCCGTTGTTTCGTAAACAATATTTCCGCTTATATCAGTAATTTTAACGTTTACATCCGACACCAATCCACGAATGGTAATGTCGCCCTCAAAATCTTCGCGCACAGGATTTGGATAAACATATACATCCTTAAATTCGTCGCTACCCATAGTTGCAGTTCCCCGATAAGAAATAAGTCCTCTTTCTGTAGCAAAGTATATCTCTCCACTCTCATTATCAATACCAATATCAAAGATCCTGTTTGATAAAAGCGGGCTGTTTTCTTCGGTAAAATGATTTACTTCTTCGGTTCCGTTCTTTGAAACCAAATAAACACCAGAACTATTGGTTCCGATCCATTTACGGTTAGCTCCATCAACCTCAATTGATGTTATAACTTCGGTAGAAAGCAGATACTGCGTTATTCCGCCAGTAGTTAAAACGATTCGCTGGGCATAAAAATTTTCATCTTCAAAAACATTCTCCGGATTATAATAAACAACAACGCCCTGATCGGTTCCAACCCAGATAACTCCATTCAGGTCTTCGGCAATTGAGTAAACATTGTTGGTAATTAATTTGCCATTTTCGTCGATTATGCTGATTTTTTTAACCCGATCATCGTTGCTGTTATCTATTGTATTGTTTTCGCTAAAAATAAGCAATCCCAGCCCATCGGGTAAAATAATCCATTTGTCGTTATTGCGGGTTACCAGAATTTCGCCTGTACGAACATTGCTAATCAAATCGTCGAAATTATATCCTTTCCATTCGCCATTGGCTTTTTTTACTGATATTAAATTAGTAACGCCAGAATTAGTCATCCACAGGTTGTTATTCTCGTCAAAGTCTAATCCCCCGATTCTTATATAGTTTTCGCCTTCAATAATTGATTGCAAACTACTATTTTCGGCATTAAATACCTGAACGGGTTCATTGTTGCTGTATTCAATCAATCCAAAGCCCCATGTTCCGGCATAAAAATGATTATTATTTGCAGGATCTATTCTAACATATACTATATCAGATACATTATAGTTTATTCTGGTATTCCATTGCTGATCGGTAAAAGAATGAACAGTACCATTTTTAAAGGCGTTGTTTCCTGACTGAGTTATACCACCTCCGGCAACCAAAACTCTGCTGTTTTGAATATCAAACGAAAATGCATCGGATGAATAGGGAGCGTTTGGTATTATAAATTCAAAATTATTTGTAGTTTTTTTTATCAAGCCATTTCCTAAATCACTTATCCAAATTGTATTGTCAGATTTAATCAAGGCATCCGAGATATTGGGGTTTGTATAATCCGAAGTACGTATTGAATCAATAAAATTAAGGTTTTGATCATACAAAGACATTCGCCTGTCGGCAATTATTAAAAGCTTATTGTTAGTATAATTTATTTTATGGATCTCCGAGAATTCGTTTTTAAAAACACTCCAGGCGTTTTCGTTTAAAACATAAATAATATCATTTGTCAGATTGTTTGAATAGTTGACCATAATTCTGCCATTGACCAATTCAACTGAATTATAAATCCCTGAATTATCGGGCAACGATAGTTGCTGTATCCAGTTATTATAATCAGCAAGATTTGAAGAGAGATAATCACCAATATAAACCCCTGAGTTTGTTGCTGCATACAAGTATTGGCCGTCAAAAGCAAGCTGATTAATAGTTAATATAGATCCATTTTCGCCAATAAAATAAGTGTCTTTAACCTCACGCTTCGGGATATTTAATACTACAATTCCAAAACCACAGGATATAACCGCGTATTCATCAATAAAAATAACGTTATTGATTCTTTTGCTTCCTAGAATTACTTTTCTCTTAATATCGGGTATATTGATAATCTCCTTTCCCTGAATAATATCTATATTTCCGTTTTCGTAACCAATAAATAAAACGTTGTTATTTGATGAATAGGATAAAGCTGAAATACCAATATCAGACAAACCATTCACTTTAGTAAGTTTTTCGATGCTTTTAGAGCTTTCGGAATAGATTAATACTCCATAATCGGTTGCTGAGTAAATCTTTCCTGGTGATTGGGTTATATATCGCTGAAAAGTAAAGGGTAAATGATCGCGCCACTGACCTATACCAATTTGAGAAAAGGTCTGTGTTATTTGTAAAACGTTTAAAAAGATTATAAGCAAGATTGATTTTCGCATGTTTTTATCTTTACAACAAAACAAAAAAAATGTTAGTTTATTATGGCAATTCCCAATTAGTTTTTTTAATGAAATCGACCAGTTTATTAATAGCTCTTGCTCTGTGACTTATTTTATTTTTATCATTAAGGTTCATTTCGGCAAATGATAAGTTGTATCCATCGGGCAAAAATATTGGATCATAGCCAAATCCAGAATCACCATGCCTTTCGGTAAGTATTGTTCCTTCAACTATTCCTTCGAACTGTGTTTCGCAACCATTTATAATTAAAGCTATAACGGTTCTGAATCGGGCTTTTCTGTTATTTACCCCTTTTAGTTCGGTTAGAACTTTGTCGATATTTGCCTGCGAATCTTTGTTTTCACCAGCATAACGTGCTGATAGCACTCCTGGTTCACCCTTTAAAAATTCGATTTCAAGCCCGGTATCATCAGCAAAACAATTCACGTTGTACTTATCAAATATATACCTGGCTTTTTGTGAAGCATTTTCTTCTAATGTAAAATAATCCTCAGGAATCTCTTCACTGCAATGAATATCATTTAGAGACAGCAATTTTATTTTTGATCCCAGTAAATGCTGAATCTCTTCAAGCTTATGACGGTTATTTGTGGCAAAAACTAATTCCATAATAATTCAAAAAAAGTGGATGCCCACGGGTCATCCACAATTGTATTTTTAATTTCTAAAAGATTAATTGAATCCCATAAATTTGGTAAGATCCTCGCGCGGATTTATTACCATAACAGGAATTTTAGCACTATTTGCGATTATATACTGCTCAGAAGCACCCAACACATAATCTGAGAAACCAATGTTTTTTGTAGATACAATAAGAATAAGGTCGGCATTATTATCTTTCGCAAAATCAATTGTTTCAATGGCAAAATTCTTTTTACCCTCTACTGTTGATATTTCGTAATCCATCCCTTTTTCATCCATAAATTTTCGAGCGAAGGTAATGTTTGCTTTAATTTTATTAATAAAACCAACATCCGTTGTGTTTGGCTTTATGATATGAAATTTAGGAGAGAAATAATTATAAAAATAACTTGCCCAATTTAGTTTTTCCTTGTTCTCCCATTTAAAATCAATCGGAAAAACAATGTCTTTTAATGGTTGATCTTTGGGTGGTTCCTGAATCACAACAAAAGGAACTTTTGAACTAACAATAACTTTTAAGGCCCAGCTTCCGGTAAGTTTTTGCATTCCGTGTAATCCGTGCGTACCCATAATTACAAGTTCGGCATTTTCTTCGGCGGCAACCTCACCAATGGTGGTGAAGATACTTCCCTCGCGAACAATTGGTTCTATTTCCAGATTCATCTTGTTTGCATTCTCCTTTGCAATTACCTGAAGTTTTTCCAACGCCTCGGGATTATCTTTTTCTTTTTTGGTGATGTGAATAAGTGCTATTTTTTTACTGCCTATGCCTTTAGCAATCTTTTGTCCGTGAAGAAGTGCATACTCAGCAACTTGAGTAAAATCCCAGGGAATTAATATTGTTCGTTTATCCTTATCCATAAATATAATTCTTGTATTTAAATGGTTGAGTGAATATTTTTATTAAATTACAACTTAAATTTTTTGAATTTATTTTGTTTAAAATAACAAGTTATGAATTATAATACAATTATATGTAAAATTATCCTGTTTTTTTGGATAGTGAATTGTATTTTTTTAATTCCTTGTTCCGCAAATTCAATCTCAGATGATCCTGGCACTTCTTATATTCAAAAAATAATTTTACAAAATTACGGAATCGAAAATAACAATTTTTCGTTAGTACAATCAAAAGAAAATCTTATATACATTGCAAACTCTAACGGTATAATTCAGCTCGACAGCAAAAACAGCTCTCTTATAAAAATAAATGGTGTAACAAATTTAGCTGTTGGATCTGATAATAAAATTTATGTGGGAACTACAAATCAGTTTGGTGTTCTAGCAACTGATTCTGAAAACAACCTGGTTTTTAAATCGCTGGTTGATTCAGTGCAATTAGGAACAGCTGATCTGGGGCAGATAAAAAATGTTTTTTCGTATAAAAACGACATCATCTTTTGCTCCGATAAAACTGTGTATAATTGGGATGGTACGAAAATTACCATTCTAAAAACCGGCAACGATCATGTAGAACTATTTAAGACTAACAACCTCGTTTATTGCAACATACAACATGTTGGATTACATAGAATTCTTGGTAATGAGTTTAAGATTTTACCTAAGGGTGAGTTTTTCGCAGAAAAACATATACTGAATTTATTTTCGATTCGGAACAACAAATTACTTGCAATTACATCAGACAAAAATGCACTTTATCAGATTGACAACCAAGAAATTACCAATTTAAACACTGTTGTTGGTGAGTTTTTATTAAAAAACAACTATCAGGCAAGCTGCCAACTTAACAATAATACTATTGGAATTGCAACCAAATGTGCCGGAATAATTATCATTAATGAGAATGGAGATATTATTAATCATTTTAATCAATCAAATGGTCTTTTAAGCGATGAAATAAATTTTATATCCCACGATAATGAAAATAATCTATGGGCCTTGCATAATTCAGGATTAAGCAGAATAGAATATCCTTCGGCCTATTGTTATTTTACTACAAAATATGGTATAAAAGGGAGTGTTACCAATATAGAACTCTTTGATAACACATTGTTTGTTGCAACAACTAATGGTGTGTTTTTTAAACAAAATACAATAAACAAAAAAAGCTCAAGTCCAGATTTGCCATTTTCGAAAATCCCTGAAATAAATGCGCAATGTTTGTCTTTTAAAATTTTCGATAAAACACTTTATGCTATTTCTGCAGATGGAATTTATGAAATAACGAATAATAAAGCTGTATTAAAGTTTCAATCTACTAAGCAAGCAATAAGTGTTTTGATCTCCGAGAATCATCCCGAATATCTGTTTTTAGGAACAGATGATGGTTTATATGCTGTTCGATATTCAAATAAATCATTCTTTAATATCGGTAAACTTTCATCCATAAACTGCGCTGTAAAAAGTATTGCCGAAGATAATGATGGATCAATCTGGCTCACCTGCGAAAAAAACAAAGTTTTCTGTATTTATCCATTCTCTGAGTTTAACCCAGATGTAATTTACGATTTTTTTCCAGTAAAGTATACCGGCAAGAATGACCCTGACTGGGTTCGGTTGATCAGAACGAAAAAAGGAATTCTTTTCTCTACTTCTGAGGGCGTTTTTATTTTCGATAAGAAGAGCTCTTCGTACAAAAAAGATACTTTGCTGGGATTAAACTTTAACCATGATTTTACGTTTGCCTATCCAATTGTAGAGTATAAAGAGCAGCAAATGGTTGTTAATTTTATTGACAAAACTTCTTTAACAGATAGAACTTACTTTGTTTATACAAATCCAGATCAAAAATCAAACTCCTATCCTTTGTCCATAAATCAGCTTAACGACTTGGTTATTA
>JAVEZW010000243.1:0-5699 GCA_034002805.1 Bacteroidales bacterium | reverse complement strand
TGAATTCCTTTTTCGGTGCAAAAGCAATGTACTTTATTTTTTATTTCTTTTACTTTGGTATAAGGCAGCCAGCCAATTTCAACTACTTTTTTCTTTCCGGTTCTTTTAGCGAAGGTAATATGAGTAAAGCTTAACTTAACTTTTGTTATGGTTTCCCAAATTATTTTTTCGGGAACTTTAGTAAAAAAACCGAATTGATATTCGAATGCAAAATCATCCATGTTTATATACATTTTGGCATTGTACCCTACAAATCCGAAATAAATAAAAAACAAAAAATAGACTGTTAATCCTATAAATAACCAGATATTCAGATTGTTGCTTTTGTAAAGTAGCCAAATGGCAATTGCTGATGTTACAAGGTAAATTGCAGACAAGGTAATTACCAATCGTTTATATCGACCACCCTTGTCGGTCATTTCGTTAAGATTAATAGAGAAAGGTTGCATACTACTTATTTTTAGTTGATTACTCAAAGGTAGTTTTTTTATGAATTTAATTTTATTTATCAACGATAAATTTTAATTTAAATCATCTGAAATCCCGGGTATTAGTCCTTTGTTGCGATATATATGATGAATATCTTCCCTAAGTGAATATATCACTTTACTAAACAAAAAACCAGAAAGTATGGTGATGAATCCCATAATCAATAAAGTAGATGGAATACCAATACCGCTTGCAACAGATCCTACTAAAAGGTTTCCAAGTGGATAAATTCCCATAAGGGCCATAGAATAAAAGCTCATAACCCGACCACGTTTGTCTTCGGTGGTTATTGTTTGAAGTAATGTGTTAACTGATGACAGAGTGAAAATCATTGCAAGTCCGGTTAAGAAAAAGACAAAACTTGATAAATACAATTGTTTAGAGAAAGCTGCCATTGTTATTCCTAATCCTAATAAAATAATATTTACCGAGATAATTTTACCAAGGCCGACAACCGATTTTCTTGACGCCATGTATAATGCAGCGATGAGTGCACCAGCACCCATGGATGACATTAAATAACCTAAAGTATCACTTTCACCATGTAATATTTCTTTTGCATAAGCAGGTAACAGGATAATATAGGGTAATCCAACCAGGCTTAAGATTGCTAAAAGAATAATCAGGGTTTTTATAGGAAGCGACTGAAATGTGTACTTAAATCCTTCGGTAAAACTTTTAAAGAATTTAGACTGTTCAGTTTTTATTTGTTTTTTTTCAATTTTGATATATTGTAATGCTATAATAACCGCAATATAACTAATTGTATTTATTAAAAAACAAATTCCTTCGCCAACTATTGCAATTGTAATTCCAGCAATAGCAGGCCCGATTAGGCGGGCGCCGTTAAAAATAGCTGAGTTTAGTGCAATAGCATTTCCAAGGTCGTTTGGGTTGTCTATTAAATCAATAACCAATGATTGACGTGCCGGAGCGTCAAAGGCCGATACAACTCCAAAAACCACACTTAATGCAATAATATGCCATACTTCGATAAGGTTTAACAAAACAAGCATAGCCATAATTAAAGCATGAATCATGAAAAACCATTGTGAAAGCTTCATTATACTTAACCTGTTAAACCTGTCTGTTATTACTCCTGTAAATGGTGATAAAATAAACACGGGTATCTGGCTGGTAAAACCTATGAGTCCAAGTAGAAAGACCGAGCCAGTGAGCCGGTAAACTAACCAGCTAAGTGCAATTTGCTGCATCCACGTACCAATCAATGAAATGCCCTGACCAACAAAATAAATTCTGTAGTTGCGAGAGTATAATGATGAAAATATACTTTTTAAGTTTTTAAATTTTTTCCAGGACAATGGTTATAACTTTGGTTGATGATATAAATAGAATTCTTGATAAATAAAAAAGAACGCAATGATTCGTTCTTTTTTGGTAGTGCCCGGAACAGGACTCGAATTCCGTGATTTAGAAATTCTTCGAATTTCGTAAAATCACGAGAACACTCGAAAATATTGACAAATCAGACATGACTTCTGATTTGTATATTTTCGGTGCCTGCACATCATTGCTGATATCAATTTAAATAAATTATTACTTGTGCCCGGAACAGGACTCGAACCTGCACATCATTGCTGACACTAGTCCCTGAAACTAGCGCGTCTACCAATTCCGCCATCCGGGCAAAATGGAAGATCAAAAATACTATTTTTTTTCAATCCTTATTAAATAATCCGAAATTAAACCCATGCAAATGTTAAAAGTCAAATAATTTTATATATTGTAAAAATTTCAAATACAGAATCGTATAATTAAATTCAAACCCTATGAAAAAGATCTTAGTATTAACAATTTTATTTTTAACTATGATTAGTTGGAATATTGATAAAGGAAAGCAGGATGGTAATAATCCGCTATTGTCTGAATATAACACACCGTTTCAGGTTCCACCTTTCGATCTGATTAAAGAGGAACATTATATTCCAGCCTTTAAAGCAGGTATTGAGCAACAAAAGGCTGAGATTGATGCTATTATTAAGAATACTGCTGAACCCAATTTCGAAAACACAATCGTAGCATTAGATAATTCCGGATCAATACTTCGAAATGCAGGTGTTTTTTATAGTATTAATTCGGCAAATACAAATCCGAACTTGCAAAAAATAGCTCGTGAACTCACGCCATTAATGTCTGCACATCGCAATGAAATCAGTTTAAACCAGGATCTATTTGAAAAGATAAAAAAAGTTTACGCAAAAAGGGAGACACTAGGTTTAAATAATGAGCAGATGCGTGTTGTTGAAAAGATGTACGAAGATTTTGAACGCAATGGAGCGGCATTACCAGCAGAAAAGCGCGAAGAGCTTAAAAAGATAAACCAGGAATTGGCTATGCTTTCGTTAAAGTATGGTGAGAATCTGTTAGCAGAAAACAATGGATTTAAATTGGTAATCGAAAACAAAGATGATCTTATTGGTTTACCAGACGGAATTATTGCTGCAGCGGCAGATCAGGCAAAAAAAGAAGGAATGGAAGGCAAATGGGTTTTTACTCTGCAAAAGCCAAGCTGGATTCCGTTTTTGACCTATTCACCAAAAAGAGAACTACGCGAAAAGATTTACAAAGCATACCTGAGTATGGGTAATAACAATAATGAGTTTGATAATAAAGAAACCATTAAAAAGATTATCGAATTACGTAATGAAAGGGCAAAAATATTAGGTTATACCAATTTTGCGGAGTTCGCAATTGATGATAATATGGCCAAAACACCTCAAAATGTATATGATTTCCTTAACAAAATTTGGACTCCAGCATTAAAAATGGCTAAAAATGAGGTTTTAGATATGCAATCGATCATTAATAAAGAAGGAGGTAAATTTAAGCTCGAATCGTGGGATTGGTGGTATTATTCAGAAAAAGTACGTAAAGAAAAATTTGATCTGGATGCAGAAGCTTTAAAACCATACTTTAAGCTCGATAATGTGCGTGATGGTATATTTTACGTAGCAAATAAATTATATGGATTAAAATTTATTCCGAACAAAAACCTACCTGTTTACCACGAAGAGGTTCAGGCGTTCGAGGTTCAAGAGGCCGATGGAACACATTTGGCAGTCTTGTATATTGATAGTCATCCGCGTCCTGGTAAAAAATCAGGTGCATGGTGCGGAGCAATTCGAAGTGGAGCCTACGAAAATGGCAAAAAAGTTACTCCAGTAGTTTATATAGTGCAAAATTTTACACGCCCTGCGGGTGATACACCAGCATTATTAAGTTGGGATGAGGCAACAACTTTTTTCCATGAGTTTGGCCATGCGTTGCATAATTTCTTTGCCGATGGACAATATAGAAGAACATCACGCGATGTTCCAAGAGATTTTGTTGAATTGCCATCGCAGGTTATGGAAAACTGGGCTGCAGAACCTGAAGTTTTAAAGGTATATGCTAAGCATTATCAAACTGGTCAGCCAATTCCTGATGAATTAATTCAGAAAATTCAGAACAGCAGTAAGTTTAATCAAGGATTCGAAACTGTTGAGTATGTTGCTGCATCGTTGCTCGACCTGGACTGGCATACACTTAGTAAAACCGATAATATTGATGTTGAAGCTTTCGAAAAAACATCGATGGACAAGATTGGTTTGATAAAAGAGATTCTACCTCGTTACAGAAGTACTTATTTTTCGCATATTTTCAGTGGTGGTTATTCTGCTGGGTATTATGTTTATTTATGGGCTGCTGTTCTCGACTCTGACGCTTTTATGGCATTTAAAGAAAGTGGAGATCTCTTCAACCAGGAACTGGCAGCAAAGTTTCGTAAATATTGTTTAGCCGAAAATGCAATGGGCGAAGGAATGGATCAGTACAGAAAGTTTAGAGGTAAAGATCCTGAAATAGATGCATTGCTCGAAAAAAGAGGATTAAAATAATCTTTTCTAAAAAAGTAATAAAAGAGGCTTTATTAAAAGCCTCTTTTATTACTCACATATCAAATCACAATACCAAAATCCATTCTTTTTGTCTTTATTCGATGGATACTCTTTATATACTATTTCTCCTTTTTTAAACTGAATTGGATTTTTAAAAATAGGACCATCGAACACAAAACTGTGAAACTCGCCATTTTCGCCACATGGATCAATGTTTTTTGGCAAATCATTTAGAAATGCCTGATCATATATTCGGCCAGCAAATGATTTGTCTACTTTTTCTGAATCAACAGAAACGATTATAGATTTAAATCCTTTAGCTATAAAGTCGAGTGCAATTTCTGTTGTATCTCTTTTCCAAAGAGGAAAAGCAGCCTTAAAACCCATTTTGGCAAGTTGATTTTCTCTGTATTCTCGTAAATCTTCGAGAAAAATATCTCCAAATATAGAAGTACTAATTCCTTCTGATTTAAGATCAGTCAGAGCTAAGGAAATTGTTTTTTCGTAATCTGTTATTATGGTGTTTTCGGGCAAATAGATTTTTCTTAATTTAATACCAATCGATTCAGACTGTTGGTCCAATAATACTTCGGAAACGCCATGCATCGAAATTCTTTTATTAGAACCATTGAGGGTGGTTAAAAGATAACGAACATCGAAGATATTGTTTTTTAAAACGTAGAAGAGGCAAAGAGCCGAATCTTTGCCTCCACTCCAATTCATTATTGCAGGATTCACCGTTTACGTTTATTTCTTTTTTGAACTCGATCCGTTTGGAATAATTCCAACTTCGTATAATCCAAGCTGATTTCCTTCTGAATCGTATCGGTGCATATTACCTCTCGAAGCATAGTTTAATGCATCAAAGCCAAAAAGATTATCGTGCGTTGCGTCAACATATATTGCGTAAAAAGCTTTATCAACTATTGGTTCTGCAGGAAATTCATCACCGTTTACTGCGAATTTAAATATTCCTTCAAATCCATATCCGCCGCCAATGTATAAATAATCACCATCTTTGCCGGCTTCGATACATGTAGGATGCAAGGTTTCACCAATTTCGATTGTTTTTTCTACCTCATTATTCAGAGGATTAATACGTACAAGTTTAGAACCGGTTTCGAGGAATGGTGCAACATATTGCTGATATCCAAAGCACAACACCCAAAGTTTATTGTTGTTGTCTATTGCAAAATCACGTGGATTGTCGCCCACTTTAATGGTGGCAATAACATCATTTGTTGTAAGATTTACAACGCTTACTGTCGAATCGCGGTCGTAAGCACCACTGTTAGCTACAAATAATCTATTATT
>JAVEZW010000242.1:0-5709 GCA_034002805.1 Bacteroidales bacterium | reverse complement strand
CTAAGGAGGACCAATCATGGAAGCACCAGTAATTACACCAATAAAAAAACGCAAAACGTCTGTACGATATCCGAAGCTTACAGGATTTAACGGAGTGTTATTTTTCGAATGTGATAAGAAAAAATGTTTATCGAAATTATCATTTTCCAGCAATTATAAAAATAATTATAGGTTCAATTTTGTAATTATTAAGGATATTTGGAATAGTGATGGAGAGATTCCAAGAGTTTCATTACATTCGTCGTTTGATCTTAGTGATAGGGATAAATCTGACCGCCAAAACTTTATTCATAAGCTAAATAGCTTAATTGATGGCTTTAAAAAAGCATCATTACAGAGAAACAATGTTTACATTGATTTGAACATTGACGAACATCATGGGGAAGGAATCATAATTGTTGATGGTGAAAATTTTATGATTGCAGACTGTTCTCGAAAGCTTTATTTTAAAACAACCTCAATTACTAATTATACCGAAATTTTAACGGTATTAACTCAATTTCATACACAGTTTACAACTGAAATAAAAAAACACAATCTAAAATTTTAAGGAGGATCAATCATGTACAAAATTAAACTAATCGGAGAATTAAGCCCTGAGTTAACTATTTTGGGCTGCAAAGTTGATGATATTGTTCATGCAACTTTTCAAAAAACAAACCAGGCAATGTTTTTTGATGTTTCGTATTGCGGACACGTACAGCATTGTGTTGTTTATCCAGATAATTACGAAATTATTCACGATCCAGAACAGAAAAAAGTAACTGTACCAGCTGCGGAGTATTTTATCGAAGTTCAACAATTTGCTAACCGCGAAGGTTTAGAACCTAAAATTCGAGAGTTTTGCGACAAACACAATCATACAGTTATTTCTAACTTAAATGATGTTATTCTCGATCTAAGACTTTTCTGCGACACTAATAAGCTTGTTCTCGAAGATTTTTCTGACAAATTAACCTGGTTTGTCGATGCTTGCTTTATCGTTTCAGCAACTTTAGTAAAAAGGAGGTAGTTATGACCTTTCGAAATTATAAACTAAACTGGCAAGATCAGGCAAGGCTTGAAAAGCTAGAGAAAAAAGTAAACGAGATTCAAACCTGGCTCCTGGACAAAAACAATATTCTGCATCCAGACTGGATGCAAACAGGTTCGATTACAGGCTTTGTATAATTTCAAGATCGCAACTCTAAAAAAACAGAACGATCCTTATAAGCCTAAAGTTTACGACACTGCAATAATTATTCATCCACAACCAAAACAATAGCTATGAAAGTAACCTACAATCAACAGATCAGGAACCGCGATGGTTCTATTTACATTGTACAGCACAAATGCGAGATTTTAAAATTTGTAGGGAAGGAATTTGTGAAAATTAAGATTTACGGCAGCATTTACAAAGGTAAGGCCAACGCAACACCAACAGTAAAACGTAAATCAATTGTCGAACTTGTAAACCGCACTTACGAGCATGAAGGATAAGCTAAGGCAGTTCCGAGCTTTAGGACTTGAGGCAAAACTTACAGAGCTTTATAAAGAGCTCCTGGAGCTTCGAGAACAAAAACAGGAATTGCCTTCCGAGATCACCAGTAAAATGTACTGCTTAAAAGATGCTGCTGTAATGGTGAACATGTCGCGAGAGTGGCTCACAAAAGAAATACGATCTGGCAGAATAACAGCAAGTTTCGAGCGAAAAAAGTATTTCCTGAGCTGGCAGGGAATAGAGAGAATAAAAGAATTAAGAAAAAAGTAAAAATAGAAGTATGGATAATGTTGAAAATATGGATTTTGATCTATCAATATTAGTTCTAAAACTTATTGAAAGTAACGGTCCAGAACCTGAACTTGAAAAGCAATATGAGAATATTAAAACTCACATAGTAAAAAGAATTGGTCGCGAGCTTACAAAAAAGGATGAATTAAATCTTGCAGAAAATATTTATGATTATATGATAACAGAACCAAGAACAAAAGAAAGAATAAACGCAACTAATAGCCTTTTAAACTTGAGATTTTTAGAGTAATGAGTGATAACGGCTGGCGGTATGGTGATGTAAGCCCTACCACATCGCTATCCAATTACAACTAAACTTTATAGGGCTTATTAACTATACCGCTTGTTAGCAATCGGCGGCGGTCTATTAACTTAAATTCATGAATAAAGATGTTGAAAGAATAATATTTAAAGGCTATAAGCCACCAATTTTTAAAAAACAAGATGCAACAACATGGAAAACATTACAGGATAAAATCTGCTTTGAGTGTGCTTGTAATATCCCAAACTCTTATTTAGTTTTTCAGGATGCAAGAGCTATTGATGAAGATTTTAAAACATCATCTGACGCCAATATTGAAAAAATCAAAGATTGGATAAGGGTATTTTGGCCTGATAAAGAATGTTCATCTGTGTTTAGTAAAAATATAAGATGCTCAGAATGTGGTAAGGAAATTAAAGGAGAAGTATGGTTTGACCACAATCATCCAAATTGGAGCGGTTAGTAGCCGCTTATTGCTAACAAAGAAATATGTGTAACAAAAGGAATCTTACACATAATTAGTGTTAAACAAAAAACAATCAAAACAAATGAAAAAAAGAGCAAAAATATTTGACGATCAGCCCTGGTATGTAAATCATGCCTCACCTATGTCGAAGTGGCTTTTTAATTTCTGCTTTTTAGGATTTAGAGTGTCCGAAAAGTTTGGTTATATCTGGCTAGTATGTTTTAATCCATTTTCAGTAATACTATTACTTGCTGAAATAGCTGCTTTAGCTTTAGTGTGGTTCTTATCGAAATAGTGTAAAACAAAATCAATCAAAATGAAAGCAAAAACAAACATATTACCAGATTCAATTGAATATAAGGCTGCAAAATATACCATTGACAGTATGTTGGCAATTGGAACTACTGAAAAAGATATTGTTAAGACTTTAAATGATCGCATTGGTTATGGAGGTGGATTTACTCTTAATAATGATTGTCATCCTTACTTTATGTGTCATAACAGTCCAGGTATAAAAATACGATTAACAAAAAGACTTACTGACGGAGGTCTTGAAGAAATTATTGTTCCTAGAAATATAGCTTTGGAAATCGCAAAAGAAATTATCGAGGAAAGAAAAGCTGCAGTAAAGTCAAAAACAACTGTACAAGATATTGAATTTAAAGACGGAGATCGAGTTATGCTCCATAATGATAAAAATTTAACAGGAACTATTGAGAATGATTATGATAATGATTGCGACATAGTTCTTGTTTGTATGGATGATGGAAGAAATCTAACTCCTTATAAGAAAAGTCTTACTAAAATCCAAGAAGCACAGACAGAAATGTCTTGCGGGTACCCACAGACAGAAAAAGCTTTATCACCTGGTACAAAACCTTATTTTGATAAATACTTAAATAAGAATAAAGAAGTTTGTGGCGGAGGTTTAGTTTTTGAAATTGGCAAAAAACCAAGTTGTAAAGAGTGTGCTAGTAGCTGTTCTGGATGCTTAGAAATGGCCGTTAATTATGGTAACGCAAATATTGAGAATGTTTATCATTTGATTGAAAGGCCTGAAATGCTTAATAAAACGAACCGTAAAAAGTTCGATTCTATTGCAGAAAAAAAGAATAAAATCGAGAGTACGGCCAAAACAGACAAAAATAACTGTAACCGCAGCTCAGTATATTATCCTGGACAAAAGAACATCGAGGGCGTTTATCAAAAGATAATAAACGAGATTCCAGAATGTAAGCGATTTATTGAGCTTTTTGCTGGCACTGGTGCAATATCTAAAATTGTAAAAAAACACGCTCCGGAAACTACAGTTATTTGTAACGACATAAATCCAGAAGTTGCAGGAAAAATTAAATTTACTGGTGAACATGTTTCTGCATTAGATGCTATTACTTACATAAAAAATAACCAGGATAAACTCAATAGTGAAGATTTTGTTTTTCTCGATCCTCCATATCATCCAGAGACCAGGCCAAACAGTCTTAATTTGTACAAATACGAATTATCAGCTCAAGATCACGAACAGTTAATTTCTTCTGTACTCCAGCTTAATTGTAAAGTTATGATTATTCATCCTGGATGTGATTTGTATGATGATATTCTAATTATGGACAACGGCTGGCGTTTTGTAAATCTTAAAATTAGATACCATAACAAGACTTCGGAAGAGCGACTTTACATGAATTATCCAGTTCCAAAAAAGCTTTTAATTACCAAATTCTTAGGAAAAGATTGTTGGGATCGTCAACGGATCAAGCGCAAAGGAGACAGAATGATAGCAAAGTTAAAAGCTTTACCAGCTCCAGAACTGCAATACATTTTAGAAAAAATCAATAACGAAATAAAACTTTAAGCTATGGGTAGAAATTATAAAGGAATTGATGCACGAAGCATTGACTGTGCTTGTGGACATCCTGACTGTATTGCTGGATTGTCTTTTGATTATACTGGAAACTTTGGCGTTTTACGATTTCATTATCCAGACGAAATTGAAACTACGGACGGAAAAACAATTAAACACCAGGCTGAATATCCAATGAAAGTAACAGTCGAAACCATTGATCAGATAATTGAGAGATTAACCGAAATGAAATCAGACCTAATAAATCCTTAACCCATGACAGAAATAACAAAACAACTGATAAAACCTCACAGCGAGGCTTTTAATAATAGACTAAAAAAGGTTCCATTTGCCGATTACATTACAACAATCATTAAGCTTGCTGATCACTGTGGAGTAAGTGAGCATGTAATATATAACTGGCGCACCGGTAGAACCTACATCCGCAAAAGTGATAGAGCGATAATCGAAAGTTATTTTAACGAAAAAATATTTTAAGGTATGAATTATTTGCAGCAGCGATTAAAGGAATTGGGAGTAACAGACAAGCAGAATAAATATAAAGCTGTAAATATTGATAAAAAACAGCAAGAATTTACATTTTTTACATCTGATAGTAATGACAATGTTGTTATAAACTACCTTACTCCATCAGGAGAAATCGAATATTTTAGTCAAGGTAAAAAAGTACTACCATTTACCAGAACTAGGTTAAAGAATCCAGAAAATCCAAAATACAAATATCATCAAGAGAAAGGAACCGGAATAATTCCTTTTTCAACTCCTAAAATTATAGAGGCTTACAAAAAAGGAGAAAAAGTAAAAACACTTTACATTACAGAAGGTGAATTTAAAGCTTTTTCGGTAGATCAGAATAAATTAGTTTGTTTTGGAATTGGAGGAATCCATAATTTTAAGGATAAAAACAAGAATAATGTTCATCCTTACATATATTCATTTATTGAAAAGTGTAAAGTTGAAAATGTTGTAATTTTATTTGATGCAGATTGTCTTAAGGTTGAGTTCCAGGAAGGAAAGGAACTTACAACAAGATTAAACTCATTTTATTCAGCATTAAATAATTTTAACGAATTTCTGAAACCGCTTGATGTAAGTGTTTATTTTGCTCACATTGATACTAAGTCTGAGCAGAAAGGTATTGATGATGTTTTGTCACATGTTAAGGATAAGGATACTGTAATTGATGAGTTGAAATCGTTAACAGTAAATAACGATGCTCGAAAATACATTAAGACTTATAAAATAACTGGAATTTCTCCATATCTGATTTTAAAAATATTTGGATTAGATAGTGTCCAGACATTTTTTCAATTAAATTTTGAATTGTTACACGATAAGGAATTTATTTA
>JAVEZW010000241.1:0-5728 GCA_034002805.1 Bacteroidales bacterium | reverse complement strand
TAATGTGGACACCGTAAAATTTTTATTAAATCTGTAATCAGCTGAAGATGAAAACCCTGATTGCGATAATTGGACCCACAGGAATCGGTAAAACCGATCTTAGTATCGATATTGCCCAAAAGCTATCTACCGAAATCATTTCGTGCGATTCGCGACAGGTGTACAAAGAGCTGAAAATAGGTACTGCTGTACCTTCAGAAAGTCAGTTGCAGAAAGTAACACATCATTTTATCGGACATAAATCTATTCACGATTATTACAATGCAAGCATGTTTGAGATCGAAGCTCTCGAAATTTTTGAGATTCTTTTTCGAAAATATAATCACGTAATAATGACAGGTGGTTCAGGATTATATATCAATGCTGTGTGCAATGGAATTGATGATTTGCCAAACGCAGATCAGGAATTACGTAACGAACTACTACAAAGATTACAAAGTGAAGGAGTTGAAAGCTTGCGAATGCAACTTAAACTAATCGATCCCGATTACTATAGGCAAGCCGATACCCGCAATCCAAAACGAATTTTAAAAGCGCTGGAAGTTTCGCTTCAAACAGGAAAGCCATATTCATCATTTTTAACCAACTCAAAAAAAGAGCGCAGCTTTAAAATTATAAAAATTGGACTGCAACGCGATCGTGATGAATTATACGATCGTATAAACCAACGTGTTGATCAGATGATTAGCGAAGGACTGGTGGATGAAGCAAAATCTTTTCATCCTTACAAGGATCTAAACTCCTTAAATACTGTTGGATACAGAGAGCTTTTTGAATATTTTGAAGGAAACATTTCTTTAGAGAAGGCCATTGAACTGATAAAACGAAATTCGCGCCATTATGCCAAACGCCAGATATCGTGGTTTGGCCGCGATAAAGAAATACACTGGTTTCATCCTGATAATGAAGAAAAGATAATTGAGTTTATAAACAAAAATCAATAAATGGAATCAAACCCAAACAAGTTTGTGATCCGTGTTTATGGAATTTTTATAAATCAGAACTACGAAGTACTTTTGAGCGATGAGTATATGCTAAACATGAAAATGACCAAGTTTCCGGGTGGTGGAATGAACTTTGGTGAAGGGCCCATTGAATGTTTAAAGCGTGAGATAATGGAAGAAATGAATGGGCAGGAAATTGAAATAATAGATCATTTTTACACCACCGATTATTATCAGCCTGCTTACTTTTTTGATAATCATCAACTAATTAGCATTTATTATCTGGCAAGATTTATCGAACCAATTAAATTTAAAATCTCTTCCATCCCGTTTGATTTTGATGATTTAATCAATGGAAATCAATCATTCAGGTGGAAAAATATTTTAGAAATTTCTGAGAAAGAACTTACTTTTCCGATCGACCAAAAAGTAGTATCACTTTTAAAAAGCAAAAAAGACTTATAAATCAGCACCTTTCTTATTAACTTTTTATTTCTGAACCGAAATCAGTAAATTGCCCTTATTAATTGTATGCAATTTAACTATGCAACTTGTGATTAAATTTAGCATTACCATCATTTTAAGTGTTTTTTTGTTCTCTTGTCAGTACGAGAACGCCGAACAATTGTATTATAAGCAGCCCATTGAGGTAAATGACTCTCTGGGTTTAAAAAAAATACTGCTTGAACTGCCATTTAATGATAGCATTGTGGATAAAAGCGATGAGCCGAAAACGATAATTAGTTTTGGCAATCCACAACTTACACACGATCGGTTCGACAATCCTAAAAGTGCACTGCTCTTGAATGGTACCGATCAGTACATTGAGGTTAATTTAGGTGCACAGGATTCAATCTCTGTATCATTTTGGTTTAATTGTAGCTCGGGGCGCAGCAATTATTCATCACTTTTTGATTACGGTTCAAATGCAGTCAGAACATCCATTGACGGCTATTCGGGCCCGACAACATTTAATGTTACCACCTTTTACAACAACCTTGATGAGCTGAACACAGATTACTATTTCAGGTATTACGAATGGGTTCATATTTATGTATCAGCAGGCGAGAAACCGGTAATTTATGTAAATGGAGAAAAGGCAGGACAAGTTTCAAAGAATATTATCTTAAATCTAAATTCCGAGAAACTCATTTTTGGTAAATCAATAACCAGTAATCCGGCAGAAGATATTTATTTTCAAGGTGTAATCGACGATATTTATATTTTCAACTATCCTCTTACAAACCAAGAGATTATGCAACTATACAACCATAACAATCAATAAATAAACAACTAAATGAAATCTAAAATACTGGTTTTTTATTTATTTCTATTTACCTCAGCAATAGCTTATTGTCAGGAAGAAGACTGGGATAAGTTGCTCGACGAAGAACTAAATTCAATAAAACTGCCCGAAACAGCCACATTCAAATCGTCAAGGATTTTAAATGGCCATTCGGTAGAGTTATTGCCAAAATATGGTCTCGATTTAAGAGTTGCACATCGGTTTGCCGAAATAAATACCAGTGATAATAACTTTCTGGGATTCGACGAAGCAAGTACCTACTTTGGACTTTACTATGGCCTCACTGACCGGATAAACATTGGAATAGCACGAGCCACCTATAATCAAACAAATTATGGTTTTATAAAATATGCCATCATAAAACAATCGACAAGCACAGGTAACATACCAGTAACTGTTGTTTTAAACGCATTTTTAACACATACATCAAAAGATTTTCCTGATGATACACGAAATAATGATTTTACATCGCGCCTCGATTACTCATATCAGTTATTAATTGGTCGAAAGTTCTCGGATCGTATTTCTTTTCAGATCTCACCTACTCTTGTACATCGCAACCTGGTTGAAACAAAAGAGGAACCAAATGATTTATATGCGATTGGTTTTGGTGGACGCATATTAATAACCCGCAGCATTGCATTTAATGCAGAGTATTACTGGGTTATAAACGATGTTCCTCGATATGGATATTCGTTCTATGATCCTTTGGCACTGGGTTTTGACATTCAAATCGGAAGTCATGTTTTTCAGTTGATGCTAACAAATGCAGCCGCTATGACAGAAAATAAGTTCCTTGGCGAAACTACCTCAGACTTTTTCGATGGTAAAATACGTTTTGGTTTTAATCTCTCGCAGATATTTTCGTTCGGTAAATCAAAATCAACACTTAAAAATGAATAAAACATTAATTATTACATTCTTACTATTATCAATAGGGTGTTCATACGCACAGGAAACCTATTTTACGCGTAGTGGACAGATTTATTTTATCTCAAAAACCGATGCCATTGATATTGATGCAACAAATAATCAGGTTGCAAGTTTTTTCGACCTAGAAACGGGCAAAATACAATTTGCTGTGCTAATAAAAAGTTTCGAGTTTACGCTGGCAACGGCAAAAGAACATTTTAACGAGGAATATATGGAGTCAGATAAGTTTCCTAAAGCCATTTTTAAAGGAGAAATTATTGATTTCAACAAACAAAAACTATTAACAGACAGCATATTACAAGTTATAGTAAAAGGAGAAATTACAATTAGAGGAATAACAAAAGATATTGAAGTTCCCGGCAAGATAAGAATACAAAACAAACAGGTTTTTGCAAGCTCTGATTTTAAGCTCTCTATTGATGATTTTGGGATAGAAGTTCCTAAACTGGTTGATCATCGCGTTGCCAAAGAAGTATCAGTAAAAGTAAACATGACCTACACTCCATATAAAAAATAATTTGATGAAAAAAAATAAACAGAAATACCTCTTTCTTTTTATCGTTCTTCTATTTGCTGGGTTATCATTACTTTGGATTTTCAGATCGGCAAATACCATTCAATTTAAAACAGCAAGTTTCGAGCTTTCTGCAACCAAAATACTTGATGATTTTTTACAAAACGAAGAACAAGCCAATTTAAAATATATTGGCAAAACACTAGTGATTAATGGATTGATTAGAGAAATTGATAACACGCAAAACGTTATTTTTCTGCAAACCAACGATGATTTTATTCGTGTAAGTTGCTCAATGAGCAGCAAACAAAAAATTAAAATTGATTCCACAATTGTTAATCACCATGTAAGGATCAAGGGCGAATGCTCGGGAATGTTAATAGATTTAAACCTTAACAACTGCCATTTAATTGAGATTAAAGACTAACTACATTTTATTAACTAACGGTAGTTCGATTTAAGAAATTAAATATAAGCTTGTGTTTTAATACTACTATTCAAAGTACCTTAATAGTCAGATAGAATTTATTAGAAAAAGCTCCATCGGAGCTAAATCTTTATAGAAGATATAGTTAAAGAGAAAATGCGCACCAACCACTTAGTTCTTTGCATGTAAATCAGCCACGTGGTGCGCAAAACAAAAACAACATTTTAATAATCACCAACTATTTTTCAGTACATTACCTTATTTTTGAATCATTGCGCGTCAAAAAATCCTAAATCCATTGAACTACATATTACTGACGCGCTGATTTATGCATTATTATTTTACTATAAAGATTTTGCTCCGCTGGAGCATAAAAAATCAAAATTATAGAAATAATTTAGCCTTATTTTGAACTAACGTTAACTAAGTACTCAATCGCTTCGATCATTTTGTCCCAGCCAAATTTCTTTTTCTCTTCTGCAACATTTCGTGAGAATTCATCCTCCCGATGATTTTCAAAAAAGTCGTACAGGCAATTGGCCACATCTTCTGAATCAATTTGAGTTATATATCCAACCTTGTTATGAGGAACAATTTCTGCTAATCCACCAACATTGGTAACCAGCATAGGTTTTTCGAAATGATAGGCTATTTGCGTAACACCACTTTGTGTAGCACTTTTATAGGTTTGGGCAACAATGCTACAAGCACTGAAGTAATATTTTATTTCGTTATTGGGAATAAAACCCTTCGAAAAAATAACCTTATCCTGCAAGTTGTTCTCTTTTATAATCTGATGATAAAACGACGGATCTTCATAAAACTCACCAGCAATAATCAGTTTCACATTTCGTTTTTTTAATTTTTCATCAGAAAGAGCTTGTAGTAAAATATCCAATCCTTTATATTTTCTAATGATTCCAAAAAAAAGAATATATTCAAAATCCGGTGAAAGTTTTAAATACTTTAAGGCTTCTTCTTTATGAACCTTATCACCAAATGTATTATAGATAGGATGTGGTACAAAAATTTTATTCTGATTTGATGTAAAAACCTCAAGATCAGACAATACCGATTTTGAAAGTGTAATAAATCCATCACATTTTTTCACAAAGTACCTGGTTAGGATTTTTGTAAAAGGAAATTTTTCGTGCGGAATAACATTGTGAGTAATTGCAATTATTTTAGCTTTTGACTTCTTTTTTATTCTGCGGATTATTGTTCCGAGACATGGAGCCATAAAAGGCATCCAATACTGAACAACCACATAATCAGGATTCTGCCTGGCAATATTATTACCCTTCCTAATCCAGTTTATTGGATTAATTGAGTTTATGCAAGTTTCTATCTCAATATCTTTGGGTTTTGCTCCTTCAGAAAACTGTGTTTTACCCGGAAAAAGGAATGAAGGATACTGAAGTGAAAATGAATAGATTTTTGTTTTTTGATTTTGCGATATATATGCCGAAGCCAGAGACTCATTAAAGTCTGAAATTCCTCCTCGTAAAGGGTAAGCTGGACCAATAAGAATAGTTATCACTACGATAAATTTATTTTTTCAGCAATCTGGTAGTTATTTCTGTCGTGAGAACTTCGTGAAATTA
>JAVEZW010000240.1:0-5728 GCA_034002805.1 Bacteroidales bacterium | reverse complement strand
TTGAAAATTATGGATGGCGATTATGAAGCTGCTGTTAATTATTTACAAGATTCAAAATCATTTAATACCGCTTTAGCTATGTTATTAGCAGGTAAAAATGATTCAGCGATGAAAACAATCGATGCAGTTGAAGAAGAATCAGCAATGAATTATTATTTAAAAGCTGTTATTGCTGCAAGAATTGGAAACGAAGGCGTTGTTCTTGAAAGTTTAAAAACTGCTGTTGCAAAAGATAAAGATCTTATTAAAATGGCAAAAGATGATTTAGAATTCAGAAGCTATTTTGAAAATGCACTTTTTAAAGCAGTTATCGAATAAATTATAAATAACGAATTAAAAAGAGCGATTCACCGAATCGCTCTTTTTTTATATTATAGTTTTAGCTTTTTATATAACTCCCAAAGAACAATCCCTGCACTTACCGAAATATTAAAAGAGTGTTTTGTTCCAAACTGCGGTATTTCAATGCAATTATCGCTTATATCAATTAATGACTGCTGAACTCCTTTAACTTCGTTGCCAAAAATCACAGCATACTTTTGATTATTTACTACTTCAAATTGCTCAAGAGAAATAGATCCGGCCACTTGCTCAATCGAAATGATTTTGTAATTAGCTGCTTTTAATTCTTGTATAGCGTCAAGCGCATTTTCGTAGTATCTCCAATCAACCGATTCGGTTGCCCCTAAAGCTGTTTTTTGAATATCCCGATGTGGAGGTGTGGCTGTGATACCACATAAATAAATTTTCTCAACAAGAAATGCATCCGATGTTCTGAATACGCTGCCAATATTATTCAAACTTCTTACATTATCAAGAACAACAATTAAAGGTGTTTTTTCTGAACTTTTATATTCATTCACGTTTATTCTATTAAGCTCACTATTGGTTAGTTTTCTCATTTTTAATAGGATTACAATTTCTGTTATAAAAATTGGTTAAATGTATAAAAAAACAATAATTTCGTAATTACTAAAAACCCTAAATTACAAACGATATTATGAATATTCACGAATATCAGGCAAAAGGTATTTTAAAGCAATTTGGAGTAGCTGTACCCGAAGGAATTGTTGCTGAAAATGTGGAAGCCGCCGTTGAAGCTGCAAAGATTATCAAAAACAAAACAGGTGTTGATACCTGGGCTGTAAAAGCACAAATACATGCCGGAGGAAGAGGAAAAGGCGGTGGAGTGAAAATCGCAAAATCAATAGCTGAGGTTAAGAAATTTGCTTTGGATATAATTGGGATGAATCTTGTTACTCCGCAGACAGGTACTAAAGGAAAGAAGGTAAATAAAGTGCTTGTGGAGCAAAGTATTTATTATCCTGGCGAAAGTAAAGTCGAAGAGTTTTACATGAGCGTTTTATTAAACAGGGCAACAGGACGCAATATAATTATGTACTCAACCGAAGGCGGAATGGATATTGAAACCGTAGCCGAAAAAACACCCCATTTGATTTTTAAAGAAGAAATAGACCCTAAAGTGGGCATTCAGGAGTTTCAGGCTCGTAAAATAGCATTTAACCTGAAACTTGATGGTTTAGCATTCAAGAATATGGTTAAATTCATTATCGCGTTGTATAATGCTTTTGAAAAAAGTGATTCGTCGTTGTTTGAGATAAACCCGGTGTTTAAGACTTCTGATAATAAGATTATGGCAGCTGATGCCAAAGTAAATCTTGATGATAATGCATTATATCGTCATCCTGACTATGCTGTTATGCGCGATTTGAGTGAAGAAGATCCTATTGAGATTGAGGCAGGGAAATATAACCTTAATTTTGTAAAATTAGATGGTAACGTAGGCTGCATGGTTAACGGAGCAGGTTTGGCTATGGCAACTATGGATATAATTAAACTTGCTGGTGGTGAACCTGCCAACTTTCTCGATGTTGGAGGTTCTGCAAATGCACAAACAGTAGAGGCCGGTTTTAGGATTATTCTTAAAGATCCAAATGTAAAAGCTATTCTTATCAATATATTTGGAGGTATTGTTCGTTGCGATAGAGTGGCACAAGGTGTTGTTGATGCATATAAAGCTATTGGAACAATTCAGGTTCCTGTTATTGTTAGGCTTCAGGGTACAAATGCAGAAGAAGGCAAACTGCTGATTGACAAGTCGGGATTAAAAGTGCATTCTGCAATTACTTTGCAGGAAGCTGCTGACCTGGTAAAATTGCTTGTAAAATAATTTTTAAATAGCGAGAATAAATAATGATGAGAGTTCTTAAAACCATTACCCTAATTGTAGTTATTCCGCTTTTAATTTCCACGAATAATAAAACTAACGCTCAGTCGAGTTTTTCTGTCGGATTTGGAATTCCGGAGTATGTTAATCTTGGCTATAAGTGGCACAAAGATCAATCTGGTTATAGCATTGCCATTGGAACGCTTCCTGCAAATAGCGATTTTTTAATTTCATCAAGAGCTGGATATCTTTATCATTTTTTTGGAACAAGAAAACATTCTGAGATAAAACCATGGTATATAAATCCAGGATTGGCATATAATGCCATTAAATCCGATAATAATTTAGATCAGTATATAATGGCAGATTTAAGACTTGGAAGAGAATTCTCTCTGAGCCCCAACTGGGGAGCGTTTGCCGAATTGGGTGTGCTTTATATTCTTTGGGATCAAGTCGCAGATTATAGCTTTGATTTTACATTTAGTTATCAGCAATCATTTCTTCCATCAATCAACTTAGGGGTTTATTATCGGTTAAAAAAGGGCTGTAATTGCCCAAAAATTAAAATGAAACCGTAACTGAAATAATAACTTATACTTAAAATCATGAAAAAAATTAAGATCGAATATTTCCTTTTTGGACTTTTACTGCTTGTTTTATTTAGCAGTTGCTCAAATAAAGAAGTTATTGATTCTTGTCTTGATGGCCATACCTTTGGATTCTGGGGTGGCTTATGGCATGGCATTATTGCGCCAATCGATTTTGTTTTAATGTTTTTCAGAGATGATATCACTATTTATGCGCAAAATAACAATGGAGCCTGGTATGCTTTTGGTTTTTTGCTTGGTAGCGGTGGTTGGGGATTTTTGGGAGGAAAAGGAGCAGGTAAGAAAAGGAAAAAATGTTGTGGTAACGATTAACAAAAAGGGATACTGATCAATCAGTATCCCTTTTTTTGTTATTACCATTTTATAGGTTTTCTACGAACGGGCATGGTCATACATCTGGCTCCGCCGCCACCTCGTGGCAACTCAGAACCTTCGAGAGTTATAACATATTTTTTAAAATCAGCGATATTGACTTTATTTTTTATGATATCTGATGCTTTTATCACTTCAAAACCATTTTTATTCAGTTCTTCAATAGTAGAAGCGTTACGCTCGTAGCCAATAACCTTTCCAGGTCCTACGGCAAAAAAGTTTGCTCCACTATGCCATTGTTCACGTTCCTGTATCCAGCGATCTTTTGTGCCTCCACATAAAATTGGTTTTAAATCCATACCTAATTTTTTTAGTGCTGAAACCATGTTTTCTTCATTAAAAATTTTGGTTACTTTACCGTTTTCGATCTGAATATGGATTGTTTCGAATCTATTTGCTTGCAGAATTAGGGGCTCATAAACCATGCATGCATCCTTATCTAAAAAAGTAAATACCATATCTAAGTGAATAAATGATTCGGGTTTATAAGGTAATTCCTGAACCAGGATATGATATTTTTTATCTTTTTGTCTAACCAGTTTTTCGAGTATAAAATCAATTCCCTGAGAAGTTGTTCGGGTACCCTGGCCAATGCACAAAATATCATCACGGGCAATCAGCACATCACCTCCTTCTATAGTTGTTTGTGTTGTAAACGTGCTGCTATTAAGGGGGTTTATTGTTTTTGTCAGAAAGAGCTCATGATAATCAAAGATGGCCTCCATAATTAACGATTCGCGTTCGCGAATTGTATTTGCCATGCGTGTTATAAGTACATCATTAATAATAGAAACAGCCGAATCGCGTGTAAAAAAGAAATTGTGTAAAGGAGCCAGTTCGTATCGCTCTTTACTTAAATATTTTGTTAAGGTATTTTTTTCCTGAATTACTCCTTCGATTAATTGCTTTGCAAGATCTTTTGAGTTTAAAGAAAGCAGATATTTATTTAAATGACATTTTTGTTCGTACTGACAAATTTTTTGAACTAATGTTTCTTTTACTTTTTGATTTTCAAGAATATCAGAAAGGAGATTTTTTACCTGAAATGTAGGAGTGAGTTTTTCGAGTACGCCGCTTAACTGTGTGTATTCGCGTTGTGCAACCGACAGATTTAAAATGTCGCTGTACAATGCTCTCTCGGCATTCTGAGGAGTCATGTTTTCAACTTCGCTGCCCGGATTATGCAAAATAACTCCTTCGAGTTCACCAATTTCTGAGCGGACATCAACCTGAATTTTTGAAGCCATAATCTGTAATTTTAAATTGTTTTTTGATTTGGCAAAATTACGAATACTTAGGTAATAAAGTAAATTAAACCTGTGGATTAAATTATGTTTAGCAACTGAAATTGTTATTTTCAGAGAATTAGTGCGATAAGAAATGGAACTAAAATAGTAAGTACCACACCGCTAAACACTGAAATTATAGCATAATCGGAACCAATATATTTTGAAATTACTGGCAATGTAGTATCCATAGCAGTAGCTCCTCCCGAAGCGATAGGCGCAAGTTTGCCTAAATATCGGGCAAATAGAGGTGTAAAAAGCAAGGTGATGATTTCGCGAGTTATATTTGATAATAAGGCAATTACACCTAATGTTTCGCCTGAAACTTCTGTAATTAAAACACTTGACAAACTATAATAGCCAAATCCGGAACCAACTGCGAGCGATTCGGTTAATGATAAACTATTAAAAAGTATAGAAAATGCCCAAACACCTAAATAGGTTCCAATAATAATTGAAACCGGTACCAAAATGATTTTTAAATTAATCTCTTTTATTAGGTTAATAGCGTTTTTATTGCTTCCAATACCAATTCCGACAAGAAACATTAGCAGGTACAACGCATAAATGCTATAATCGTTTTGCAGGAAATGATCAGGCAAGAAATTAAAGAATCCTGTTAAGATTCCAGCAATAAAAAATGATACTATGATCAGGCTGCCTTTCATTTTTTCTTAAAAAACAAGTTGTACGTTAACCAGGCCGCAAGTACGCTACCTAAAACGGCAAAAAGTGTTAATGTAATTGCCTGCAAGCCAATTTCGCCAAAGTTTTTAAGTATTGTGTCGTTAGTTCCGACAGATAATCCAAGCATGAATAAAAGTGCGTAAATAGCCCAATTGGTAAGGAACTCGGTAATTCTTAAAAATTTAATTTTTGAATGAAATATCCATCCAATAAGAATTCCTGCCGACATAATTAAAAGTACTGTAATCATTTTGCCGATGCTGTTTTAAATGATAAAATATGCCATGTTACGCCAATTGCAATGCACAAAAGTACAATTTTAATCAACAAGTGGTTGACAATAAAAAATATTGAAAATAAAATAAAAACCCAAAGTAATGAAATTGAGATTATTTTTGATTTTAATGATATGGTTTTGTAAAAAAGGTAGTTTTTAATATACTTCCCAAAGTACCGATGGTTGATTAACCAATTATAAAGCCTTTTAGAGCTTCTGAGGAACAAGGCTGCAGAGAGCAAGAAAAAAGGAGTCGTTGGAAGTAAGGGTACGAATATGCCAATAACACCAAGCCCAAAAGCCACAAATC
>JAVEZW010000239.1:0-5792 GCA_034002805.1 Bacteroidales bacterium | reverse complement strand
CAACAAATAGATTTAGTTAGAAATTGTGATTTTGAGCCATTTGTAACTAAAAATATTGACGTAATTAGTACGTGTTTAAATGAAATAAAAGTTGCCTTTTTGTTAAAAAGACCTGCTATTATCAGCAATCTATAACATTATTAGTGTCTCGGTTTACTACGAATGCACATGTGTTGTTTGCTGTTTTTGCAGCAATAATGGGTTTTTTTTACAGTGGTAATATATGGATGGTTTTAAGCAAATTTGAAAATTCTGAAAAGAAATGGTTTGTTTGGTTATTAATCGTTATGTTTATTATGTTAGTGCCAATATACCAAATCAATGGACTAAGAATGTGGACAGGTTTACATGTTTTTGTTTATGGCGCACTTTCATACTTTCTGCGCAATAAAAAATCTGCATTACTTTGGATTATTGCAACACCATTAATTCATTTTAGCTATATATTTTTTGTTTTTCTATTTTTTCTGTTTTTTATATTACCAAAAAAAGGATATTTTGTATATTTTGTATTTTTCTTTTTGTCAGCGTTTGTTGATAATTTACAAGATATTATTCCTATAAAAGATTTCTTGTTGAAATATAGTCCCGAATTCTTACATACGAAAATTAATGAATATATGATAGATGGATATAGTGAATATGAAGCAGACATGATGAACGAACTTACACTTTATGTGAAACTAGTACCAATGTCATTAAAAGTTTTTATTTATTTATTTATAGCTTATATTTGGATAAATTTTAAAAAGCTAGTTCATACCGACGAACAAAAGAAAATTCTTTTCTTGTTTTTATTTTTAGCTGGAGTGGTACAACTGCTATCTAGTTTACCACAAATGGTCAGATTTGACAGATTGATACATGTTTTCTTTTTCGTTTACGCTATACTATTGTTTAGTAATGGTGAAAAATATAATATAAAGGTTTATAGATATGGAATTTATGTTTCGTTTCTTTTATTCTTGCCATTGTTTTTTGCCTTTCGTTTGGGGGCTGAGTATTATGGTTTATCTATGCTGGTTGGAAATTATATAAGTATTATATTTATAGAAGATAATCAACCGTTTATCATGCTAAAAGATTTGCTGCTTTAATTCTCATGCACCTACTCAAATCAATCATCCATACGCTTCTTAATCTACCCGGTTATCATACCAACCGAAAGATTGTTGTGTTTGAGTCTGATGACTGGGGAAGTATTCGCATGCCATCAAGGGAAGTGTATGAGCAGTTGTTGATAAAAGGGATTCGTGTTGACAATTTAGCTTTTAATAAATATGATGCGTTAGCAAGCGATGCTGATTTAAGTGCATTGTTTGATGTTTTGCTTTCAGTTAAAGACAAAAATGATAATCCGGCAATTATAACAGCTAATACTATTGTGGCTAATCCTGATTTTGAGAAAATCAGGCAAAGTGATTTTACGCATTATTATTACGAACCTTTTACCGAAACACTTAAGCGTTACCCCAGGCATTCACACGCTTTTGCCATGTGGCAACTTGGTATGGATAAGGGCGTATTCAAACCGCAATTTCATGGGCGTGAGCATTTGAATGTCTTGCGTTGGATGAAAGCATTGAAGAATAATACAGGCAATGCCCGACTTGCTTTCGACTACGAAATGTACGATTTGAGTGATGGCAATCAAATTACAGAGGACTCCTACATGGATACTTTAAATTTCGAAAATGAAGCTGAATTAGAGTTTCAAAAACAATCCATTATTCAGGGCTTGGAATTGTTTGAGAATATATTTAGTTACAAATCTTCTACTTTTATTGCTCCATGCTATATTTGGGACAACAAGCTAAACCTCGTTTTAGCTCAGAAAGGAGTAAAAGCGTTGCAAGGTGGATGGTTTCAGCTTAAGCCAAGGGTGGGTATGTTGCATAAATTTCGAAGAGAATTTCATTATACGGGTGAGTGTAATGATTTAAAACAAAGGTATTTGGTGAGAAATCTTTCTTTCGAACCGTCGATTCAAAATAGTGCAAATTTGCTTAATGATATTCTAAAACGCATGGATTTTCTATTTAAAATGAAAAAACCGATAATTTTTAGTACGCATCGGTTAAATTTTATTGGATATATAGATAAAGTAAATAGGGAACGAAATTTAGCATTGTTTGGCGAACTTTTATATGAAATTACGAAACGGTGGCCGGATGTTGAATTTGTTAGTTCGGATAAACTCGTTGATATAATTGGGTAATATGGATAAATTTGTTGATATAGTAGGTTGTTTTATTTCTAATAAACAGAGAACTGTCGAAACTTTAGCAAAATTGTATGAAGATGAAACCTATTTAATAAACATAATTTCTTCATTGGTTTTTAAACGGTTAAATCCTGAAAGCTTTAAGGGAAAGCAAATTTTATTAAAACCTAATTGGGTAAAACATTCATCCAACGAAACAGATGAAATTTGTTTGCGTACGAATACTAATTTCTTGTTGGCTTTGCTTAGGGTGGTTTTGGAGTGTGAGCCAAGTTCAGTTTTAATTGGCGATGCGCCCATACAAGGTTGTAATTGGGATAAAGTTGTTGATAACAATTTAATAGCAAGAATTGTTGATTTGTCTGAAAAATTCAATATTCCTGTTCGTGTTAAAGATTTTCGTCGCCGTGTATTTAACCCTGATAAAAATAATCCCGTGAAAGACCGAAATCCCCTTTCGGAATATGTAATTTTCGATTTGGGTACGAAAAGTTATTTGGAGCCCATTACAACTGCCGAAAAGAATTTGTTTCGGGTAAATGATTATCATCCCGATCGTTTAGCCGAATCGCACCGTCCCGGTGTACATAAATACTGCATTACCAAAGAGCTTTTTGAAGCTGATATTGTTATTTCGGTGCCAAAAGTTAAATCGCATCAAAAAACCGGCATTACAGCGGCCTTAAAAAATCTTGTTGGTGTAAATGGTGATAAGGATTTTCTTCCTCATCATCGTATTGGAAGTATTGCAGCAGGTGGAGATTGTTATCCAGATAAAAACTTTTTTCGAACATTGGCTGAAAGAAGTCTTGATTTTGCCAATCGTCATCAAGGTGAGAATGTATATTGGTTGACTCGCAAGTTTACAACTGTTTTATGGCGATTATCACGACCGAAAGCAGTGCACCATTTAGGAGCAGCCTGGTATGGGAATGATACTACCTGGCGTATGGTGCTCGATTTGAATGTGATAGCGCTCTATGGAAGTGCCGATGGGAAAATCATGGAGACTCCCCAACGTCAACACTTCAGCCTTTGCGATGGAATTGTTGGAGGACAGGGTGATGGACCTTTACGACCTGAGCCTTTTGAGTTAGGAGTAGTTTCGTTTTGCAATCATTCGGGCTTGAATGATATAGCCATGGCATTGCTAATGGGATTTGATACAACACGAATTGCAATGCTGAATGAACTAGAAACAATCATTAAAGATGAAAATGTAGATTTGACATATAATTATACACCTATACAACGGAGTGATTTAGCTCAATTTGCTACTAAAGCAAAGGCTTCGCCTGGTTGGGAAGGGTATGTTAATTTTAAAAACGATTAATCTATGATAGCAATTCATTCCAGTAAAGATGCTTTTGGAGAACGTTGGATAAGATATTGCAAAGAGAAAGAAATATCTTATAAGCTTGTAAATTGTTATTCGTCGAATATAATAGATGAGCTTAAAGATTGTGATGCTTTAATGTGGCATCATAGTCATATGCACTCAAAAGATATACTTTTTGCAAAACAACTTTTATTTTCTTTAGACTTATCAGGTAAAATTGTTTTTCCCGATTTTAAAACAAGTTGGCATTTTGATGATAAAGTTGGACAGAAATACCTTTTTGAGTCGTTGAATATCCCTTTAGTGGGTTCTTATATTTTTTATGATAAAAGATCAGCTATCGAATGGATTAAAACTACGAGTTTCCCTAAAGTGTTTAAATTACGTGGTGGAGCTGGTTCGGCTAATGTGAAGCTGGTATATACAAAACGACAAGCTAAGGCTCTTGTTCAAAGAGCTTTTGCAAGAGGTTTTTCGCAGAACGATGCTGTTGGTGGACTGAAAGAACGTTGGCGGAAATATCAACTTGGCATGTCGGGTTTTCTGAATGTAGTAAAGGGCTTGGTACGATTTGTTTATCCTACCAAATTTGCTCATGTTGCAGGTAGGGAACGAGGTTATGTTTATTTTCAGGATTTTATACCCAATAACGATTCGGATATCAGAGTGATTGTAATTCATAACAAAGCTTTTGCTATTAAACGAATGGTAAGAGCAAATGATTTCAGAGCTTCGGGAAGCGGAAATATTAAATATGAAAAACATCTGTTTGATGAAAGCACCATAAAATTAGCTTTCGAGATTGCAAGGAAATTGGGTGGACAGAGTGTTGCGCTCGATTTTATATTTGACAATGCCGTTCCTAAAGTGGTGGAAGTAAGCTATGGTTTTGTGCAGGCAGGCTATGACAAATGCCCAGGCTATTGGGATAAAGATATGCAATGGCATGAGGGGAAATTTGATCCTTGCGAGTGGATGGTAGACTTGGTAGTGGAGAGACTGCAACAAAGGAATTGTCAGGTTAATTGAAGGCGAAAATGCAATTAGCGAGTAGATTAATGCGTAATGCCATTAATATTCCGGGTTGGTCAACACACAGAAAAATTGTTGTTTTCGAATCTGACGATTGGGGTAGTATAAGGATACCTTCTAAAGTATGTCGTGATAACTTGATGAATGCTGGTTTTGATATTAGTAATCAGCCATTTAATCTTTACGATGCGCTCGAATCGAATGATGATTTATCGGCTCTTTTTGATATTTTAAAAAAATACAAGGATGTTACGGGGCGACATCCGGTTTTTACGGCTGTAAATATTGTTGCTAATCCAGATTTTGCAAAAATTAAAGAGAGTAATTTTCAACAGTATTTTTATGAGCCTTTTACAAAAACTTTAAACTGTTATCCAAATTCCGATAAAGTAGTTGAACTTTACAAGCAAGGCATTTCCGACCGACTTTTTGTTCCTATTTTTCATGGGCGTGAGCATTTGAATGCACAAAGATGGTTGCGTGCACTGCAGTCGGGTAACAAAGCTGTGCACAAAACTTTCGAAAACGAAATTACAGCAATACATATTGGTCCTAATAAAGAGTTTTTAGGTGATTTTCAGGCAGCTTTTGATTTAGATATGCCTGAAGATGTGGGATATATGAAAGATGTACTGACCGAGGGTTTGGATTTGTTTGAAGAATTGTGGGGATATAAATCACCCTATTTTGTACCAACCAATGGTCCTTTCAATAATTCATTGGAAAAAGTTTTGTGCGATAAGGGAGTGAAATATATTCTGGGAGAACGTTTACAATACGAGCCATTGGGGAATGGGAAATTTCAAAAGCATTTTCATTATATTGGAATGAAAAACAAATTCAACCAGATATATTTAACCCGAAATGCGATGTTCGAACCTGCTATTTTTTCGAATGGGAATAACACACAGCCAATTGAAAAATGTTTGAAAAGTATTGAGTGGGCTTTTCGGTGGGGCAAACCAGCCACGATTAGTACACATCGGGTAAACTATATTGGACGAATTGAAGAAAAAAACAGGATGGATAACTTGAAATTATTAGATGAATTGTTATCTTCGATTATGAAGTTATGGCCTGATGTAGAATTTCTAACGAGTGTTGAATTAGGAGACTTAATCAGGCAAGAAAGAAAACTGATATGAATTCCGCAACGAAACGAATTTGTTTAATTGCCCCTTCGCTTCAGATGGGAGG
>JAVEZW010000238.1:0-5821 GCA_034002805.1 Bacteroidales bacterium | reverse complement strand
ATATCATGTTTAAGCAAAAGCGTATTTCGCAAATAAAAAATGATTTTGTAAACAACATGACACATGAGTTAAAAACACCTATCTCAACCATTTCTTTGGCTTCGCAGCTTTTAAAAGATAAAGGTGTGCCTATGGAAAGTAAAAATATTGATTACATATCAGGCATTATCGAAGATGAAAGCAAAAGATTAAGTTATCAGGTTGAAAAAGTGCTAAAAACAGCCCTTTTTGATCAGGGTCAGATTAAGCTTAAATTGCGCGAGTTAGATGTGCATAAACTGATTGAGAACGTGGTACATAATTTTGAAATTCAGGTTGTTAATCGTAATGGATCAATAGAAAAAAAACTTGAAGCTTCGCGATCAATAGCGCAAGTTGATGAGGTACATTTTACAAATATCATTTTTAATTTGCTTGATAATGCGGTTAAATATTGCAAAGACCAGCCCGAGATAAAGATTAATACCCGTGATAACAAGTCTGGGATTGATATATCTGTCTCGGATAATGGAATTGGCATAAAAAAGCAAGACCAGAAAAAGATTTTTGATCAGTTTTACCGCGTTTCTACAGGTAATTTGCACGACGTAAAAGGTTTCGGACTGGGATTAAGTTATGTCAAAAAGATGGTTGAAGAGCATGGAGGCCAGATTACTCTTGAGTCGGAGTTGAAAAAAGGAACAACATTTAAAATATTTATTCCAACTAATAATATACACAATGGAAGAAGCTAACATAAAAATCCTGCTTGCCGAAGATGACGAAAATCTCGGTACGTTATTGCGCGAATATCTTATTGCTAAAGGATTTAAAACCGATTTGTTTGTAAATGGGGAGCTTGCGCTGGCCGGGTTTAAGAAAAACAAATACGATATTTGTATTCTTGATGTGATGATGCCTAAGATGGATGGCTTTACGCTGGCTCGCGAAATAAAGAAAATAAATAACGCGATGCCATACATTTTTTTAACGGCAAAATCATTAAAAGAAGACGTTCTCGAAGGTTTTGCGATCGGAGCCGATGATTACATTACCAAGCCTTTTAGCATGGAAGAACTCATGTTTAGGATTAAAGCTATTCTGCGAAGGTTAAGTACAAATAATAACTCCGAAATTAACGAAACCTATCAGATTGGCGAGTATATTTTTGATTCTCAGAAACAAATCCTCGAACACAATAAAAAGCAATTAAAACTTACCACCAAAGAATCGGAGCTGCTTAAATTGTTGTGCAATAATAAAAACAATGTTCTTGAGCGAAATTTTGCTCTTAAAACAATATGGCAGGAAGATAGTTATTTTAATGCACGCAGCATGGATGTGTATATTACAAAGCTGCGTAAATATTTAAAAGATGATCCTTCGATTCAGATATTAAATATTCATGGCAAGGGGTATAAACTTATTGTTTAACGATTTGTTTTAAATACAATAAATAACTGAATTATGATTGATCGGGATAAAAAGGAACTTCGAAAACAAATAAAAGAGGTAAAAAAGAAATATTCTTTCGAAGAGAAGAAAGTAAAATCGATTAAGATTTTCGAAACATTGGAAAAGCTTCCGGAGTTTGCTAAATCACGGATTGTTATGGCTTACTGGTCGATGGATGACGAAGTAAATACGCATGATTTTATTTTAAAATGGTATCCTGAAAAAAGATTTGTATTGCCTTCGGTTAAAGGCGATGAACTTGAACTTAGAGAGTTTACCGGAACACAAAGTATGTCAGCTGGCAGCTCATTTGGAATATCGGAACCAATAAAATTGTACACTGATTCTGTTGAAAATATTGATTTGGTTGTTGTTCCCGGAGTGGCATTCGACAATAATAAAAACCGGCTGGGCCGTGGAAAAGCTTATTATGATAAGTTATTAAAAGGGACAAAAGCTTTTAAAGTAGGTGTGTGTTTTGATTTTCAATTTGTTGAACATGTTCCAACAAACGAGTTTGATGTAAAAATGGATTGTGTAGTTACCAATTAATTTTATGGAAAAAAGAACAATCCATTCAAAGAATCTTTTTAAAAAAGCTGATGTATTAGTTAACAATCCTACTATTGTTATTGCTTACCAGATAAAAACACCTGAAAATATTGGTAATATTATTCGACTGGCTGACAATGCCGGCTGTAAAATGGTAATTATTGCCACTGACGATGAAAATATAAGAATTTCAAAGGTTCGAAAAACTGCCGGTTTAAGTTTTGATTCAATGCCCTGGGAAATTTGCCCAACTTCTGAAATTTTTAATAAAATACCCGAAGATTATAAAATTGTTTCAGTAGAAACTTCGAGCGATTCAGAAAATATTTTTATCTCGCATTTACCTCAAAAGGTTGCGATAATTGTTGGCAATGAGAGCGCAGGAATAGATAACGATGTTCTTAATCGATCTGATCTTATTGTTCATATTCCGCTTTTTGGCCATAATACCTCAATGAATGTGTCGCATGCATTGGCTGTTGCACTTTTCGAATGGCAAAGGCAGCATTTTTTCATAAGTTAAAAGAGTTAGGTAATGTTTTGAGGGTTAAAGCCCAATCCTCATAAAAGCTTGAATAAACCTAGCCTTAAGGCTAGGTTTATGGAGTGTATTAAATATATGGACTTTAGTCCATAAAGTTTTATTGAAACTTTTTATTGGTTTTTACTATCTGCCTTGTTAAAAAATGATTTCGAGAATTTTATTCAATTTTAGCAATCTAAGCTATATTTTAAATAAATTAGATGAATAATTCTAATTTATACAGCTATGCAAAGTACAATAGTTAACAACCGATTAAAAGTTGTTCAGGGCGATGATCAGATATACAAATATATAGCTCTCGAAAATTGCACACTCGATATGGATACGCTAGAAAAAATGACCAAAGTGGGCGATACCTGGAATGGTGATCGTTTGTGTGCAAACCTAATTGATGTGCGAAAACTCTTTTTTGTTGATTCAAAAACCAGAGAATATGCAGCAGCACAGTTTCGGCCTCATGTTGCAGGTCAGGCAATACTTGTTGAATCAAGAATATCGAGTAACTTTGCGAATCTGTTTTTAACGTTCAGTCGGCCAAAAGTGCCTACACGACTGTTTACAAAAGAGGAGGAAGCCATAAAATGGCTTAAGGAGCAACTTGAAAAGAGAATTAATAAACAATCAATAAAATAAGATCTTACAATCGAATAAATTAATAATGAATTGATTATGGCAAAGAGAGATAATGCAATTAAAGATATTGTTGAGCTGGATGAGCTCGAAACGATTATTAAAAAATGCAAAATTTGCAGAGTAGGAATGGTTGATGTTGATTCGCCATATGTGTTGGCTATGAATTTTGGATACGAGGATCAAACTGTTTGGCTGCATTGTGCTAAAGAGGGCAAAAAGGTTGATATTCTGAAACATAATAACAAGGTTTGTATCGAATTTGATACCGATCATAAACTATTTGCCCGGCACGAACACGTAGCTTGCTCATGGCGATTTGCATACAGAAGCGTACTCATAAATGGTCATGCTCTATTTGTTGATGACTATGACGAAAAATTAAAGGGATTAAATATTTTCATGAAAAATTACTCTGATAAAGATTTCGAATATTCAAAACCCGCAGTGGATAATATCCTTATTATAAAGGTTCCGGTTGAATCAATTACGGGACGATCATTTGAGTATTAATCAAGTTATTGATTTATGAAAAAAATAAAAAATCCATTTACCTATATTGATGGATATAATTGCTTTGGATGTTCACCAAAAAACTCCTTAGGTCTTCAAATGCAATTTTACGAAGATGGTGAATGGGTTATTTGCGATTGGGAACCAAAAATGCATCTTACAGGATACGGAAATATATTACATGGTGGCATTCAAACTACTTTATTAGATGAAATTGCCAGTTGGTTACTTTATATTAAACTTGAAACTGCTGGAGTAACAGCAAACATAAATGTAAATTTCAGAAAAGCTGTTGAGGCAAATAAGGGAAATTTAACTATTAGAGCTAAGCTGGTTGAGCATAGCCGGAAGCTAGCTACTATTTATACCGAATTAATTAATGCGAGTGGTGATATTTGCACCGATGCCGAAGTAAAGTATTATATTTTTTCGCAAATGGTAGCTAAGGAAAAGTACAATTATCCTGGCAAAGAAGCATTTTTTAAGTAGGAAATTAATTTAAAATTATTGAAAAATCAATCTGTATTGCCCTTAATCCCTAAAGGGAACAGCTTGATTTTTCAGTTTTCACCCTTTAGGGGAGGGGCAAAAAACTGAAAAATAGAAGTTTTATTTATAATGGACAAAACTCAAAAAGACTAACTTAAAACCCAATATCAAAATACCGATTTACTACATCGCTAAATGCGTGATCCTGGTTGCTGCTGCACACCGGGAATTTTTTTTGTAAATCAGCAGGCGCATTGGCTACAATGTAACTATGTCCTGTAAATTCGAGCATATCAATATCGTTGTAATCATTGCCAACACTGATAGTTTTATCGGCTGATATTTTTAGTTTTTTGCACAACCAATCAATTGCTTGGCCTTTCGAAACGTGTTCAGGGAATATTTCCATCCATATCGATTCTCCATCTAATGGAGAAGTGGTTCGGATTATTTTTAGGTCGGTAAATTTTGTAGTGAGCTCTTTAAAAAGCTCAATATTATTTGGTAATACAGCAATTATCTGGCATGCATCATTGTAATTTTCAAGGTTTGGATTTAATGGTGTTGCAAATTCTTTATAAACTTCAATTCTTCGTTCAAAATCAGGATTGTTTTCAGACACCCGATGGAATAAAAAATGATGATTGTCGGGAATGGTTTTGTGTACCATAAAATCTATACGGTGGGTAATAAGGATTCGGGTAATTTCTTTTACCTCTTTTTTATCAATTTTTTCTGAATGAAGTAATCTCCTGTTTTTCCAGTCATAAATACCAGCTCCGGATGAGAAGATAAGATAGTCGATAGGAAAGGATGGTTTTATAACTTTATTTAGTGAATAAAAGTTACGACCTGTGGCAATTACTCTCAGGATGTTATTTTCGCCTAACCAATAAAGACTTTTTAAGTCAGTTAGACTTACTTCACGGTTATCGTTAAGAAGTGTTCCATCAAGATCGGTAATCACCATTTTCCAGTTTGTTTCCATCAGCTTAATCATTAAAAATCAATGGCAATTACATTAAAATAGGTTTTTATATCATCACGGTAGGTCATGGACGAATCGAATTTCCATTGCCACTTTTCAGGTGAGTTTCCTTTTGGCAGATCAGCAAAAATCAATGGATTTACACCGAGCAGCCTATCATCTTCATCGTAAAGTTCTTCCTCGAAATCAGAGATTAAAATACATTTGTCTTTCGGCAAGCTATTAATATGATTTTGCTGAATAACGGCTGCGATTTCGTTTAATTCGGTCTCGGAAAAAGTAGAAACTCTCTTTAGATAATCAGTAATGATAATACTTAGCTGACTTAAGATATTTAGAGAAATTACAAAATCAATCTCTTCGGGTATTGAATACGAAAAAGCCCTGATTTCGGATAATACTGAGCGTAACAAATATTTTTTGCCGGGTTTAATATTTTTATGAATGTATTCGATTAAACCTCCCGTTAAATCAGCTTTTAAGAAAGATCTATTTGGAAGTTTTTTGTATTTTTTTACGATTTGTTTTGGATGAATAATATCGGCCAGAATTACTTCGTCAAAATTTTGTGAAAGCTCATTAATAGGGCAATCGAGCAACCATCCACTGCCAAGAACCAATACTTTTCCTTTTTTCTTTGTATTAGATGACTGAAGAACAGCTTGTTTCGT
>JAVEZW010000237.1:0-5828 GCA_034002805.1 Bacteroidales bacterium | reverse complement strand
CAATCGTATTTAGAAAGAAAAAAATAGTAAAGAAAATGATTTATCCTATTATGATTTATGGCTCACCAGTACTTAGAAAGGTGGCAGAAAACATTGATAAAGATTACCCCGAGCTTAAGCAATTTGTCGAAGATATGTGGGAAACCATGTATCATTCGGATGGTTTAGGATTAGCTGCGCCTCAGGTTGGCAAGTCAATTCGCTTATTTGTAATTGATGGTGAACCTTTAGAAGATGAAAATCCAGAACTAAAGAATTTTAAAAAAGTGTTTATTAATGCTAAAATTGTTGAAACTTCAACCGAAACCATTTCGCAAAACGAGGGATGCCTAAGCATTCCTACTATTAGAGAAGAAGTTGGCCGACCAGCAAAAATCCGTCTTGATTATTATGATGAGCATTTTAATCATTACAATGAGTGGTTCGAAGGAATGGCAGCCAGGGTTATTCAGCATGAATATGATCACACCGAGGGAGTAATGTTCACCGATAAAGTTTCTCCAATTAAAAAGCGATTATTAAAAGGGAAACTGGCTTCTATTTCGAAAGGCAAATTCTCTGTTGACTATAAATTCAGATTACCAAAGTAATTATAGCCTACTTTTTTATAATATCCTTTAGACCATTCTAAAGGATTTTTTGTTTGTAGCTATTTATTAAACTTTTACTGGATTATATTGTCTTAAATAAATAACTTGATCCTTGGTTTTATTAATTATCTAACCCAAAATTTCAAACCAAAACACTATGAAAAACAACAATTACCTGTGGATTGAAACCAAAACAATCCTCTCCATTTTAATGGTAACGACAATGCTTTTATCATCGGTTACTATCTATGGACAAAAAGAGAGTTCGAAGAAAGAACCCAAAAAAGAAGAATCAGTAATTAAGTCAGATTTGGTAAGCGGTTTAAAATTCAGAAATATTGGACCAGCCTTTACATCCGGTCGTATAGCTGATTTCGCAGTAAACCCAGCCAATCCTTTCGAATATTATGTAGCTGTTGCATCAGGCCATGTTTGGAAAACCATGAATAATGGAATTACCTTCGAACCGATATTCGACAATTATGGAACATACTCGATTGGATGCATGGCAATGGATCCAACTAATTCGAATGTAGTTTGGATAGGTACCGGAGAGAATAATCACCAGCGGGCACTTGGATATGGAAATGGGGTTTATAAAACCGTTGATGGAGGTAAATCATGGAAAAACATGGGATTAAAAGAATCACGCCAAATAGGTATGATTGCTATTGATCCGAGAAATACCGATATCGTTTATGTTGCTGCCGAAGGTTCGGCTTGGGGATCAGGTGGTGAAAGAGGCTTATACAAAACCACTGATGGTGGTGTAACCTGGAATAAAGTACTCAATATTAGCGAACATACTGGTATTAACAATGTAATTATGGATCCTCGTAACTCTGATGTGCTTTATGCTACATCGGAACAACGACGACGACATGTTCATACAAAAATTGGTGGCGGCCCCGAAACAGCAATATATAAATCAACCGATGCAGGTAAAAACTGGAGAAAACTCGAATCGGGATTACCAGGCGAAGATATGGGAGGTATTGGAATAGCTATTTCTCCTGTTAATCCAGATGTTATTTATGCAATAATTGAAGCAGCAAACGATGCTGGTGGGTTTTATAAATCAACCGACAGAGGCGAATCATGGAAAAAAATGAGCGATCATACATCACAAGGCCAGTATTATAACGAAATTTATTGCGATCCGGTAGATGTTAACAAAGTATTTTCAGTAGAAACAGTTACTCACGTTACATATGATGGCGGTAAAACATGGGAGTCAGTAGGTTTGAACAAACGACACGTTGATGACCATGCAATCTGGATAAATCCCAAAAACACTGATAATTTTATGATTGGAGGCGATGGCGGCGTTTATATTACCTACGACCACGGACAGCATTACCGACATGTTCAAAATTTACCAGTTATTCAGTTTTATAGAGTAACAGTCGATAATTCGTATCCTTTTTATAATGTATTTGGCGGAACACAAGACAATAACAGTTTTGGAGGTCCATCACGTAATTTCAGTTCCGATGGTGTTACAAAAGGCGAATGGATTGTAACAATTGGCGGAGATGGTTTCTGGACAAGAGTAGATCCTGTTGATCCAAATATTGTGTATTCCGAATATCAATACGGAAATATGTATCGATTTGATAAAAAAAGTAACGAAACAGTTTATATAAAACCCATGCCGGGCAAAGATGAATTAACTTATAAATGGAACTGGAATACTCCTTTTATTATTAGTCCGCATAAAAACACAAGACTCTATATAGCAGCAAATGTTTTATTTAAAAGTGAAAACAGAGGCGATACCTGGGAAGTAATAAGCAATGACCTAACTGCAAATATTGATCGTAATACATGGCCTGTAATGGGCAAATACTGGAGTGCTGATGCTGTTGCAAAAGATGTATCAACATCATTATATGGAATGGTTGTTTCACTAGATGAATCACCGGTAAAAGAAGGTTTAATTTATGCTGGTACTGATGATGGGGTTTTATCGGTAACTGAAGATGGTGGTAAAAACTGGAGAAAAGCAACATCATTTCCCGGAGTTCCAGCAAATACTTATATTAGCGATATTTACGCCTCGCGTTTTGATGAAAACATTGTATTTGTTTCGTTCGATAATATTCTACGTGATGATTTTAAACCTTATCTGCTTAAAAGTACTGATAAGGGTAAAACATGGAAAAGTATAACACAGGGTTTTGATGATAATGGTACTATCCACACCATTGAGCAAGACAATATCAATGCTGATCTGCTATTTGCAGGTACCGAATTTGGGGTTTATTTTTCGTATAACGGAGGAGAAAATTGGGTTCAGATAAAATCAGGCATTCCATCGGTAGCAGTTAAAGATTTGGCAATACAAACAAGAGAATCAGATTTGGTAGCAGCAACATTTGGCCGTGGATTTTATATTCTCGACAACTATTCTGCTTTACGTGAGGTAAAACCTTCACTTGTTGAGAAAGACGCTCATATTTTCTCTGTAAAAGATGCCCTAATGTATTTCCAGACAAGTAATAAATATGGTCAGGGATCAACTGAGTATCTGGGAGAAAACCCTCCTTTCGGAGCTACATTTACGTATTACTTAAAAGATGTACCGAAAACTCAAAAAGAGATTCGCACAGAAAAAGAAAAGGAATTATTTAAAGAAGGAAAACCTATTCCGCAACCTACCTGGAAAGAGCTAGAAGTTGAATCGAAAGAAATTGCTCCTTACCTCATCTTTACTATAACTGATGAACAAGGTTTTGTAGTTCGAAAAATTACAAAATCACCTTCGAAAGGTATAAACAGAATTACCTGGGATTTAAATTACGCTGCTACTTTTCCGCTAAGAGTGGGTGATAAAAAATTTGATCCTCTAAAAGAAAACAGAGGTTCATGGATGGTAATGCCCGGAAATTATAAAATTTCATTAAGCATGGTAACTAAAAACGAAGTTAAAGAGTTGGTTTCACCACAATCTTTTAAGGCTGTTTCTTTAAATAATGCAACAATCCCAGCACCCAACAAAAAGGAAATGGTGGAATTTCAGCGTAAAGTTGCTGAGCTTACAAGAGTTATGGCTGGCACAGTTGAGTTAAATAAAGAACTTATTGAAAGAGTAAATATTATTAAACAAGCTGTTTTGGCTACTCCTGCTGCAGGTATGGAATTAATAACCGAAGCAGAGAAAATTGAAGCAGAACTCAATGATATAAGAATAAAATTTGAAGGATTAACTGCAAAAGCAAGCGATGAAGAAATTCCTCCGCAAGCAGTGCCTTTAACACAGCGATTATACTACATTATTGAGGCTCAAATCAATTCGAGTTCTCCAATTACCAGTACTTCGACAAAGTCGTTTGAAATAATTAACGAGGAATTTCCTCCATTATTAAAAAGAATTGAAGAGATAGCCACTAAAGACATTAAACTTTTAGAGACAAAACTCGATGCAGCCAAAGCGCCATGGACACCAGGTCGTATACCTGTTTTAAAATAATTAATCATTACAAATTAAGCCTTTGGAACGAACCCAAAGGCTTAATTTTTTAACAAAACAATTTGTAAGTTGTTTTATAAAAATGATTGACAAATGGTTGATTTTTGAATTTCGATTGTGTAATTTTATTCTTGTTTTTAAATTAGCATCATTTAGATTGAATTCATCAAAGCTTTTTAGATGTTAGTCAAAATTGAGTAACTATATTTATTATTATAAGTAAATAGCATTACAAAATCTTGATACAATATTTTGTTACAAAGTAAAGTTTTATCAAAGTATTAAATTTTAAAATTTGTTTTTTTTTGTTAGTTTTGGATTGATAATAAAGCGAACCATAAATAAAATAAACCTCTTAATCTTCTTTATATGAAAAAAATAGTAATTGCTTTAGTTTTGGCATTATTTGTTGTATCGGTGATGAGTTCATGCAAAAGTAAAGATTGCCCGGCATACAGCCAGGCTCAAACTGAGCAATCTGAAAAAGTATAGATTTAACTCTATTTTTTAAGGAACAATATACTGAGTGTGTACTTCGTATCTGTCTCAAATTAATTATATTTACATTTGGGACGGATTTTTTATTTTATGAAATACTCTAAATCACTTCTTCTTTTATTCTTTTTTTTATTTGTTTCTTCAGCATATCCGCAAGAATTATCAGATGATATGCCCAAAATATTTTTCCGAAACGAAAAGACCATTGCCTTAAATCTGAATTCGAATGGTTGGGGATTAGGATATCGTTATGGCAGCAGAATAAATGTTTTCGAAAAACATATTTACGAAACTGATTTTTCCGTTTTAAAACACCCAAAAGAAGTTAACTCATCCAATGCATCATTTCTTTCGTCCGAATCATTTGTCTTTGGTAAGTTAAATAGTGTTTTTGACCTTCGTTTTGGTTATGGAAAACAAAATGAACTCTTTGTAAAACGTGATTTAAAGTCTGTGGCTGTTCGTTACTTTTATTCAGTCGGGCCATCAATCGCCTTTCGAAAACCTGTATATTATGAAATTCTTTACCCGGTAAACGATTCTGTTTTTGGTATTCGCGAAGAAAAATTCAATCCAGCAATACATACCGCAGCCGATATAAATGGTAAAGCATCTTTTTTCAAAGGATTTAATGAAATTACAATTGTTCCCGGACTTTTTGCCAAAGGAGGATTTAACTTCGAATTTAGTCAGAAGGAAAATATAATCCATGCTCTTGAAGCAGGAGTAATGATTCAGGCCTATCTTGAAGATCTTGAAATAATGGCTGTTGATGATAATCAGCAATTCTATTTTACCTTGTTTATTACTTACCGGTTAGGAAAAGTTGTTAATGCTCAACAACTATCTCCCGAATACCTTAAACGACGCAAAAACAAATTTTTGTTTTTTAATGGGTTATTAAACATACAAAATGAACGTGCTTATTTTTAATCTATTATGAATAACAGCCTCATTATTTAGAACAATTCTTGATTATAACTTGAGAAATTTAGTATTTATAATTAATTTTGATTTTTAATAATCTAAAAACAACTAAAACAAAAAGATATGTCAAAAATTAAAGTTGCAATCAACGGTTTTGGGCGCATTGGACGTAATGTGTTTAAAATTGTATTAGAAAGACCCGAATTAGAAATAGTAGGAATAAACGATCTTACTGACACCAAAACTTTAGCTCATCTGTTAAAGTACGATTCAACACAAGGCCGTTTCGAAGGTAAAGTTGAATTTGATGCTGAAAACTTAATCGTTAATGGTAAAAAATA
>JAVEZW010000236.1:0-5854 GCA_034002805.1 Bacteroidales bacterium | reverse complement strand
CACGTGCAAAAGGAACACCTTGAGCAGTAAGCTGATCAATTATTCCGTTACTTACTTCGGCTGCACGGTAAACATTCGCTTCACGAGCACGAAAGTCACCCCCTTTTATCATATCATAAAACAAACGGTAAACACTATCGCCATCGCTTTTGTAATTTTTTGCTGCATTAATGCCTCCTTGAGCAGCCACAGAGTGAGCACGTCGGGCAGAATCCTGAAAGCAAAATGATTTAACATTATAACCTAGCTCAGCGAGTGTTGCAGCAGCAGGTGCTCCGGCAATTCCAGTACCTACAACAATAATGTCAAGCTTTTTCTTGTTTAGCGGACTAACCAACTTTTGGGTAGCTTTGTACCTTGACCATTTTTCGGCCAACGGACCTTCGGGTATTTTTGAATTTAATTTACTCATATCTTTATTTTGCTACTGTTATCGGAAATTACTACAAAGCATATTTTATCATGAAAAACAAAGGTATAAATGCAAACCCGCCTGCTACAATAATTGCATAGATGTAGCCTATGGTTTTAATCCTTGCAATCCATTTTTCATTATCCCAGCCAATGGTTTGAAAGGCAGACCAGAACCCATGTGTTAAATGTAAGAAAAGAAAAATCGCTCCCAACACATAAATTGCATCATACCACCACCATGTTTTAAATAACCCGGCTACAAGATTATACACATCATGCAGTTCTGTTTCTCCTCCATCGTATGAAATTGTTGAAATGGTCCCGAATTTTATTTTCCAGAAGAAGTTGATAAGGTGAAGTACAAGAAAAATTAAAACAAGACCTCCCAGGATATACATGTTTTTTGATGCCCAGCTTGCTTTTGTTTTGTTAGCAACTTTATATTTCTGTGGTCGTGCAGAAAGGTTCTTTAGAGTAATATAACTCGCATAAAAAATATGCAGAATAAATCCGAGAGCCAGAACTGGTTCAATAATTTTCATGATCGGATTACCCGACATAAAATTTGCAGCCAGGTTAAATAATTCTCCATCACCAAAAAGCAACAGGGAATTAACTGTAAGATGAACAAGCAGAAATAACATGAGAAATATACCAGTTATGCTCATGAAAAATTTTTGCCCGATAGATGAATTGAAAAACGTACCCATAGAATTAAATTTTTATAGAAATTACTTAACTTGCAGAATCTTTTGTTTTTTGTGATATATACAAATATATTTGCTTCTGACAGCATTTTCAATGCTATAAGCTAATTTAAAATTGTTCTAAGTTATGAAATATGAACCGCTAAAGAGTTCACTCTTTGAAAGAAATCGTAAAAAACTCATTAAAGAAATCCAATCAAACTCACTGGTAATAGTTCATTCGAACGACCAGATGCCTAGAAATGGCGATCAGTATTTTACTTTCAGACAAAACTCCGATCTGTTTTATTTATGCGGCATTGATCAGGAGAAAACAATTCTTACGTTATGTCCAAACCACCCAAATAAAGAATTACGAACCATTCTATTCATAATCGAAAGCAACGAAAAAATTGCCGTTTGGGAAGGTCATAAATATAATAAGGAAGAAGCTTTTGAAACTTCAGGTATAACCAATATCAAATATCTTTCAGAGTTCGATTCTGTTTTTAGAGAACTGGCTATCTGTTCCGAAAACATTTATTTAAACCTGAACGAAAATCCAAAGTTTAAAGCAGATGTGCCCTCTGCTGATGACCGGTTTTTAAATCAGCTAAAATCTGAGTTTCCAGCTCATAAAATAGAGCGTCTGGCACCAATTATGAAAAAAATGAGGTTAAAAAAAGAACATGAAGAGATTGAATTAATGCAAAAAGCCTGCGATATTACAAAGGAAGGGTTTTTCAGAATTCTTCGTTTTGTAAAGCCTGGTGTAAAAGAATACGAAATTGAAGCAGAACTAACCCATGAATTTTTATGGAACAAAGCATCGGGGCATGCATACAATCCTATTATTGCATCAGGAAAAAACGCATGTGTGCTGCATTATGTCGAAAACAACAAAGAATGTAAAAATGGAGATTTGCTGTTAATTGATTTTGGCGCCGAATATGCAAATTATGCTGCCGATTGCACGCGTACAATTCCGGTAAATGGCAAATTTAGTCCTCGACAACGAGAATGCTATGAAGCAGTATTACGTGTTATGAAAAAAGCAATCTCTATTATGACTCCAGGGACTACAATCAATCAAATAAATGAGAGAGTTGATTTAATGCTGCAAGAAGAACATATAAAACTTGGGCTTTACACTAAAACTGATGTTGAAAATCAAGATCCAACTCATCCAATGGTAAAAAAATATTACCCTCATGGCACTTCTCACTTTATTGGTTTGGATGTTCATGATGTTGGAGATAAATCAATTACACTTGAAGAAGGAATGGTTTTAACCTGCGAGCCAGGGTTGTATATACCTGAAGAGAATATTGGTATTCGGATTGAGAACGACATCGTGGTTGGGGTGAAACCAATAGATCTTATGCAAAAAATCCCATTTGAAGTTGCTGAAATAGAGAAATTAATGCAAAAATCAGATAAATAATTCTTAACCGTAAGTTATATGACATTTAACATAACATGGGGTAAAAAGGTTGTTAATGTAAAATTCAAAGGAATTGTTACAGCTCAAGATTTAATTGATGCAAATAACTACCTGATAAGTAATTCTGAATTTGAAAATATTCATAATCAGATTTTTGATTTTACCGAAATCACCGGATTTTTTATTTCTAAAGGAGATATTGAAATGATTGCTGCTATGGATAAAGCGCAGGCTGAGTGGAATAAAGAAATGAAAGTAGCAGTGGTATCAACTGATGAACAGGTTTTGGAAATTAATAAAAAATACCGAAAAATATTGGAAGGATCGGGATGGGAAATTAAAGATTTTAATACACTCAAAGAGGCCCAGAAATGGATAAAATCTTAGCAAAAAAAACCATCCTGTTAAATAACAAACCACTAAACTATACCGATTCGGGGAAGGGATTTGTAGTAGTTCTTCTTCATGGATACTTAGAGTCGCTCGATGTGTGGACTGAATTTGTACATGATTTAAGCAAAACCTGCAGAGTAATCTGCATTGATATTCCTGGTCATGGTGAAAGCGAATTACTTTTCGAGAAACAAACCATGGAGCAAATAGCAAATCATATAAAAACTGCGCTTGAAACTCTTAACATTAAAAAATTTGTTCTTGTAGGTCATTCGATGGGCGGTTATTTAACCCTTATGTTTCATCACTTATATCCTGAGATGTTGTCAGGGTTTTGTTTGTTTCACTCTCATCCTTTCAGCGATTCAGAAGAAAAACGAAAAAACAGAATCCGGGAGATCGAATTAATTCGCGATGGTAAAAAAAACCTGATTGCTTCGGTGAATATCCCGAATACTTATGCAACTGAAAACGTTAACCCTTTTGCCAGTTATATCGAAAGGGCCAAATCAATTGTTGGCATAACCCCTGATGATGGGATAATTGCTAATATACACGCCATGATGTCGCGGCCTGATTTATCTGAATCGCTTGCTAATTCACAAATTGCTTTTCTTTATATAGCCGGGAAAAAAGATAATTTAATTGATTTTATTAGTATCGTTCCAAAAATTAAATTGCCTTTAAACTCCCAACTTGTTGTTCTCGAAAATTCAGGACATATGGGATTTATTGAAGAAAAAGAAACCTCCATTAATCATATTAAAAACTTTTTATCAAAAATCAACCACTAACATGAAAAACATCTTTATCCTTCTCGTGATTTGCCTTTGCTTATCGTGTAAGCAAGAAGTAACCACCAGCGAATTATTCATTATACCGCAACCAGTAAGTATTGAATTCTCAAACGGTTCGTTTTCAATAAATGAAAAAACAGCAATAATCATAACAGACCAAGACAAGGATTTGAATCAAGTAGCCCGATATTTTCAGCAAGAAATAAAAAAACAGTTGCAGGTGGAGCTTGAAATAGAAGAATCCGAAAAAACGAATCACAAAAACGCAATCATATTTATAAAAGATAGCAATCAGGTTAACCATGCTGAAGAATATCAGCTCACCGTTTCAAAAAGAAATGTTATAATTGTTGCATCAGAAGCAAATGGGGCGTTTTATGGCGTTCAAACACTCATTCAGCTACTAAAAATACAGGATGATGGCGGGATAAATTCGTATGGAAACAATGTGCCCGCAGTTAAAATTGTTGATTTTCCCCGGTTTAAATATAGAGGAATGCATCTCGACGTATGCCGGCATTTTTTTGATAAAGAATTTATTAAAAAATACCTTGATGCAATGGCCATGCATAAAATGAACACTTTTCACTGGCATTTAACCGATGATCAGGGTTGGAGAATAGAAATAAAAAAATATCCAAAACTTACTGAAATTGGTTCTGTAAGAAGTGGAACCATGATCGACAAAAACTGGAAAGAATTTGATAATATACCACATGGTGGATTTTTTACACAGGAAGAAATAAAGGAGATTGTTCAATATGCTGCTGATCGATTTATAACTATTGTTCCCGAAATCGAAATGCCGGGACATGCCATGGCTGCACTTGCAGCTTATCCTGAGTTAGGCTGTACCGGTGGTCCATATGAAGTAGAAAAAACCTGGGGCGTTTTTGATGATGTATTCTGTGCAGGAAACGACAAAACATTCGAATTTATGCAGGATGTTTTAATAGAAGTTGCAGCTCTTTTCCCGGGCGAATATATTCATATTGGAGGTGATGAATGTCCAAAAGCTGCATGGAAAAAATGTCCTAAATGCCAACAAAGAATTAAAAACGAAGGATTAAAAGACGAACTGGAGCTACAATCCTATTTTGTAAAAAGAATAGAGAAATTTTTAAGATCCAACAATAAAAAGATCATAGGATGGGACGAAATCATTGAAGGCGGATTAGCACCCGAAGCTACAGTTATGTCGTGGAGAGGAACCGAAGGAGGCATTCACGCAGCAAAACTGGGTCATGATGTAATTATGACACCTAATCCGATTTGTTATTTTGATCATTATCAAGGCGATCCAAAGACTGAGCCTTTAGCTTTTGGCGGTTTTTCAGATCTCGCCAAGGTTTATAATTACGAACCAGTGCCTGCAGAGCTTAACGAAAAAGAAGCAAAGCATATTCTGGGAGCACAGGCAAATATATGGACAGAATATATCACCACTCCAGACCAGATTGAATATATGGCTTTACCACGCATGTGTGCATTGGCGGAAGTTGTATGGAGCAATCCCGAACAAAAGGATTTTGATAATTTTAAACATAGATTAAAAACTCATGTATTACGACTAAAAGCGAACGACTATAATTTCAGGCCTCTAGATTACTAATAAAAGATTAAAACCTGAATGAAAAGAATGAAAGATATTACACTTTCATTCTTTTTTTATTTAGCCCATTGACTGTAACCATAATCTTTTGTATATTTAATTGATTTTTAGCGAGTAACAATATTTTAAGAAAGAACTCCATTACCAATAAAATCAATATAGCCATGTCAAAAAAGAAAGAAAAGAAACCTGCCAAAAAAGAGAAAAAAGTATCTGCAGAAAATAGTAAAGACTCTATAAAACTAAACTATGAGGCTGTTACAGATCATAAAAAGATCGAAAACAAAGTTTATGAAAAAGAGTTGTACAAACTGCAGATTGAACTTATTAAGTTGCAGGAATGGGTAAAACAACAAAAGCTAAAAGTTGTATGTATATTCGAAGGGCGCGATGCTGCCGGTAAAGGAGGTGTTATAAAAACTATTACCGAACGTTTAAACCCAAGATTTTGCAGGGTAGTTGCCTTAGGAGTACCAACCGAAAAAGAAAAAACACAGTGGTATTTTCA
>JAVEZW010000235.1:0-5864 GCA_034002805.1 Bacteroidales bacterium | reverse complement strand
CAAGGTATACTATATTTTAATTGGGTGCAGATGTGCGTGTCCGGGTGCAAGAACCATTACGAATTTGTCTTGGGAGCAGGAGCTAAGCAAAAACCGTGACAAGCCTATTAAACATACCGTCCGTGTTATAGCCAGTGTTATTTTAAAATTGTCCCGATGTGAGAAATATTTGAGTCTTGGTATGTAGGATTTACTCTTTGCAAGCTCTTTTAAAAGCTTTGGTGTCACGGTGGCATGTGGGGCTTTTAAATGTGCTTGCAAATTGATTTAATCATTTTTTACCAAACTGTATAAAAGTAGATAGGAGTTTAAGTTTATATTTAATTGTCTAAGGGATAATAATATGATTTTAAAAATATCTATTTATATGCAGCATTAAGCGCTCGCGGCAATTAATAAATCATATTTTTTTCTTGACTCTTTGAAGAGTTTGAGCTGTTCCTCATGCTCTAAGTATTTATTAAATAATGGATCCTCTGATTTCATTTTATTCGGAACAAGTAATGAGAATGAGTCGTTTGAACATTTTATAGCAGACTCAGGAATAAATTCTTTTATTTTTTCGATTGCTTTCGCAAAATAATTTTCGCTAAGCTCACATGCAGTTAAGCTAAAACCTGCTTTATAACAAGCAATAGCAATTGTTCCACTTCCTAAATGTGTGTCTAGTATTCTGTCTCCCGGATTGGCATACATTTTTAAGAGCCAATCATATAATTCAACTGGTTTTTGCGTTGGGTGAATCTTGTTCTTATTTCTACGGACACTAAAATTAAATATTTTGGAAGGCTTATCTAAAGATGACCAAGCCATTTCTGCCATAGAAAAATTATTTAATGATTCTGGTTGATTTTTGTCCCAAATTATAAAACCTCTATTATATTCACTTTTAACCCATAGTTGGCCAAAATAGTTTCCTCCCCAGACAATCTGATTTTTTGAGACTCGGAATAGTTCTTTAAAGTAACTATCGTCAGGCTTTTTATCCCAAATACTATATTCACTCATATTGAACTTATGATCGCCCCCTCTTTTTGTTTTATTTAGAATACCATAAGGAGGATCAACAATTGCTAGTTCAAAGTATTTATCTGGATACCTAGCCATCAAATCCATATTATTCTCTCTTGTAATAGTGATCATAATTTCTTTTAATTTTTTGTTGCAAATCGTTCAATCGTCAAGTTTGAAATCCGCTTACTTATATCAGTACCAAGATTAGTAACAATTATATCATCAAAATCATTATAATCTATCTCACGTAAGTCATTGTCAATGCAGTTATATAGATATTCAGCGAAGGTACTTGCTCTTATTATTACTATTGGACTCGTTTTAATGTCTTGTAGAACTGCAGGAACATATCTTGGTGTAACAACAATGGAATAGACGGCTCCAATTTTATTTCGGTGACCCTCTAATCGTCCAGAGTTAATGCCTGAAAGCTTATTTTTGGTTGATTTTGCATCAACTGCAAATTTTTTCTTTTTCGTTATGTATAAACATTCAATATCAGTGTTTCCGGCACCCCCTACTTTCTTTGCCTCTACATTATAGAATAAATTGAATCCGTTTACTAATACATCTTCAAACAAATAAGCCTCCTCTCCATCTTTGTTATTTGAATAAAGTTCAATTAATCGTGGGAGGTTTAGTAATTCAAGTTTTAGGGTATCTTCTGCTTCTCCAATTTCTTCAAGCAGTAGTCGTGGATAGAAACTGTAAATCTCCTTAATAACGTCTATTTTCAACCGCTCAGGATCGTTAAGGATAAGTGGCTTGTCTAGGTATGAATATTCAGCTTCTAAATTTATTACAAGGTTGATAAGCTCGGGTGAAATATTTACTTCATTTCTAGTTACTTTACGAAAAGTCGAGGTGGTTCCGTGCTGAAGTTTGCAAATAAGTTCACCTTGTTTTTTTTGAAATATTCCAGCACCTACTAATAGGTTGCTTACATAATAATCCCATTCATAAGAAGAATTAACATATGCGTGTCGATCTTGATCGAATAAAACGGCTAACTCCTCATTATTTAAGGTTCTAAGTTCTATGATTTTTTTTACTAAATTCTCATAAATACCTTCTGTAACATTCTCAATAAAAACTATTAAATAAGCTACCTCGTAAGCAAAGAGTTTAAAGCCTAATCGATTATCTAGTAGTAATTTAAATATTAATCGAAAAGGGAATAATTGAAATTTAGGATTTGTACCTGAATGAGGGTGCTGATACTGGACTGCCCAAAGCATAGTAAGAAAGATCTTGGAGGTCTTATTTTTGTTTTCGATATGTTTTAATAGTAGATTGCCTAAAGGACTATATAAAAATCGATCTTCTCCTTCAATTTTACTTTGATAGCCAAACATATAATATGATAGCTGGTTTATCTTGTGATTTATAGCATCAAGAGGCATATCAGGGTTTCTTTCTGAGTAGAGACCTACGTCCCTCAATTTCATGTTCAATTTTGCTTTTTCTTCCCGTGAAATTGTCATTTTAGAATATGACTTTAAAAACTCGGCTACCGTGCATAATAAATCAAAATCCCTAATATGACGATATAAGATCCACTTTTGAGAATCAATCCTTAAAGTCATTTCAATTACTTATTTTAGAAACAATTTTTTTAATCAATAATGGAGGAATACATTCTCCTATACATTTTCTAATCAGAAGTTCTGAAGTATTATCTGGTATGTTCCAGTTTTCAGGCAATGATGATAATATCATTAATTCAAGGGGGGTTAAAACTCTTGCATCTGAATAGGTACCGTCATTTAGCTTCCTTCCTGGATGAACGTTTAATTGTGAACTAATTGCATCATTTCTGATGGTAATTGTAGGAGCAGGTTCATCCCATTTAATTCTTCTATAAGTAGTTATATAGCTTTTAATCTTTTCTCCATTAGGTTTTGTTGGAAAATATTTATCATTCTCGAATGCTGATCTCCCTGTTGGAGTATTTTTCATCCATTTTATGTGGTTTTCGGAATGTTTTCTTGCAAAATGCCATTTAATCGCTGATTTTTCTCCAGCTTCTATGCTAGGAAGGTGTGAGATTGAATCTCTTACAGTCACAATTTCTTCTTTTGAGGGCCACTCCCAGCTAAGACCTTTCTTATATAGTTTTATTATTGCCCTTGATCTTTTTTGTGGAACTCCAAAATTTGATGAATCAAGAACTTCAGCTTCAATGGTATATTTATTCCTGAAAAGTACACTTAATAGGTCTGGAATTTTATAGAATCTGTCTTTATATGGTAGCTCCAATTTTAAAAATGTAGGAACATTCTCAATCAAGATATAAGTTGGCAATTTATCTTGAATGAAATCTATGATTTTAAAAACCAGAAAGTTCCGTTCATCTGTAAGCATCTGAGAAACATTTCTATTTTTCCCGGCAACACTCATCCCCTGACACGGGGGTGAAGCTAACAGGAAATCTATTTTCTTACCAGATGAACTTAAGATTTCCGTGAATATTTGGTCGTTTAAGATATTTCCCTGAATCATTTTAGTTTCTGGGAAGATGGAGCGATGAAGTTCTGCTCTTTCCTTCAACAATTCATTGGCTGCAACTATCTTAATACCTATTTGAGATAAATAAGTTTCTGCAATTCCTGCACTTGAGAATAACGAAACACCTTGCATCTTCAGAAGTTTATAGTTCCTTGATAAGTTTTCTGCGTTTTAAAGTAAGTTGCCTTTTCCTCTGCTAGTTTTAATAAACCAGGAGAATCCTCCTTGTTGAAGATAATTTCAGCAATTCTTTCGCTATAGAATTCCTTTTCTAGTGTTTTATAATCAAGTTTGAAATAAGTTGCAAGTTTTGGTAAAACCTCAATTGGGACACTGCGTTTATGGTTTTCAATCTTTGATAATGTTGATTGGTCAATATCCAACGCTGCGGCAAGCTTTGTAAGTGTAAGATTGTTATCTATTCTTAATTTATGTATATATTCTCCAAAGGTTTCTTTCATCTTCTTGAAATTTTTACCTTGACATAATTGTCAAAATTACAAAAACATTTTGAATTCTACGATGAATTTTATGGAAATTATTTGATTAGATTCTAATCAAATTAGACATTTTTTTAAAGTGACCTGTCATTTCACGAAGGATAGAGGGCCTTTGGCTTTTGCTTTCGAATATCAGCGGCGCGTGTTTTTCATAAAAGCGGATATCCAAAACATCCTTTCGCAGAAGATAGGGTAATAGAAAAGACTATATTCATTCCTGAGTAACTAGTTAGAAAAAACATCCTTGATCAATTTTTTAATTGTCAAGTTCTCAAGTTTTGATGCTATTGGTGAAACATTATCCTGATTATCTTTCCAATGCATTCCTTCATTATAAATAATACCGAGCAAATAATGTGATTCGGGTGAAACAATTCCCATTTCTTCGGCTTTTTCTAATTTACTCCTTGTTTTATGTGTAGCTAGAAAAGCAGTTTTAGCATCGTTACTCTGAAGCTGATTATATGCAATTTCTTCAATTTTTATTCTTAATGCTCCGCAAACTGCAAATGGATCATATGGTTGATTGGTTAAATAATTTGTCACTTCATTATTGAGGTGTAATTTAAAATTGGTTCCTTCTCCCCAACGCTCTGGTAAAGACAAGGCTCTAAATTCTGCACGCTTACTAATTACCCCAGGGTCATAATGAAGTAAGTATTTGTCAAGGTCATCCTTAATTGTAATATTCTCTCGGTTTTTTATAAGGCGAATTAAGTGGGGGCTCACTTGAATTGTTGTCTTGTCCAAGTAGTAAACCTTCTGATTACTAAATGCAAAATTTTTAAAGTAGTTCGGATTTAAATGTGTTAATATAAGCGGATAAATTCTCTTCCCTAACGTATCAAATTCCTTGATAAATGTTGTGATATAGTATTGTGCAGCAGTTAAATTGGCATCATCCAAATAGTCAAAAACTTCATCAATTATCAATATGTTCGCAGGCTTATTTAAATTTCTTTTTGCCTTAAATAACATCGAAATAAATGATAGAATGTCTCTTTGACCATTTGAAATATGAATTGTTTTAGGAAACTTAACTACGAGTTTGCCTCTGGTTTCACTCGAACGAATATTTTTCCAAGTGCAGTTGAATGTCGCCAGAGTATTATCGAATCGCTGTTTATCTAATCTGTAATTACTATATGTACAAGAATTTTTAAAAATAGTCGGGTCTTGATTATAAAGCCAAACCAGTTGAATAGCAGTTAAATAACTTTTGGCTTCAGAGTTATATCCAATGTCAAATTCGTTGATTAAGTTTCCTATTGTATTTAAGTAGTCAATCTGTTTTAAATCATTTAAACGATTGGCAGTAATCCAATCCAGTAATTCCAACGCAGTACCTTGTTGCAAATTTATGTCTGCAATTATAGTTTCAATTCTCTCTCGGATTCTCTGCCCGTTTGCTCGTTGCAAGGCCAGAAAATTTTCGCTTAGCTTTTCGACAAGTTTCAAGTTCGACAAGGCAGTATTTGAATTTGGGAGGACTCTACAATTCAATCCAAATTTGGCCTGGGAAACTCGAAATGAGTAATTGAATGGAATTGAATCTGGGATTCTTTCAACTAAGACAATATCTTCTATTATTAATGAGGCTTTTGCGTTTGCAAAACCTCCAAAAGTTGAAGCGTTTCCTTTTGGTTTTGTAAGGTTGTTAATAACAAAATAATCTAATTCAGTACAGATGGAGTTACTAGTTGAAGTTGCCTCAAGATTCAAAATATTTCCAGCTTGATTTTGATATTCAATGAATATCCTTGGAGCATTAGCTGAATCCTCTAAATAGTAATCATCTTCGTTTAAAACAATTCTTCTATTGTTCATTGAATTGAAAGCTGT
>JAVEZW010000234.1:0-5894 GCA_034002805.1 Bacteroidales bacterium | reverse complement strand
TCGTCTGCCTGGAAACTTCCACCCGATCGGCTAATTCCTGCTGGGTCCAACCCATTTTGTTCCGATATTCTTCCAATTTATTTTCCATACCTCCTCCTGTGTAAAGCTAGCTTTACATATAATAGCATGAAATAATTCAAATGTCAAGTGGACTTTACATTATTACAAAAAAATTTTTATTGATAGAAATTTGACACTGCACATAATATGACTTAGTATTGGATTGAAAAAATTTCTAATTAAATATGATCAAAGGTAGGAAAATTTGTGATTAATATTCTTGAATATCTGGAAGATTCAGCACAAAAGAATCCATCAAAAATTGCTTTTACGGATTTTGAAAAAGAGATTACATATTCTGATTTTCTTAAAAAATCAAAAAAAATCGCAAGCAGTTTGCTTTTAGAGGTAAATAACAGAAGAAAACCTATTGCAGTATTATTTGATCGGGATATTGAAAGTTTAATTACTTTTATGGCGATCGTTTATAGTGGAAATTTTTATGTACCCATAAATATTAATTTACCGAAACACAGAATCGACTTAATTCTAAAGACATCAAAACCAGAATTAATAATTACAAAAAGAAAAGATATTGTTGTCATAAAAGAAGCGGAAAACGATACTCAGATAAAAATATATGAAGAGGTTGTTAACTCAATAATTGATGAGAAAAAATTGAAAGAAATTCGAGATCAAATGATTGACAACGATCCTTTATACACAATCTTTACTTCAGGTTCCACAGGAGTTCCTAAAGGGGTTGTTATCAATCACCGATCGGTCATCAATTATATTGAACAATTTTGTGATCTTTTTAATTTTTCCGAAGAAACGAATTTAGGCAATCAAGCAGCTTTTGATTTTGATGGTTCCGTAAAGGATATTTATACTACTTTGCGGAATGGCGCAACAATGCACATCATTCCTACGAGTTTATTTTCATTTCCTAAGAATTTAATAGATTACTTGAATCAACATAAAATTAATACTATAACTTGGTCAACGTCAGCTCTGAGGATAATTGAAAATTTTAGAGCGTTTGATTACGACATACCCAAATATATAAAAACGATAACTTTTTCCGGGGAAATTATGCCCATAAAAGTATTAAATTATTGGAGGGAAGCATTACCGGGTGCCATGTTTGTTAATCTATACGGACCGACTGAAGCAACAGTAAACAGCTTGTTTTATATCGTGGATCGCGAGTTTGATTCTCAGGATATTTTACCGATTGGAAAGGTCTTCCCTAATACAGATGTACTGATCTTAAATAGGATGAAAAAAAATGTTACGGAAAACGAAATTGGTGAAATTTATATTAGAGGGGTTGGATTAGCATTAGGATATTACAATAATCCAAAATTAACGAAAAAATTTTTCATTCAAAATCCCACAAATTCTATATATCCGGAAACAGTTTTTCGCACAGGAGATTTAGGGTACGTTAATGAAAATGGGGAATTTGTTTTCGTTTCACGAAATGATTCCCAGATAAAACATAATGGTCATCGAATAGAATTAGGAGAGATTGAGTTATTAGTAAATAATATGGAATTTATTGATGTAGCCATCTGTTATCATGATCCAGAAAGAGATTTAATTGTTTTGTTTTATCAAGCGTTCAAGAACTATGATTTAGAATTATTGAAGCATTTACGGAATCATTTACCTAAATACATGTTACCCAATAAACTATATCAAATTGAAAAACTACCAATAAATAAAAATGGAAAAATTGACCGGTTAAAAATGAAGGAAAAATACGATAACCATGAGTTATAACCAATGTCTGATCCTTGGAACAGGAGAACTAGCTTTTCGATGTGCAAAATTAATCAATCAAACGGACTTGGTAGTAAAAATTTATGATACAAATGAAGCTCAATCAAAAATTCTCCAACAGAAAATTCAGAATGAAAAAATCCATTATTTCTTTAAGCCCAAAAAAGAATTAACAGAAATTTTTGACCAGGTACAACAACCTACAATTCTTCTTAGTGTTATTAACCCTTACATCATACCAACGAAAATTTTAAATAATCCAAATATAAAAGCTATCAATTGTCACCCTGCACTATTACCAAAACATCCCGGTAGGAATGTAGAAGCGTGGACGATATTTGAACGAGATAATGTGGCTGGTGTAACCTGGCATACGATAACTCCGGTCATCGATTCAGGAAAGATATTAATTCAAAAAAAGTTATTCCTGGATGATAGTTTCACATCAATAAAATTGATGAAACAGTTGAATGATTTAGCCTTTGTGGCATTTACTCAAATATTTGAAAAAGTTATTAATGAAAAAGAAATTGGATTTTCTGAATCTCGACCAACAAGAAATAAAATCCATTTTTCCTGGGAGAAACCGAACGCTGGTTATTTGGATCTATCCTGGGAGGGAGAAAAAATATCTGCTTTTTTGAGAGCAATGGATTATGGAATCTTAGAATTTCTGGGGAAACCAAAGCTAATGCTGGATGATGAATGCTTTACCTGGAAGAGGTATAAAATACTTAAAGATACAAATAGAAAAGAAGAGAAATTAGAATTCACTAACTCAATGATTAGAATAATCAAACCTGATTATGAGTTTGAATTGAGAGATTATTCAACTATTACTTAATGAGATAAAGGATAATAGTATGGAAAAATTATTGCAGATACTTAACGAAATTCAACCAGATATTGATTTTGCAGGCCATACAAAATTGATTGATGATGGCGTTCTGGATTCATTTGATATTGTCACGTTAGTGGGTGAATTGAACTATAACTATGATGTTCAAATAGGTGTAGAAGACTTATTGCCAGAAAATTTTAATTCTGTACAAGCGATGATGAATTTAATAAACCAATTAAAATTGACCTAAATCTTTCTAAGAGAAATGCGTTAAATGAATTTTGTTTCTACTACATTCTTTTTCTTTTTAATAATTGTTTTTATTACCTTTTTTGTCTCCCCTAAAAAATACCAATGGGTTGTTCTTCTAATTTCAAGTTATACATTTTATTTGTTTTCCGGATTCAAAACAACATTTTTTTTAATCATAACAACGATTATTGTTTATTTATGCGGCATATTTATCGAGAGGGAAAATAAATCATATTCAGAAAAGATAAAATTATCCAGCGATTCGCTGGATAATCAATCTAAACGAAAAATTAAAGAAGATTCAAAAAGGCAGAAAAAAAATATTTTGACAATAGGATTATTGATCATCTTCGGAATCCTTACTGTCGTAAAGTATTTCAATTTTTTCTCAGGAAATATCAATAATCTTTTTGAATATTTTAGTGTAGGATATAACTTACCGTTTTTAGATATTCTATTACCCTTAGGAATCTCATTCTACACTTTTCAATCAGCTGGTTATCTTATCGATGTGTATCGGGGTAAAATTCAGGCAGACAAAAATATTGCAAAATTTGCATTATTTGTTTCATTTTTCCCACAATTAGTTCAAGGTCCCATTAGCCGACATAGCGAATTGGCTCACCAGCTTTTTATGGAGCATGATTTCGATTATCAAAGAGTAAAATTTGGTGGTCAATTAATGTTATGGGGGTTATTTAAGAAACTTGTAATTGCAGATCGCGCTGGTATTCTTGTAAATAACGTATTTTCAAATTATGAAAATTTCGAAGGATTAACAATTCTTATTACGGTCATGATATATGGCGTACAAATATACTGTGATTTTTCAGGCGGAATTGATGTCGCCAGAGGCATTGCCCAAGTTTTTGGTATTGAATTGACTCTTAATTTTGCCAGACCTTTCTTTGCCACTTCATTATCAAATTTTTGGAGAAGGTGGCACATTACACTCGGTTCCTGGGTGAGGGATTATGTTTTTTACCCGCTAACATTATCTAAAACCTTTACTCAATTAGGTCGTTATTCCCGGAGAAAACTAGGTAACAATTTGGGAAAGATGGTTCCGACTCTTACTGCGATGATAATCATTTTCCTAATAATTGGTGTTTGGCATGGGCCACAATGGAAATATGTTTTTTATGGGCTTTATAATGGCATAATTATATCGATTGCTATATCGGTGGCACCATTTTTTACAAAAATAAAAAATAAATTCAATGTCCGAACTGAAACTTTCAGTTGGCGATTATTCCAAATTATCGGTACTTTTTTTCTGGTAACTGGGGGACGTTATTTTACCAGGTCACATGATTTTATGGCTTCCGTAGATATGATCAAACAAACGCTAAAATCTTTCAATCCATGGATCTTTTTTGATGGGACCTTATACAATCTGGGTTTAGACATCTCGAATTTTCACTTGTTAATGATACTAATCGTTTTATTGTTAGGTGTTGATCTCTTTCAAGAAATGGGATACCAAATTAGAGTTAAAATTTCTCAACAAAATATAATATTCAGATGGGTAATTTATTTATTGGCAATATTTTCAATCATTATTTTTGGAATTTATGGAATTGGTTATGATGCAGCAAGTTTTATTTACATGGGTTTTTAATGTGAGCATATTATGGCAATGTTAATAAAAAAGACTATTTTGTTTGGATTAGTATTTAGTTTAATTTTTTCCCAGATTTCCATTGTATTTTTTCCTAATTGGAAAACTGAAACTTCCAGAATGAAGACTTTTTATAAACAACCAAAAAATTCTATTGATGTACTCTTTTTAGGTACAAGTACTACTCTTCATGCTTTTTCACCATTATTACTTTGGGATGAATATGGATTTACGAGCTACAATCGGGCAACTGATGTCCAGTTACCGATAGTCACTTATTATTATTTAATGGAATCTTTGAAATATCAACAGCCTAAGGTAGTTGTCATTGATCCGCGCTGGTTATTTTTTAATTATGAAGTCGATGATCATGAGGCTTGGTTACGATTTGCGGTTGACATGATGGATATTTCATTAACCAAAGTAAAATTAATTAATGAAGTGATGAAATCAAGTAAAAATCAATCTTTTGTTAGTTATCTTTTTCCTTTACTTCGTTACCATTCCCGGTGGAACGAACTAACAAGATTGGATTTTGAAGAAAAATCGCATATTAAATATGATTTCCTACGGGGTTATTCTCCCTTTAAAAATACCTGTCTATGTGAATGGCCAGCAAATTTTATGGAACCTTCACAAACAATTGCTGAATTAAATCCTCAGGCGGAGTATTATTTTAAAAAAATAATTGATTTATGTGCTGAAGAAAAAATTGAAATAGTTTTTGTAACGGTACCAAAACTTATGAATTGGGATTATTCGAAATATCTTGCCATGCAAAATTATTCAAAAGAGAATAATATCAAATATTTGGATTTTAATACAACCGAATTAATTGAAGTGATCAATCTGGACCCTTTGAATGATTTCCAGGATCGTTACCACTTAAATAATAATGGAGCGATAAAAATTTCTAAACATATTGGCGAATACTTATCCAATATGTATAATCTTCCAAATAAAGAGAATAAACCTGAATATAAAAATTGGAATGCTGATTTATTTCATTTTTATTCAATCGAAATGGCTGATGAGTAAATAATTCTAGTTAGAGCCATAATTATTTCTTCATAGAAGGTATAGTGGACTTCTTATCTGATGTATAAAAAATCATCAAATTATGTTTAACCCTCATCATCCAATTGACCTCTTAATATAGCTGGAAAGGACTTTTTTCCCACATTCTTTTCTGGATGTACTCATCACCCCCGACGGCAATCAACGCAATCCCTATCGTATCGATGAACCCATGTGTAAAAATCACCAGCCACAGACTTCTATCACTACCACCAGAATCCAGACCATGATCATCCATTGAAAAAATGCTTTCCAGTTCCCTTTGACGGATCCAATGACACTATGATCATGTTTACTTCCGGTGATTTTCTCACT
>JAVEZW010000233.1:0-5912 GCA_034002805.1 Bacteroidales bacterium | reverse complement strand
GCTGGCCAATAAGTATCGATTCATACAAGAACTGCCGTCGTATAACCGATGCTTTTGCACCAATAGCTTTCCTAATACCAATTTCTTTAGTGCGTTCAGTAACAGAAACAAGCATTATATTCATTAACCCAATAGCTGCCCCAAAAAGCGTAATTATGCCAATAATGGTGGCTGCCCAGGTTACCGTTTGAATATTTTCAATTAATAAGTTGGCAAGACTGTCACTTGTTTCAATCGAAAAATTACTATCCTCAATACTTTTAAGCTTACGAATAACTCTAAAAACTCCTTCGGCCTCGTTAACTGCAGCATCTAAAAGACTTGAAGATAAAGGCATTACAGAAATCCTGAAGTTCATTTTAGGTCGTGAAAAATACTGTCGTACATTGGTTATAGGTAAAATGCAAATATCGTCACCTGTTGACCCGAAGCTCGATCCCTTTTCTTTCAAAACTCCTATTATCCTGTATCTTCCGGGACCTATATTTATGATTTTCTCGAGAGGATTTTCACCTTTGGCAAAAATATCTTTAACTAGTGATGAACCAATAATAACCACATGCGCATTAGAAAGGATTTCGTTTACAGCAAAGTTTCTCCCTTTTTCAATCTCATATCCCGATAATAATAAATAATTTTCGTCGGAACCTATAACGGTTATATTTGGGTTAGTTTTTTCTGATTTATACTTAACTGTTGCAATATCAGATGCATTGGTAGAAATGGAAACGAGCGCAGGAAAAGTAAAATCATTTTTAAACGCCATTGCCTCCTGATATTCAATACTTCGGTAATAATTAGGTCTTCCCTCTCCTCCCATACGAACCCTACTATCGCGATTTACTATAAAGAACGAATTAGCGCCCAAACTAGCAAACTGATTAGTAATAGAGCTTTTTATTGAATCAATGGCAGTTAAAATACCTACCAGGGCCATTATACCAAAAGCAATAATAAAAACTGTCAAGAAGGTTCTGAGCAGATTTGATCGAATTGAACTTAGTGCGATATGTAAATTCTCAAAAAATAATCCAGTTGAAATCATAGTTTTTATTATTCATTCAAAAATAATACATCCTACAAATAAAAACTCAGTTATTGATTAATTTTTAGTTGTTATCTTTTATAATTAGTATGTAAAATCCTTTTTTATATCAATTCTGCGTTGGCAAATAAATACCGATATGATTGAAGTTTATTATCAAATGTTGTAAATTTACTTTTATCTGTAGTACGAATTGACAAATATCGATAAAAAAGACACACACTAACTTATCTCTCTGATTTTTATGTATTTTATACAAATCGACAAATAAAATAAGTAAAGAAAAATCAAATCGTATGTTTCATCCAAAAACACAGTATGCCAAGATAGCATTTGATACTATCTTATTTTATAAAACTACCGGGCAAATACGCAAGCTGGAAGAAAATAAGATTACTCCAGATCTTAAGCTTAACTTGGGTTGCATTGTTTACATTTATGATCTCAACAACACACTTATCTCCTATTTTGGGAATGTGTATCCGCAAAAACCATTTCTTTACGAAGAAATTATTTCCAATGCTCTGGAAGCCATTGAAAATAAAGACAAACAAAAGCTTTCTGAAAAAGTGATGGATTCCATTAAAGTTTTTGTTGATGTTTTATCGCTCCCTCAAAAAGCTGATCAAATTAATGAGCTAAAACCACAAAAGCAGGGAGTTTTTATTAAAGGACCTAACAACAAATCAGCTTTTGTTTTGCCGGGAACTAAAGGAATTAAAACCGGAGCCGAGCAAGTTGATTTTGTAAAAAACCTGGCTGATCTTATCGATAAAGATAACTCAGAACTTGAGATTATGAGCTTTAAGGTTACACGGTATGATTAATTACTATGAAAAAATGTTTAATGATAACTGTTCGCGGAAAAGTTCAGGGTGTTGGATTCAGATATAGTACACTTAAAAGAGCCCATGAGCTTGGAATTTCGGGATTTGTAAAAAACCGAAGCGATGGAAGTGTTTATATCGAAGCAGAAGGCGAATCTGATATTCTGGACCAATTCATCGATTGGCTAAATAAAGGCCCGGCCTGGGCAATGGTCGAAAATATTGACATCCAGATTATTCCGAATTCAAACTTCACAAGTTTTGTAATCAGGTGAAAATGGAAGGTTTATTTTACTCCAAAATTAATGATGATAAGGTAATTTGCACTCTGTGTCCTCATAATTGTACGATTACAGATGGCAAATTTGGAGTATGCAAAGTAAGAAAAAACGTAAATGGAACATTGATTTCGGAGAATTACGGACCGATATCATCGATGGGATTTGATCCTATTGAAAAAAAGCCACTGTACCATTTTTACTCAGGAAAAGAAATTCTGTCCATCGGTAGTATTGGTTGTAATCTGCAATGCCAGTTTTGTCAGAATTACAGTATCTCTCAAATAGCAGTAGCTGATTTTAGAAAAAACTGCACAACTTATACTCCTGAACAAATAAGAGATATAGCATTATCGCATTCTGCAAATATTGGTATTGCTTTTACATATAACGAACCAACTATTTTCTTTGAGTTCATGCTCGAAACAGCAAAAATTATAAAATCTGCCGGACTAAAAAATGTAATGGTAACCAACGGATTTATCAATCCCGAACCGTTGGAATTGCTTAACAACTACATCGACGCATATAATGTTGACTTAAAAGCATTTGACGACAGTTTTTATAAAGAATATACAAAATCAAATCTAGAGCCAGTTAAAGAAACCCTGATAAACATAATAAAAGCAGGTAAACATCTCGAAATCACCAATCTAATTATTCCGACTTTGAATGATTCTGAGATGGAATTCGAAAGCATGTGTTGCTGGATTGCCAGTAATTTAGGAAAAGATGTAGTGCTGCATATCTCACGTTACTTTCCGACCTACAAAATGAAAATTGAACAAACTTCAATCGACCAAATGATTTTGCTTTATAGTATTGCTAAAAAATATCTCAGTTTTGTAAATCTTGGAAATGTTTTGGTTGATGAAGGGACCAACACATACTGTAGTTCATGTAAAGAATTGCTTATAAGTCGTAAAGGGTATTTTACCAAGATCGTTTCGGTTGATAATCAAGGCAATTGTGCTAAATGCAAACAACCAATTTTTAAAAATTTCAATTAGAATGTATGCCAAACATTAGAAAAGCCAGTGTGGCAGGCAAATTTTACCCAGCCGAAAAAGAGGCTATAAAAAAGCAAATCGATGAGATTTTAATTAAAGAACGGCCCAAAATATATTCAGAACTTGCCAGTAAAAAACTCATCGGAGGCATTGTTCCTCATGCTGGTTACATGTTTTCGGCATATGAAGCAGTACATTTTTTCGAGATTGTAAAACAATCGCAACAGGTTTTTGATACAGTAGTTATAATAAATCCGAACCATAGCGGATTAGGTCGCGATATGGCATTTGACTCGAACGATATATGGGAAACACCATTCGGAAAGGTTCAGGTTGATTCAGAATTTGGAAACAATCTTGGTATTTCGGTTTCGGAAATTGAACAACGTTATGAGCATTCGGCCGAGGTTATGATTCCTTTATTGCAGATTTTTCTTAGTTATCCTTTTAAAATTGCACCCATAACCATGATGAATCAGAGCCAGAAATATGCACGAAATTTAGCCGGTAAAATTTTAAAAGCGGCCGTGCAACTGAACAGAAAAATACTTGTTATTGCCTCATCGGATTTTTCACATTATGTATCACCTGAATATGGCAAAAAGCAGGATTTATATGTAATTGAGCAAATTCTCGCTCAAAACACCGAAGCGCTGGAACAGGTGGTGCACGACAAAAAAATATCAGTTTGTGGTTATGGACCCATTATGACCCTGATTGAATATGCAAAACTGGTTACTGAGAAACCAGCAGTTGATATACTTCGTGTAGGCAACTCCGGCGAAGTTATTGCATCAAGCGAAGTAGTAGATTATGTGTCTGTTTTATTTTCGCATAACTAACCATTTTAAAAAGTATGCTTGAAAAAATAATTCATTGGCTCGAGTCTCACCAACAAAGTTGTTTTTATAAAAAATATCTTGGATTTGATTGCCCTGGATGTGGTATGCAACGATCATTTATCGAACTTTTAAAGGGAAACTTTTGGGAAAGTATTCTATTATATCCCGCACTTATTCCAACTATTATTATGATCGTTTTTTTGTTTACCCATATCATCCTAAAATTTAAAAACGGAGCCACCATCCTTAAATATTTGTTTATTTTTAATGCATCGATAATTGTTTTAAACTATATTTATAAATTATTAACCCATTAAATACTGATTCAAATGGAAAACACAACTGGAAATCAATCCGTAAATACTGGAATTCAGCAAACATTACCAAATTCATCAGCAGTTTTAGTACTTGGAATTTTGTCAATCGTATTATGCTGGTGTTTTGGGGTCGTAGGACTAATCTTAGGTATAATCGCACTGGTTTTATCGAGTAAAGCAAAAACTATGTACAATCAAAATCCTGGATTATATTCCATTGGATCTTTTAAAAACATGAATGCTGGTCGTATTTGCGCAATTATTGGAACATCTATATCAGCAGCATACTTGCTTTTTGCAATAATAAAATGGGTTGTTATTGGTGGTGCTTTAGTTGCTCTATTTTCACAGTTTCCTTGGGAATCACTATAAGCTGAAAATCATACCAAATAATTGTATAATTTTGGATGACTGTTTTACGGTCATCCTTTTTTTTGAATTAATAGTTAGTAACCAATGAAACTAAACGAACGGATAGATGCATTTATAAACTTGGGGGACTTTTTAAGAGAATTCTCAGAACAAAATAATGTTGATAACGATCATTATAAAAGGCTTTCAGAAATTGTACTGAATGATCATCAATATAATCCGTGGTTTACCGAAGAGAATATTTACAAAGCCATTAAGGCTATTGGAAATTCGTTAAATGAATCAACTATAAACAAATGGCTGTCTGTCTATTCAGAACTAAATATTGAAAAGAAACCAAAGCGAATAGGAGTTATTACAGCCGGCAATCTGCCATTAGTTGGATTTCATGATTTTATTTCAGTAATCATTACTGGGAATATTTTTGTAGGCAAACTTTCATCAAAAGATAATCGTTTATTGAAATTTATTGCTGATTATTTAATAGATACAAGTGCTGAGTTTAAAAACCTGATCTTTTTCGAAGAAAACCAGCTTACTGGTTTCGATGCTATTATTGCCACCGGGAGTAACAATACATCTCGATATTTTGAATATTACTTTGGCAAATATCCTCATATTATTCGCCATAACCGAAACTCAATTGCCGTGCTAACCGGATCAGAAACTGAGGAACAGATTTCTTTATTGGCTGATGATATTTTTCAGTATTTTGGATTGGGTTGCAGAAATGTTTCGAAACTTTTTATTCCCGAAGGATATAACTTTAATCTGTTATTTGAACATATTAATCATTATCAGCATTTATATCAGCATAATAAATATGCAAACAATCATGATTACAATCGTTCGGTTTATTTAATGAACCAAACACCTCACCTGGATAATGGTTTTGTGTTGCTGAAAGAAGATATTCAAATGACATCGCCCATTGCAGTGCTGTATTATGAGTTTTACAAAAATAGTGAACGTGTAAATCAATATATCGACGTAAATAAAGATCAGATACAGTGTGTGGTATCTGAATCAGTGCAGATAAAAAATGCCATTCCGTTTGGTAAAGCACAACAACCCGAATTATGGGATTATGCAGATAATGTGGACACCGTAAAATTTTTATTAAATCTGTAATCAGCTGAAGATGAAAACCCTGATTGCGATAATTGGACCCACAGGAATCGGTAAAACCGATCTTAGTATCGATATTGCCCAAAAGCTATC
>JAVEZW010000232.1:0-5929 GCA_034002805.1 Bacteroidales bacterium | reverse complement strand
GTCAAAGGTAAAAAATCTATCAGTCGAATTTGTCAAATCGGATTTTTTCTCCATTTATTTTATATTCACGACCGTCTTTATATTGCACAACCAATAACATTTCTCCACTTTCTTTATACTTAATCCAGGATTTAACCTTTTGTCCCTCGATATAAAATCTCTCTTCTAAAATACTCCCATTAGGATAATAATACACATGTTTTCCGTCGGTATTTCCCTGAACAAATCGACCCTCAAAATACAACTCGCCAGTAGTATAAAATTGCCGCCACATTCCGTCTTTCTGGTCCATCACATAATTCCCTCTTAAGATCATGTCGCCAACTTGCGTAACCCACTCACCTTCTTTGTAACCCTGACTGTAAAATCCCGAATCAACTACCTGACCTGATTCTGAATATTCAATAGATTGACCATCAGGGAGTCCATAACTATAATTTTCGTCGAGCAAAAGCATTCCGTTTTTATGATACCATTTCCAGTTTCCGTTCATTTTGCCAGCTGAGTAATTGCCCGTTTGTTGTATTTTACCATCATCATAATAAAATGTCCACAAACCATCTTTTAGGTTGTTTTTATAATTCCCCTTACTTTTTACTTTTTTATCAGGATAATAGTCTGTCCATTTACCATTCTTCGATCCATCAACAGAAATGATTCCTTCAGATTCCAACTCACCATTTATATTGTAAGTTTCGGATTTTATAACTTGACCTTTGGAATTAAAATAACGATGAGTACCAACAGGAATATCTTTTAAAAAACCACCCTGAAAAATAAGATTTCCTTTTTCGTCATAATCTTCTTTTAGCTCAATATCTAAATCATAATTATCATCTTTTAAAACAATTTCATCATTTTCGTATCGAACAGTGCTTACCAAAAAACCCTGATCATTAAATTGTTTTACATAGCCATTAAGCTTGCCATTAAAATACGTTCGCTCTTCTTTTATTTTACCTGCGGAATCAAACGTTTTCCAAACACCATGCTTCTCTTTTTCTTTATTGTATCGATTTATTTCTTCATTATATACAACATCATTTTCGCGATATCTTGCTATAGAAATAATTATACTATCTGCATCAAATTCATATGCGAGGCCGTTTTTCTTATCATCTAAAAATGGAATTACTTTTTGTATTTTTCCATTCGGAAAATAGTAAAACATATTTCCGTTTTTCTTCCCATTAACATATAATTCTTTGGTTTCAACTATATTTTTGGCATTATCGTCTTTAAAATATTTGTAATCATAACCACTTTTTTTACCATTAAAATAACTAACCTTTTCAACTGTATCGCCTAACTCATCATAAAAAACCCATATACTATCGAGTAAAAAATTTTTCCAGGTACCTTCTGATTTTTTTACTCCCGACACATACCAAGATTTCCAAAAGCCATCGGGTTTTTCATTTTTTAAATATCCCTCACTGGCTATTTTACCATTGGTATAAATATATTGTTTAAAATATCTGTTTTCTTTGGTCAAAGTATCCTGACCAAAACAGAAAAAAGGAAACACTAAAGAAACAAGTAGTATTTTACTGATTAATTTCACTTTATTTAATATTGACAAGTTATAAAAGTATAAAAAAAGCAGGGAGTTTTTCCCTGCTTCACAAATTTTTAATGAACAATTATAATTTTAGTTTTTTTGATATTTCGAGCATTTTATCGATTGATTTTTTTGCTTTTCGAATAGTTTCATCATCAAGCAGAATTTCCGGTTTTTCGTATTTTAGTGTATTATACATTTTTTTCAAAGTAATTAATTTCATAAAACTACAATCATTACAGCCACATGTTGAATCTTTAGGAGGAGCAGCAATAAACATTTTGTTTGGGCTAGCCTTTTTCATCTGATGCAAAATTCCAGATTCCGTAGCAACAATGTATTCATTACTGTTATCAGTTTGAGTGAATTTTAATAATGCTGCAGTTGATCCAATAAAATCAGAAATTAATTGAACAGGTTTTTTACATTCGGGATGTGATATAATTTTTGCATTTGGATATTCATTTTTAAGTGCTAAAATTCCTTCTAAAGAAAACTCTTCATGAACATGACAGGCTCCATCCCAAATTACCATATCGCGACCAGTAACACGGTTTATATAATTACCCAAGTTACGATCAGGAGCAAATATTATCTTTTGTTCTTTTGGTAATGAATCAACTATTTGCAATGCATTTGTTGATGTACAACAAATATCGGTAAATGTTTTTATGGCAGCTGTAGTATTAACATACGATATTACAATGTGATCAGGGTGATTTTTAACAAATTTTTCAAATTCATCAGCAGGGCATGAGTCGGCTAATGAACAACCTGCATTTAAATCGGGTATTAACACTTTACTTTTTGGAGCTAAAATTTTGGCGGTTTCGGCCATAAAATGAACACCTGCAAATAATATAATTTTTGCATCTGTTTCAGCAGCTTTTTGTGATAATGCTAAACTATCGCCAACAAAATCTGCGATATCTTGAATATCTGATGTCTGATAATAATGTGCAAGAATTATGGCATTCTTTTCCTTCTTGAGTTTGTTAATTTCGCTAACAATATCAATATTCTTATCTATGTCAGCATTTATAAAGCCATTTGTTATATCTACGTTTTCAACAACCATATATTTATATTATATATATTTTAATTTAATTAATAAATATGATAATAATAATATCCTGTTAATACTGTTACAAAGTTTTTTAAGGTTTACTTGTTATTTAAGAAATTAAGATCTTTTTAATACGATTTTAACAATACAAATTTAGTTAAATACTATGATTTTTAGTTATATACTACATTTATCAACATACTGTTAATAGTGAATAGTACTAATAAAAAGTTTATAATTTTGTACTGTTTTACTGTTAAAACCTTGTTTACTTTTTACTCGATAAAACTAATTAAATATTTTTGATTTGACTTAAAATTGATTATATAAGCATTGATTTATATAATACAAACAAAACTTTTACAATTTTGTTGACTTTAATTAACACTCATTTAACAAACAAAACGTAGTTAATTAACAATTAGTAAAAGATTGATAAATAATAGGGGATAAGCATATTTTATAATAATACTAATAGCTTATTTTTATTTAATAAGTAATTAGGAACTCCATATTAATACCATAAAATATTTATTTACTTTTGAGAATTGTTTTTATAAAAGAACTCTCTATGATACAAATTAAATTAGCCATAGCTTCTGATCATGCAGGATATGATTATAAAGAAAAATTAAAAGACTATTTAGTTTCAAAAAACTATATAATTAAGGATTTTGGGACTTATTCGACCGAAAGTGCCGATTATCCTGATTTTGCACATCCATTGGCCATTGCAGTCGAAAAAGGTGAGTACGTATTTGGAATAACATTGTGTGGTAGCGGAAATGGAATTAGTATGACAGCAAATAAACACCAGGGAATAAGATCGGCCTTATGTTGGAATAAAGAAATTTCAGAGTTGGCACGTTTACATAACGATGCAAATGTTTGTTCTATTCCTGCAAGATTTGTTAGTTTTGATCTGGCCAAAGAAATTGTGGACGTATTTTTAAGTACAAAATTTGAAGGCGGAAGACATTTAAAAAGAGTAGAAAAAATTCCAGTTAAATAGAAAATGTTTTATAGTCTAAGAAAACTATAACAAACGAAAAATTTTATATCTAAATAGAGTAGGATAGAGGAGCAAACCAGTAATACAACCAATCGTATTTGCAATCATATCAGCTACTTCAGCCGACCTATCAGCTGTAAAATAGTACTGAACACCCTCTAGTGTTAAGCCATAGGCAATTGCCATAGATATAACTATTGATTTAGTTAGGGTTGATATATCTTTTATGTATTTTAAGTATGATGAAAACATGGAAAGCACCAACACAAAATACATAATAAAGTGAATAATTTTGTCCAGATGTTTAATTTCGAACACAGAAACTTTATTTAATTGATTTCCCGAGAGAATGCTTGCGGTTAGTATTAATGCCGCTATTAGTAAGGTTTTCCAGCAGTTTTTGAGTTTCATTTTTTGCTATTTTTACAAAGATATTATTAGTTTTTAAATATAATGCAATAAGGTAAGTTTTAGAATTGTTAATATACCTTACTTTTCGCAAATCAATCTGTTAAAATCCCAAGCCGAATTGTTAATAAACCTACAATGTTTCACGTGGAACAGTATTCATGCACTTTCCTTAGGATCAATCAAATACAGTTGTCTCAATTTTTAATTAAAAATTGAGTTTTTTACCAAAAAATTTCTGTTAATTTATTAGAATTTTTTTGATGTACGTAAAAACAAATTTTATTAAAAATGGCGGGTTTATATCTGCATATTCCTTTTTGTAAAACTAAATGTGCTTACTGCGATTTTTTTTCTATAGCATCTTTGCAACAGAAAGGAAAAATAGTTCAGGCAATATGTTGCGAAATAGAGTTGCAAAAAAAATATCTTGATGATGAACCTATCGATACTATTTATTTTGGTGGTGGTACACCTTCGGTTTTAACCATACAGGAGCTACAACTAATTTTATTGCAAATAAAAAAATACCATTCATTAAAAAGTGATGCAGAAATAACCCTCGAAGCAAATCCTGATGATTTGGATTATGAATATCTAAAAAATTTGCGAGAGATAGGAGTTAATCGCTTGAGTATTGGAGTGCAATCGTTCATTGACGAGTATTTAATTTTAATGAAACGCAGACACAATGCTAAAAAAGCCATTGAGGTTATTAGTGACGCACAAATAGCCGGCTTTAACAATATAAGTGCCGATTTAATTTATGGATTACCAGGATTAACTATAAAAGAATGGAATTATAATCTCGATGTTTTGTTAAGTTTAAATATTCAGCATATTTCTGCTTACCATCTTACCATCGAAAAGAACACTCTTTTTTATAAATGGCATAATCAGCAAAAGTTTGTTTTACCCACCGATGAACAAAGTGTTAAACAATTTGAGACTTTAATTAAAAAAACAAAAGAAAAGGGTTTTGTTCATTATGAGATTTCGAATTTTGGCCTTGAAGGTTTTTTTTCAAAGCATAACTCTAATTACTGGAAAAATGAAAAGTACCTTGGCCTTGGTCCATCAGCACATTCGTATAATTTATCTTCGCGACAATGGAATATTGCCAGTGTACCAAAATATATGGAGGCTATAAGCCAAGGAAAAGTGCCTTACGAAATAGAAAATCTTACGTTAAACGACAAGTATAATGATTATATTCTAACTTCTTTACGTACAATTTGGGGTATTAATATTGTTAAGGTTGAAAAAGATTTTGGTAAATTGTATTTTGATTTTCTTTTAAGTAAAACGGAATCTTTTCTAAAAGATAGGGTTTTAATAAAAAAAGGAGATACAATAGCAATTAGCAAAAAGGGAAAGTTTATATCTGATCGGATTATTGAACACCTGTTATATGTATAAAAAAATTCAATTAAACTCAAAAGCATGAAATCAAAAAAACAGGATAATAATATAAACGACACCAAAAAAACACCGCTTAACCATCTGGGTGATTTAAAATATTGCGAAGAGCAGTTGGGCTTGCTCATTGATAATTCATTTGCTCCTATATTAATGTTCGAAAATTTTAAGATTATCGATTGCAATCAGGCAGCGTTAGATTTATTAAAATTCAAAAGCAAAGAAGAGCTTTTTACAACAGATTTTTTAAAAATATCACCCGAAAATCAACCTGATGGCAAAAACTCTTTGCAGGAAGCAAAAAAAATGATCGACTTAGCCATAAAGAAAGGAAAACATCGATTCGAATGGCTCCATAAATCATCTGATCAAAACGATATATATGTTGATGTAGAATTAATTTCTGTCGCAAATACAGAAAACACAATCTTATTTAGTATTTGGAATGATATTTCAAAACAAA
>JAVEZW010000231.1:0-5994 GCA_034002805.1 Bacteroidales bacterium | reverse complement strand
TTGAATATACAGGATATATCAGGTTTTCCTGAATATAATCTCTGAAATTACTTGTGCTTTTGTCATCAAATTTTGGCATGTCATCAACCTCGTAATAAATATCTTTTGGCTGAGTGCTTCCTTTTTCTAAAATAACACTTGTTTTATCGTAATTTACTGTTTTATTGATTTTTCCTTTTTCGTTATAATAAATCCAGATACCTGTGGGGATATTGTTTTTATAAAAACCCTTGGCAATTAATATTTTACCTGCATTATAAAACACAAACTCACCATCTTTTATTTCGGGATCTGTAGATGATAATGCTCCTATTATTATTGTGTCGTTACCTGCTTTTTCAATAATTAAAAATGATTTATCAGTATTTTGAGAGATTATTTTTTCCAGTTTTTGAGGATTTTGCTGTGCAAATGTTACAAAGCTTATGATTGAAACGTGTACGATAAGTAAAATTAATTTCTTCATAAGATTGAGTTTTAATTAATGAATCAATAAATATATCAATAATAAATGAATTATTTCTTTTTTGAAAATAGCCTGATCAACCAATTACGTTTAACAACTCCTGCAGCTTCTTCTATTTCTTTTGCACCATTATTTACATTTTTAACAGCTATTTCAACACTATCGGCAAAAGCTGTATCGTAAATTAATCTAGAGATAAGCCCTTGTCCCATAGTTATTTCATCGGTTATTTTAGCCAGATTGTCAGAAATAACTTTTGCACGTTCTGTTGTGTAATCCAGATTTTGCCCCGCTCGGCTAATACCTGAAGTAAAGGCTGTATCAGTAAAAATTTTACCATAAATTCCTTTTCCATTATTCATTTGCTCTGTTAAAGCTACCAGGTTTTTAGTTGTTTTTTCAAGATCCTCGCCCGCTTTGTAAATATTATTGGCCAGAGTTGTATCTGATAAAAGCATTCCTATGGTGCCTTGATCCTGAGAAATCTTACCTGAAATCTCTGCAATATTATTGGTTAATTCAGCTGTTTTTTTGGCAATGGTGCTCAAATCTTTAGCGAACGATTCATCAGCAAAAAATTTTCCAAAAGCCCCTTCTCCCTGGTTTATTTTATCGGTTATATCTGCAATATTTTTTGTAATAACCGTGGTATATTGGGTTGATGTATTTAATTGTCTTAATATTTTATCAATCTGCACAGCCTCGATAGTTTCAAGAATATCACCATCTTCAACTATATCAGTACTTTGAGTTCCGGAGTATATGTAAACTACTTTGGTCCCCATTAATCCTTCAGGTACTATTTCCATTTTCGAATCTTTTCGGATAAACTGTTTTACGTCCTGCTGTACATTTAAATCAAGCTTTACCAGCGAGTCGTTTAATATTTCGACACGTGTTACAGTTCCTATATTAATTCCGGAAAAACGAACATCGTTCCCGATCTTTATTCCACTTATATCTTTAAAAATACCACTTAACCTGATATTTTTACTGAATATACTTCCCTGGCTACCAATGTAATAAATTCCTAAAATAAAAATAATTATACCAATGCCAACAAAGGAGCCTAATCGAATATTGTTTTTTCTGGTATTTTTCATACGTTGTAGTTTTATTCAATTTTAAAATAGGATCTAATCCAATCAATATCTGAGTTTTTAAGCTCATCAAATGTTCCTTCGGCAATAAAATGGCCATCCTGGAGTATTAACATTCTGTTCGATGTGATTTTAGCACAATTAATATCGTGCGTAATAATAATCGACGATGCTTTGTATTTAGTTTGTATTTCAACAATCAAATTGCTTATTTCTCTTGATGTAATAGGATCAAGGCCTGTAGTTGGTTCGTCGTACAATATTATTTCGGGCTTAAGAATTAACGTACGTGCTAAGCCAATTCTTTTCTTCATCCCACCCGAAAGTTCCGATGGCATTTTGTTCATAGCATCAAGCAGTCCTACATTCTCAAGTGCATCAACAATAAGGTTGTTAATTACTTTGGCATCTTTTATCTCTTTGTTTCGTCGTAATGGAAATTCCAGGTTTTCTCTTACAGTCATTGAATCGTACAATGCATTTCCCTGAAAAATAAACCCTATTTTTGATCTGATCTCATTTAGTTCTTTTGGATTGAGATTTGTGATTTCCTTTCCAAAAACTTTAAGCGAACCTTCATCAGGCTGAATTAACCGGACAATACATTTTATCAATACTGATTTTCCAATTCCTGATTTGCCCAGAACCACTACATTTTCGCCTTTTTTTACCGTTAAATTAATATCTTTTAATACAGTTCGTTTATAAAATGATTTTTTTAAATGACTGATTTCAATAACGTTCTCGTTATTACTAATTGGCGATATGTGTTCTTCGGAATGCATCAAAAAATCAGTTAAAAATGTTAAGTAAAGTTGCAAGCTGAACAGCAATAAGATCAATAATAAAAATCATAAGAGAGGCAACTACAACAGCAGAGTTGGCTGCTTTGCCTACACCTTCAGTTCCGTTTTCGGAGTAATAGCCTTTGTAACAACCAATTATGCCGATTGCGAATCCGAAAAAGAATGTTTTTATCGTTGCCGGAACAAGATCGTAATAATGTAAGGGATCAAAAGCCTGATTTAAAAATAATGGCAACGATACAAAATCATTTAAATTAACTGCTACATACGAACCAAGAAAGGAAACAAAATCAGCATAAAGTACAAGAAGTGGAATAGTAAATGTTGTAGCAAGAACGCGTGTAACCACCAGATATTTAATAGGATTTGTGCCCGAAACATCCATGGCGTCAATCTGTTCTGTAACTCTCATCGATCCAAGCTCAGCGCCAATGCTCGATCCGATTTTACCTGCACATATAAGTGCTGTAATTACAGGGCCAATTTCGCGAACAATGGAAACTGAAACCATTCCTGGCAGCCACGATTCTGCACCAAATTCAACCATTATGGGTTTGGACTGAAGAGTTAATACTAAACCCATTATAAATGCTGTAACTCCTATTAATGGAAGAGTGCTTAATCCTATTTTGTAAGCTTGTTTTAGCAGTTCTTTGTGTTCATAAGGCTGCCTGAAAAGTTCCCTGAAAAAATCACCTGTAAAGCGCGACAATCCTCCAATTTCGTGAAGCAAGTTGTTAAACCAACTATTATCATCTGTATTTTCAAACTCCTGCGATTGGTTAGGTTTTTTAAATATATGTAATATAGGTAATTTCATAATTATCAAACCCATGTTTGATTAATCAGGAAAGTTACAAATTATATAATAAAAAGGGATTAAATCAACCGGAATTTTACTAAAACCGGTTGCATATTATTTTGTAAACATCAGTGAATAAGGTCGTTCAATTGCATTTTGTAATTCTGCAATTCCAACATTTCTGCTTTTGCGGATATATTCTTTTCCTTCAAAATAGATTATAAGGGTTGGAACAGCAAATATGGAGTTTTGTGCAGCGATTTCAGGCTTTTCTATTGTATCGCAGTAATGCATTGTCATTAATGGAAAGTGTGTTTTTAGTAAATCTTCAATTTTAGGTTTTAGAACCGTACAAACATTACACATGGTATGCGAAAAATAAACCAATGTTGCCTTTTCGTGATTTATGACCTGGGTGAAATGTTCTAAACTTTTTATTTCTGTTATCATTAATAATTATTCGAATTAAGCATGATAAGTGTGCAAGCAACACAAACCTCTATTCCTTTATCCATAGCTAATTGAATTAACTCCTGATTTTCGGATCCTGGATTAAAAATTATTCGTTTTGGTGATAATTCGATGATGTAATCGTAATACTCTTTTTGATTGTCAGGATTAAGATACATCGTAACGGTATGTATATCTGTGAGTTTAGGTTTGCCAACGATTATGTCCTGCCACATTACTTGTCCCTGTTGATTGCCAATAAGAACTGCTTCGTGGCCATGACGAACGAGACTTTTAACCGCTTTGTATGAAAATCTTATCGGATTTGGACTTGCTCCTAAAACCAGTGTTTTTTTCATCGAATAATGATCTGAAGATTTGTATTTAAAAATACACTTTTTATATCGATGTTGCAATCTTTTGACAACAGTAAATCTTTATAATTAAGAAAGATTTTATTTTTAGCTGATCTTTTTTAGGAGCACTATTGCATGAGCCGAAATACCTTCTTCAGTTCCAACAAACCCAAGTTTTTCTGTTGTGGTAGCTTTAATTGAAATTTTCTCAGGATCTTCGTTTAGTGTTTTCGCCAATGCGGCAATCATCTCGGGTATATATTGCTGTATTTTAGGTCTTTGCAAACAAATAGTAGAGTCGATATTTACGATTTCGTATTTCTTTGTTTTGATGATTTCATAGGATTTATTGAGCAGAACTTTGCTGTCGATATTTTTGTAATCATTACTGGTATCAGGGAAATGAAAACCAATATCACGCATGGCTGCTGCACCCAACATTGCATCGCAAATGGCATGAATCAGTACATCTCCATCTGAGTGTGCAACACAGCCTTTTGTATGAGGAATAACAATACCTCCGAGGGTAAGTTTTAACCCATCCTCTAAGCGATGAACATCAAATCCGTGACCAATTCTGCAATCCATTATTACATATTTTTTTTGCGATTCTGTATTCTAAGTTCTTCAAAATCAAGCCCGAGGGTAAATCTCATGGTTTTATCCAGCGGATGATTCTGGCTTGTTGCAATCAGATACGAAAAGTCGAAAGTAAATACATTAAATTTTATTCCAACACCGGCAGTAAAGTACTTTCGGTTTCCTTTTTCCTGATGTTCGTTAAAATAACCCCCTCTAATTGCAAATTGTTTCGCATACCAGTATTCGGCTCCAATTGAGTATTTAATCTCGTGCAGTTCTTCAGTAAATCCTCCTGGTGCATCATAAAACGACTGAATCATTCCTTGTGGTACCGAAACATCAGGATCGTAACCCGATATAATTTCTTGACTATCATTGTAAATGGGAGGTGTAGGAACCAAAAACTTGTTTAAATCAAAAGCCAATGTAAACGAGTTAAAGTCGTCGAAATTTACTAAGTAGGCAAGACCTAATTTTAAATTAGTTGGTAAAAAATCCTTTTCAATTTCGGTGTACGAAACTTTTGAACCTATATTCGAAATATTTAATCCAAAAGACAAGGTAGAATATCTTTCGAAAAGCTTAATTTTTTCGTTAACATAATACATCGATATATCTGCTGCAACAGCATTGCCGGCTTTCGTTTCGTTATTTTCGACAAAAGCACCTCCGGTAATATCAGAGCGAATATATCTAAAAGCAATACCTCCTGATATGTTGTTCGAAAAACTGCGGGCATAAGCTACGTCAATTGCAAATTCATTGGGACTATGGCTTCCTAAATCGGTGTTCTGATCATCAGTAAACTGAATGTCGCCTAAACTAAAATAAAGCAAAGACAAGGCTACTGTTTGTCGTTGATCAATACGTCCAAATGCTGAAACATGATAAAGATCGATATCGCCAATTAAATTTCGTAACCATGGAGTGTAAGAAATAGCTACACCCATATCGCTTTTAATAAATGCATATTTTGCCGGATTCCAATGCATCGAACTATAGTCGGGTGATGTGGCAGCACCAACATCTCCCATGCCACCGGCTCTCGAATCGGGAGCAATAATTAAAAACGGTACCGCATATTCGATCGATTTTTCCTGCCCTGCAAGATCATTTGGATCTACCTGCGCAAAACCCTGTAAAACTAAAACCAATAAAATGGTTGTAAGAGAAAATTTTAGAGTATTCATCTTTATTCCTGTAATGTAAGTTTGCAAATATAAAATTATTTCACATTGGTTATTCATTATTTTAAAATAACCAGCTTTTCGATTTTTTCGGCTTTCTTACCATCAATAGAGCGTACTGCAATCTTGTATATATAAACTCCGCGGCCTATTTTATCCCCAAAATCATCAAGGCCATCCCAAGGTATAGCATCAGAACGAAAAGCATTTGAATTTATTATTTGCTGAATGGTTTTTACCAGTTT
>JAVEZW010000230.1:0-6029 GCA_034002805.1 Bacteroidales bacterium | reverse complement strand
TACAGGATTTCCTGTACTCTTTATAAAAGGAAGTGAATCTGATTACATTTTAGAAAACGACCAAAGAGCGATAACTACTATTTACCCTCAGGCAGAAATTAAAACGATTCAAAATGCAGGACATTGGGTACATGCCGAGCAGCCTGATGAGTTCTTAAAAACAGTAAAACGGTTTTTGCTGGACAGCTAATTTTTGAGAGAGTGAATGGTTTATTAGTTTTTAATAAGTTCTTCAATCTTTTTTACCAAATCAAAATTTACACCTTGCATTACCATATCACCTGGGATAGGTGCATCTTGATCAACGATAATTCCTTTCTTATTTATCAAAACATACCTGGGAATACCATTCATATTAAATGCTGCTTTAAGCTGATTTGATTGAGTTTCTGTTAGCAGATAATGCACTCCGCTTATGTTTTTTTCTTTAATTGTTGCCATCCATTTATCCTTTGGAAATGGCATACAGATATTAATTACCATGAAGACATTTGGGTTTAACTTATCTTCAATTTCTTTAAGATAAGGAAGCTGAGCCATGCAAGGGCCACAGGTTGGCATCCAAAACTTTATGTACAAAACCTTATCTGGATGACTTTTAACAATCTCTTTAAATATGCCAGTATGGTCATTTTTAACTAATTCCTTAAGTTTTGCCGTTTCAAGTTTTGGATTCTTAAAAGCTTCATATGATTTACTGTATTCATCTACAAGTTGATTACTAAGAATCTCATTTTGAATCATTCCAGAATAAATATCAAACCAATGCTGTGCTTTTTCAAAATCCTTTAAACTAACTGCCGAATATATTGCCCTACACAAAAGGATATCTCGCAAAAGGGATGAATCTAATTTAAGTACATTATTAATTGTGGTATCAGTCAAAGGTGAAATATACCTAAGCTGAATTCGATTAAGGAAGTCATTGGTGATATGTGTAACTATTAACTCATTATAGTTTTGAAACAAACTATCAACTATCGAGTAATATTCATCAGGAATATCTTTGTCAATCTTAAAAACAATTTTGTTAATGTATTGATAATCAACCATACAAACTGCATAAAAAAAGTCAATCTCATTTTTTGCAACTTGAAGGATGGATTTATCCCAATCATTCTGCAAGTATAAAATATTAATCCTTTTATTTAAACCCGATTTGATGGAATCCAAAAATAATTTAAAATCCTTTTCTTTTAGATTTATATGATTTCTTGTGTTTAATTCGTTGTATCCATATTTTTGAATTTCATTTCTTATAATATTTAAATTACTATTAAAAATTTGATGTTCAGTATTTGAATATTGAACGTCTAAACTGTCTTTAAGATCAAAAGAAATACTATCACCTGGAGTAGCAAAAACATGAAAAATCTCATTTGATTCGAACCTAAACAAAATGATTTGTGGAAAATCTAACCTTAAAGAATATTGAAAATAACCATTAGTATCTATTTCGACTAAAAAAGACTCGCTTTCATCTGTTATAATATTAAACTTATTCAAAATGAAATTTGTTTTTATTTCATCTGTAATTATATTTCCATAAATATAAACAGTTCTATTAAAAGCTTCTGTTGACTTCTCTTTACAACTATTTGTAATTAAGCCAATTAACAGAAATCCTATTAATAAAAAATTTCGCATATAATAAATTATGTAATTATTCTCTAAAAAAACGAAAACTATTTTGCTGATTCTACATTTTCGGAACTGATTAGCGGTTCTCCTTTATATTTCAGGAATACTTGTGCAATCGCCAACACATCTTTTTCGCAATAGGTAACTATTCGGTTTAAGTTTTTTTCTTTCCAGTAAACGTCTGCCACCATGCTGCCATCGATATCATCTTTTGGTGTGGGAATATTAAAAATATGTGTTAAAAGATTTAGTGAGGTATAGTTTTTATAATCGCCAAATTTCCAGAGCTCCATGGTATCGAGAAACGAAACTTCCCATGGTTTTTTACCTGCAACATCAAGTATTTGAGGTATTTTAACATCATTTATAATCATTCTACGGCCTATATACGGAAAATCGAACTCTTTACCGTTATGAGCGCAAAGCTGTAGCTCTTTGTTTGTGGCATGATATTTTTTTAACATCTCGGCAAATTCGGTTAAAAGAAGCTTCTCATCATCACCAAAAAACGATTTTATGCGGATGGATCTTACACCATTTTTAGTAACCACGATGCCCGCTGAGATGCAAATGATTCGTCCAAACTCAGAATAAATACCTGCTCGCTGATAAACATCTCCAGCCGATTGATCTGGCTCTCTGAAATAAGCTGACTTTTTTTCCCAGAAATAGCGGGTTTGTTCTGGGGCTTCAGTAAACTCGGGATATTGAGGAATAGTCTCAATATCAATAAAAAGTACATTTTCAACCTTAATATTGTCGAGCATAGGATAATTATTTTTGTTTATGACCCAAATTCAGTTTTTTCTCAATTATTGATGCAAGGATATCAATCCCCACTTTATTATCACCACCTTGAGGTATAATGATATCGGCATAGCGTTTGGTTGGCTCAATAAACTGAAGGTGCATTGGTTTAACCGTTTTCTCGTAACGCTCAAGTACTTTATTTACCGATCGCCCACGTTCAACTAAATCGCGCTGAATAACACGCATAAGACGGTCGTCGTTATCAGCATCAACAAAAACTTTAATATCCATAATGTTTCTAAGCTGAGCATTTGCCAGAATAAGGATTCCTTCGATAATTACAACTTTTTTGGGCTCAACCAATATCGTTTCTTTTGATCGGGTGCAGGTTAAATACGAATAAATGGGTTGCTGAATGGAATGACCTGCTTTTAGCTGCTTGATATGCTCTACAAGCAAGCTAAACTCAAGTGAGCGTGGGTGATCAAAATTCATCTCCTGACGTTCTTCTAACGGAAGATTGCTGTTATCACGATAATATGAGTCTTGGGGAAGTATGGCCACCTCATCTTTTGGCAACAATTCAATAATTTTTTTTACAACAGTGGTTTTACCCGAACCTGTTCCTCCTGCTATTCCGATTATAAATGACATATTAAATAATTTTATACCTTTAACGAGTTATTTTTATAGTGGTTGAAGATAAAGAATAAAAAGGAAAAATCATATATCAGTATAAATCGTTTAATCGTAAATTTTTCAATACACAATGAATCAGTTATATCCATTAAAATTTAAACCAATCGCTAAAGAAAAAGTTTGGGGCGGAAATCGATTAAATACAGTATTAAATAAACCTTTTTCTAAATCAAAGAAGGTTGGAGAAAGCTGGGAGATATCGGGTGTTGATGGAGATATTTCGATTGTTGAAAATGGTTTCTTGGCAGATAACGACTTGCAGGAGTTGATCGAAGTTTATATGGGCGATTTGGTTGGTGACAGTGTTTATGAACGATTTGGGCTCGAGTTTCCGCTGCTTATAAAATTTATTGATGCCAACGAAGCTTTATCAGTGCAAGTTCATCCGGATGATAAGCTGGCGATGAAAAGACATCAATCGTATGGAAAAACGGAAATGTGGTATATCATCGATGCAGAAAAGGACGCTTTAATCTATTCGGGATTTAACCATGAAATGGATAAAAATCACTATCTGCAACATGCTAAAAACAACGATTTTATATCAATTTTAAATACGTTTAAGTCAAGGCCTCATGAGGTATATTATTTACCTGCCGGCAGAGTTCATGCTATTGGAGGAGGTAATTTGCTTGCCGAAATTCAGCAAACATCTGATATTACTTACAGAATTTTCGACTGGAACCGATTAGATGATAACGGCAATGAGCGCGAACTCCATACAGAACTAGCCATTGATGCAATTGATTTTAAAAAATACAACGATTACAAAATTGATTTTAAGGCAATTAAAAACCAATCATCAAAAATAATCTCCAATCAATATTTTCAGACCAATGTAATAGATCTTGATAAGCCAGTTGACAAGGATTATAATTTACTCGATTCGTTTGTAATTTATATGTGCATTGATGGGGAATTCGATGTTGAGTATTATGAAAAAGAGCGAATCCGCGTTTCAAAAGGAGAAACCGTTCTTATACCTGCAGTTATTGAACAAATAAGACTTTTCCCTGTTACTCAGAGTAGGATTCTTGAGATTTTTGTACCCGAAAACACAAATGAGTCAACAACTTACTAATAAATCGATTATACTATTTGACGGATACTGCAATTTATGCTCCGGATTGGTTCGGTTTTTAATTAAGCGAGACAAAAAAGACAATTTCAGGTTTGTTTCACTTCAATCGGATCGCACAAGTGAACTACTTAGCCCATTTAAAATCCCCGAAAAAATTAATGAAACCGTAATTCTGATCAAAGAAAACAAAATTTATTTAAAGTCCGATGCAGTAATAGAAATTGCATCGATAATTGGAGGCATTTGGATAATTTTTAAACCTGCCCAGTACATTCCAAAACGTTTTCGTGATTTTATTTACGATCGAATAGCGAGAAACCGATATCGGATTTTTGGTAAAAAACAAAGCTGTATGGTTGGAATCGAGGATTTTAACTATAAGTTTTTAGGCTAAAACTCTATTTCGCCATTCTCGATCTGTTTGTATTTGCTGCTAAGTTTAGCAATTAATTGACTAATGTATTGCATTGCCTGAGCCGTTTCTGGATTTATCGTTCTGTTTTTCATTCTAAAAATCAGTAATCCGTATAATCCATTAAAGCAGGCTTCTATATCATTAATTTCTGTATTGGCTGATTTCTGAATTAGGTCATCGATACCAGGTTTCGCCGATAAATAAATATTTTGGTATTCAACCTCATCTTTTGAGGCAATCATTCGAAGATGCAAATCATTTAAGTCATTGATCGTATTTTGTAAAAACTGAATATGTCCTTTTTCAACCTTATTCTCATCTTTCATCATTGCGATAAGCCCTTTGTACCATTCATTCATTTCGTTTTTAATATTCTGGGGCTGATCGAATTTTTGAATAATCTCGGCATTTATTTTGTCGATATCCAGTCCAAAAATACGGATGAGATTTTCAACTTGCCACATATACAGAACATACTCGGCAATATTTTCTTTCTTTTTGGCTTTAGCAATAATCATTGTATTTTCTTTAAATGATCAATTAAACGACGTTCACGCTTTGTAGGTCGGCCAATTCCCTTGTCGCGGATTTCGAAACCGATATGATGCTTCATTTCGAGCTTTGATTTTTCCTCTTCAGTTGTAAGATCTTCGACAAAATTTACTACAACTTTGGCTGATTGTCGGTTTTCTAAGAGCCCAATAACTTTGTACTGGTAAGTAACCGGAGGTTTTTTAACAATCACTATCTCACCAACTTTAATAACCCGTGATGGCTTAACCTGAACATCGTTAATAAGAATTCGGCCTTTTCTGCAAGCTTCAGAAGCCTGGCTTCGTGTTTTAAAAACCCGTACCGCCCAAAGCCACTTATCAACACGAATGTCATGCTCGTTTTCCATAATAAAACTTACTTATTTTTTATTAAATTGATTCATGGTATGAGCGAGACCTTGCAAACCAAAGCTTTTTATTATTTCTGCGGCTGTCTCAAACTTTTGCGGAATTGATTTCTTTTCTTCATCAGTCCATTCACCAAGTACATATTGCACCTGAAACCCTTTAGGAAAATCATCTCCTATTCCAAACCGAAGCCGGGCATAGTTTTGGTGACCCAATGTTAAATTAATATCAGCCAGTCCATTATGTCCGGCGTCACTACCTTTAGGACGCAGCCGCAATGTACCAAAAGGCAAAGCTATGTCATCAACTATAACCAAAAGTTTATCTTCCGGGATTTTTTCTTTCTGCAGCCAGTAATTAACAGCCCTTCCGCTAAGATTCATAAATGTAGTGGGCTTAATAAGAACAAGAGTGCGTCCTTTTATTTTATATTCGGCTCTGAAAGCCAGTCGGTTATCCTGAAAAGAAATATTGGATGCTTTGGCAAAAGCATCCAATATCTGAAACCCAACATTATGTCGTGTGTTGACGTATTCGTCAC
>JAVEZW010000229.1:0-6057 GCA_034002805.1 Bacteroidales bacterium | reverse complement strand
TTTATTATCAGGAGATTATACAACTAACCTAATTATTACTGAAGGAGATAATGATACATATACAATACCAGTAAGCGTTAATATACCTATTTATCCCGATACTTCTATGGCAGTAACACCGCTGGTAATTTATGATACACTTAAAACAAATGAAAGCTCTTTGAATAAAATAGTTTTGTACAATTCAGGAACAGTTGATAATATCTATCACGTAACTCTTGATATTAATAATGGTTCTGGTTGGATTACCCTGAATAAACATGCTGATACAATTGAAAGTCTGCAAACCGACACATTGCTTATTACTTTGAATAACAATAACTTAACCTCTGGAAATTATAGCTGTACCATTTTTGTTACAGAACAAGACAATGATGTGCATTATGTTAATGTTTATTTAAACATACCTGTAATTAATAATATCGATATAACAGATACTAAAAGTCAGATTCAGGTATTTCCAAATCCTTTTAGTGACTATATTGATTTAATTATTAAAATTGATAATTCTGATTCAGCTATTGTCCAGCTATATACTTTAACCGGTGAGTTAGTTTATCAGAAAACAGAATCGATAGAGGCTGAAAATAGTTATATTAAAATTGATTCGCTGCAAAAATTGACTAATGGAACTTATATCCTAAGAATTATTTTAAATAATAGTGTCTATACAATCCCAATCATCAAAAATCAGTAAATAATTGATTTCATCAATTAATCAGGATATTTTGTAAATAAAATTTACAGATAGATCAAAAGGATAATAAAAAGGAAAACTTTTTTAAATAATAGCAGTATAAAATATATTATTTAAAAAAGTTTTCCTTTTTTCAAATTGATTATTGTTGTAAAATGAATAAATTTACAAAAGAACACAATAACACACAGCAAGAAATTGCTTCTCATACTATCGATATGGAAAAAGAGCAAGAACAAAAACTGGTTTTTAAAATTGCTGATCTCATCAGAGAAAATAAAGAACTTTCAAATCAGATTAAAGACCTTACTGAAAACTATCAGCTTATAAACGAAAAAGCCGATAAATACGAATCAATTCTTGCATCACTGCCGCCAGATTTAATACCTAGAGAAATAGAAGATTCAGTAAAAACTCGTACTCAACGATTTCAGATGGCTACGGTTTTATATGCTGATATTCAAGGATTTAAAAAAATATCTGTTCAATCAAAATCATCTGAAATAATCGATGAGCTCGATCAGATATTTTTTCATTTTAATTCGATTGTAAAAAAGTACAAGATTGAAAAGATAAAAACCATTGGTGATGCTTATATGTGTGCTGGTGGTGTTCCGGTTAAGAATATTACAAACCCGGTAGATGTTGTTTTGGCCGCTCTCGAAATGCAGGAATATTTAACAAAACTGAAAGAAGAATACGAAAGTCAAAATAAAAATTTCTGGGATCTGAAAATGGGTATTCATACCGGACCGGTTACAGCTACCTTTTCTGGAAGAAAAAAGATTTCGTACGAATTAAAAGGTGATACCGTAAATATTGCAACACGAATGGCTTCTGCAAGTGAAGAAGGTCAGATAAACATTTCGATAATGACCTATGAGCTTGTTAAACAGTATTTTGTATGCGATTATAATGGTAAAATTCCGGTAAAGTACATTGGTGATATGGAAATGTACTTTTTACGTAGAATAAAACCTGCTTATTCTCAGGAAAGAAAAACCGGAAAAACTCCAAATAGCATCTTTTTAAATAAATATTTGCTTCGTCAGTTTACCGATTTACAGGAAATTATTTTAGACAAACTCGAAAAAGAACTTCCAGCCTATTTATATTACCATAATTTTAAACATACCATCGACGTAATAAACCAGGCAGAGCTAATTGGTTATGGCGAAGGGGTTGACGACGAATCAATTCTATTATTAAAAACAGCAGCGTTATTTCACGATGCCGGACATGTTATCAGCTACGATGAACATGAATATAATGGTACCCAAATTGCCCGTGAATATTTACCAAAATACAAATATACTCCTGAACAGATTGAAAAAATTTGTGAACTGATTATGGCCACCAAACTCCCACCGAATCCAAAAAACAAACTGGAAAGCATCATGTGCGATTCGGATCTTGATTATCTTGGCCGTAGCGATTTTATTCCTGTTTCGAACACCCTTTATAAAGAGCTTAAAGAACAAAACAAAATAGGATCGTTAAATGACTGGAATAAAATTCAGGTTAAATTCTTGTCGGTACATCAGTTTTTTACAAAAACAGCGCAACAACTTCGCGAAGTAAATAAACAGATGCAGATTGAACGTATTAAGAAAATAATTGTTGAAGAATAGTTGTTGATTTAAGTAAAATTAATCCTCATCAAATAAAACTAATTCGAAAGGAACATTCACTGATCCTTTATAATCGTGTCCTTGTTCGCGGATTTCGTCATCGAGATAACTATAATACCAGATAATGCGAACTTTGTTTTTACAGTTTTCACCAAGTTTATTTATGGTTTTAAAAATATCATAAAATACTTTTGAGGATGAAGTATTTAATAATTTCATTCTAAAAACAAACTCAGTAACTTCTTTAGGATTCTGAACATATTGATCAAGCCATTCGATAACAGGTTTATAAAATCTGATTGCATTTTCGGGAACAGAACTCCCCGAAAACTCCATTTTCCCTTTCCTGTTATCTAAATAAATTGTTGGAGTATCCTCTCCGGAGTTAATTATTAATGGGTTCATTTTTTTCTTATTATTTATTTGATTACTAAAGTTAGTAAAAACCTTACATAATACAAATCAAAAGCTTATAAGTTTTAAAAATCTACAAAATTTTTATTTCTGTCCTGCGATTAGTTGCGCGTCCTTCTTCGGTATTATTTGTATCTAACGGAAAAAGCTCACCATAACCTTTGTAAACCAGTCGTTTAACATCAATATTTTTATCTACCAAATAATTATAAACTGATTTTGCTCTATTCTCGGATAAATTCATATTATATTCCTTTGATCCAACATTATCAGTATGTCCAGAAATCTCAATCCTAATTGATGGATTATTATTTAAAAACTCCACTAATTTATTCAATTCGTTCATTGATATTTCTTCTAACTGGTACGAATCGATTTTATAAAATATATTTTTAAGAATGATTTTATTTCCTTGTTTGATTTTATCTAATGCCACATCCTTTAAAAATGGGTTCGAAATTTCAAAAATTCCTTTTAACGAAAAGTTATCGGAATAAAACAAATATCCATCTTTTGAAACATTTAACATGTAATCATTGTCTGTTGGAATGCAAATCAAAAAATCACCGGTATGTTTATCGGATTCTGATTGCATTACCAGCATTCCAGAACTTAATTCAATTAACTCAAATTTTGCATTAAGTACAATAAGACTCTCAGAATCAAAAACTTTTCCTTTAATATATGAAACAGCTTTTGGTCTGGCTTCCGGATATAACTCAAACTCAAAAATATCGCGGCCTTTGTTAGCATATCGATCTGATGAAAAATACGCATTCGTTCCTTGGGCATTTACGATTAACCCTATTTCATCAAAGTTGGTGTTTATAGGATAACCAAGATTTACAGGTTCAGACCAATCGCCATTAGCGAGTTTTTCTGCCTTAAATAAGTCAGTACCACCAAGACCAATATGCCCATTCGACGAAAAATATAATGTTTGATTATCGAAATGTATAAAAGGCGACTGTTCGTCTCTTGGTGTATTAATTATAGAACCAAGATTTACAGGACTGCTCCAGATATTTTCAGATAATTTATTACTCATCCAAATGTCTTTACCACCAAATCCTCCATCCCGGTCGCTTACAAAATAAAGAGTCTTTCCATCGGGCGAAATAGAAGGCTGAGCCTCCCAATATTCTGAATTTACTGGGCTTTCCAGATTAACAGGTTCTGTCCAATTACCATCTATTTGTTCCGATTGATAAATATCACATCGTCGCTTTGTATTGCCTCGGTTGCAAACAGTAAAATACATTTTTAAACCATCAGAGGTTAATGATTGCGCTCCTTCACTTTGATTTGTTTTTATTGGAGCCCCGATTTCCATTGCATACTGCCAGGTATTATTTTCTTTTACCGAGATATAAAAATCTTCCTGATATAACTCAAAAACTTTATTTCTTCCGTCAGGGTTATTAGCAATAAACTCTTCGGGAGTATTGAATTTTGTTACCGGTTCATTTTCTGCATTTTTTATAGGAAGCATTCTGGTTATTACGAGTTGTGTTCCATCGGCAGTTAATGAAGGCCAGTACTCGCTATATGGTGAGTTAATTGAATCGCCCAAATTTACTGGGTTAAAGGGCACAGGATTATTCATCGCCTGAATTGCAAATTCACAAATTTTTAACAAATTACCTGCTTCGGATTGTTTTTGTTTGCTCGTATTTGTATAGGTTAAGAACAATTTTATGTTATTTTTAGCTTCTTCGAACCTAGTAATGTGCATTTCAAGTTTTGCCAAACTAAGATACATGGAAGGAAAGAAATCAGGATTTACTTTTATCGCTTGATAATAATATTTAATGGCATCGTTGTATTTATTTTGTTCTGTACTTACTTCGGCCAGAACAAGGTAAGCCTCGATAAAGCTCTTATCGGCTTTTATTGCTTTGAGCATTAAATCGCTACCTACAGAATAATTAAATCGATCAAACTCCACCAAAGCATCTTCATAAAATTTAATAGCTTTTTTATTTTGAGAAGAATAATTTTGCTGACTAAACCCATTATAAATACTACAAATTATTATAAAAATGGTGATAAGATGCTTCATATTATCAAATTTGAAAATTAACTGCAAATAATATACAAAAAATCCCCGACGTGGGGATTACTTTTAAGGAATATGCATAAACTTATGTGATTGAAGAGAAACATTCCATTTTGGATAGTTTTTAACATAATCTACAATATGTGGAATATTCTGCTCATAACGGCTCCATTCAGATTGCAGATATAATAAACAATCCGGATTAACTTTTTCTGCAACTTCTTCGGCCCAACGATAATCTTCATCATCATAAATTATTACCTTAAGCTCATTTGCTAAATTATAAAAACTCTCATGCGGAGGACTTTGTCTTTTTGGGGATAAGCAAATCCAATCCCATTGACCAGTAAGAGGTTTTGCTCCTGCAGTTTCAATAAATGTTTTTATTCCATGCTCCTTTAATCTTGAAGTCAAAGGTTCGAGATTGTAAAGACTGGGTTCTCCACCAGTAACAACCACAGCATTTGCAGGAGTTTTTAAAGCATTTGTAATAATCGTCTCAATTTTAACAAGAGGATGTAACGTAGGATTCCATGAAATTTTTGAATCGCACCAACGACATGCAATATCGCATCCTCCTATTCGGATAAAATACGCCGCTTTACCAGTATGATAACCCTCCCCTTGTAATGTATAAAACTCCTCAACCAGAGGTAATTGCATTCCTTCAGCAAAAACCTTTTCATTCAAATTATCCATCTATCAATTTTTTAAAGTACAAAGGTAAGTCAATAATTTAAAATTCAATAAAATCCCCACAGGTTATAAAGACCCGTAAGGATTTTAATTTTTAAATCAGATTTCGGTCAACATCTTTATCTCCGCGACCCGATAAATTAATAATACTAAGCTCATTTTTATTTTTTAACATTTTAATTGCCAGTGCTATTGCGTGCGATGATTCTATTGCCGGAATTATCCCCTCGAGAGCAGAAAGCAATTTAAAAGCTGAAATTGCTTCATCATCAGTAATGCAATGGTATTCAGCTCGCAAATTATCTTTAAGAAACGAGTGCTCTGGTCCAACACCTGGATAATCAAGTCCTGCAGCGATTGAATGTGCATCAATAGGGTTTCCCTCTGAATCGACTAAACAATACGAATAAGTTCCCTGAAAAACAGTTGGTTTTCCAAGCACAAGCGTTGATGCTGTTCTCCCCGAATTTAATCCTTCACCACCTCCTTCAGCTGCATAAATTCTAACGTTGGAATCATCCATAAATCCTGAAAACAGACCAATTGCATTTGATCCACCG
>JAVEZW010000228.1:0-6132 GCA_034002805.1 Bacteroidales bacterium | reverse complement strand
TGGATTTTCATGATAAAACGCATAGATTTGTATAACAAGAGCCGTGTGATGGGAGACTATCAAGCACGGTTCTGTGAGAGGCTGGAGGGGAAGTTCCTCCGGCCTACTCGACGCCTCGGTCGTTATGCCCCATTCTAGAAAAAAAGAAAATCAACTTGAAACTAAAATTTACATACAACAAAAGGATTAATTATTATGAAAACAACTCAACTAATGATTTTGATTTATTTGTTCATTGGAACATTAACTTTTATTTTCCCTTCAATCTTTGAAGTATTAAAGGAAGGATTTAAAAGCTTTGTTAATTTCAAACGAAACTTCTTTGAGGGAATTATAGGTATTATACTTGTCTTAATTTTATTATCGCTGTATTTAAGTATATATCCTTTTTTGTTTATTTTTATTTTGTTTATAAGACTAGGTCATGACAAACCAGATAAAAAAATTAAAGTGAAAACAATAAAAATAATTGATGAAGTTTATAATAGGGTAATTGAAGAGAAAGATGTAAAAGTATTATCAAATAAATTAGTAGAAATTCGACGTTACAAATATAATGAGCTTTCTAAAGTCATTAAAATAGAACATTTTGACGAAAATGAGAAATTAAAGTCGATTCGAAATCTTTATTATAATTTAGATGGTAAGAAAATAGGTGAAATGGTAGACTATAAACTTACTAAGACAAAAACTCAGAACTTTTATATTTTTGATGAGCTAGGAAGAGAAATTAAATCATACGGTGAATTTGATAATCATAAGTTTTACAATGAATTTTCTTATAATAAGAATGGTGAAAAAATAAATCATCTAACAGCCTCATTAGTTCAAGAATCTAATTTGTTGGAATCATTTAAAAATGATGTCGAAAAGCAAAGTCAACTTTTTTAAACAAGAAAATGCCCCAAAATAATATTCATTAACATTTAAAATTATTTAATTATGAGTGGTTTTACTGATTCTATGATTGATGATGGATTTTCTGATCCTCAAGACTATTTAGATTATTTGTGTTCTAAGGCACTAGATGATGATGGTGATGGCTATGTTGTTGATGATGATTGGTAATAGGAAATAAGTTTCATAAAATGCTTTGTAAAAAAACAATTTTACGATTTGAATTCAAATCGTATTGACCACACTTTGTTTATTATTAATGGAGTACTTGTAAAAAATGAAAAACAGAAGGACTATTATAAATAAATATTTAAGTTATGAAAGGATATTACAATAAAAATTCAAAACTTGACTTTGGTATGTACAAAGGCTATGAACTTGGTATTGTATATGTATTTGACCCGTGTTATGTAGACTGGTGTATTAACAATATTGATAGATTTTACATTGCTGATTTAAGTGAATTGGAGAAATACAGTGTATTAAATGAGGTTTTGGAATGGCAATATCGAGATATTGGCGACCCAAGCCTAATCCCAAACATGGATATTTTTGACACTTTCCAAGAATTAATCGACCATGTTGATTTAGGTGATAAGAAACACCTATTTTCTGACGAAACAATTATAAAAAATGAAAAAAAGTCATTTGGCAGACAATAAAAAAAATTAGAAATTGACGATATTAACTAATAACTATATTTAATACATTAATCATTTAAAAAACATATTATGAGTGATAAAAAAAACATTACAATAAACTGTCCATGTTGCGGTGAATCATTTAGTTCAATAGTCTTTAATTCGATTTGGGGTGAGAATTCAATAAATAGAATATTGATTTATCATGATAGAATTAATATTTCAACATGTCCAAAATGCAATAATAAAATATTATTTTCAAACTCATTACTATATAATAATACAGATAATAAATTTGCATTATGGTTTGACCCTGCTGACAACAGCAAAAGTATTGAAAATCAAAAAAGAGAACTAAAACAACTTCTTGGAAGCAATGCAGACTATATCATTAATGCAGCGTCAATAAGGGATTGGAATGACTTTAAGAAAATAATATTTAACAAAGAAAACGATTTAGGAAAGTCAGACTTTGAAATATTCAACAGTTTAAATGATTATTCGAAACTGAAGTTGAAGGAACTCAAAACTGAAAAGAATTTTGTTTGTAACAATTGTAATAATTCAAGTCCAATATCTGCTTTTAGAGGTACTTGTATACACTGTAAACATAGTTTTGATAACATACAGAATATTTATATATATCAACTTTCATTGTATATTATCCTTTATTCTTTATGCGAATACGACAGTTTTGTTCCTGATATTGAAAGAAATAACATTGTTAATTCTTTATATTACATCGCTGAGTTAATTGGCAAAAATAAGAATGACGTTAAAAATGAGAATATTCGCAATATTAAAGATAATATACTATCAATTAAGAAAATTGGTGGTTCAAAAACTGGTGGACATATCACAATAGCAAAGGATGATATGTCAAAACTTGAAATTTACACCACAAACGGATCTGTTCTTGAAACTGCAACGTTTAATCTATCTATTATACTCTTATCAATAGAATACATCAAGAAATTTGAATTAAAAAAACTTTGGGGAATTTTTTGATGAATTTATTGATTAAACAGTATAATCATAAATAGAAAATCTGCATTCAACAATTTTAGCATTACCTTAGAACATGTTTAATTGTAACAAAAACGAAATTATTTAATAAAAAAAAGAACGAGGGCATAATACTAAGGCTTCCTGCGGTCGGCACGACCCAGCACGGAAGCATCGGTTGAACCGTATTCCCTCTTTGCAGAGAGTCTGATAAATAAGCTTGGCGAAAAGTGTGTATTATGGGAAAAGCGGCAGTATTTGTTGATTCTGCTTTGGGGTGTTGAGAAAGAAATAACAGACAGTTGAACAGTTTAGGGCATCAAAATCGAGCAATTACTTTGTAATTCAATTATACAATACAGCAGAAACAGCGGTTTTTGCTCATCACAAAACATAGCATTGGCTGTCCCCGCCGGAAACGGGACTTGCAAATAGTATCATTCAACAGTTTAAGTCCGGACTTAGGGGGTAAAACACATTGTCGGGCGATCGAATCCGTGGCAGGATTTCTACAACCAACATGTACCCGGTTTTACACTTCGAACACCTACAGGAATCGTGACCGGTAAGTCGCACCATTCGCTGCTGCCGGGTTTCGGTAAGTTGAAAGATATCAGGTTTGCTTTTCAGTGATTTTACCTGTTCGCGGTATTTACTTGTAAGAATACCATAATAGCGTATTTTCACAAACCCACGCGGGAGGATATGCATGGCAAAGCGACGCAGAAACTCTACCCCCATGAGGGTCATCTGTTTCTGATTAGCCTTATCAGCATAATCCTTAAACGAAAAGGTAACTCCAAGCTCATCGATGTTTTTGATTCGCGTATTGCTGATGGCTACCCGGTGTGTGTATTTTGCTAAATACTCCACTATTTGTTTGGCATTTCCCAACGAGGGTTCGGAGTATACCACCCAGGGTTTGGCGTAACAATGATCGATGATTTGTTGAATATCACCGTTGAACAGGTTTTTCTTTTTGAGGTTCTGTTTTAATCGTTGAAGCATTTTCGAACGAAACACAGCGCTCATTTGCTTCACCGGATAGAGGTATTTTCCCTGGCAGCCAATATCGACAAGCTTTCCGCGCAGGCTGAGACCGGCACAAGGAACCAGACAATGCAGGTGCGGATGCAGGGAGAGGTTTTGTCCCCAGGTGTGCAGCACACAGATAGCTCCTGTTTCGGCTGTGTAATGCGAATAACCAAAACTGCGAAGGGTATCCCATGCACAGGCAAAAAGTGATGAATAAAAGAATCTACTGTCGGCTAAACAGAGTTGATTCAATTCATCGGGCACGGTGAACACCACGTGAAAATGCTTTACATTGAGCGCATCCCGCATACGGTCCTCAGCCCAAAGCATCTGACGTGCTACCTGACATTTAGGGCAATGGCGATTGCCACAACTGTTGTAACTGAAACGCTCGTGCGCACAATCGGGATTATCGCATCTGTCTCTGTGACCGCCAAGTTCAGCCGTCCGGCATTGTTGCAGGGCATTGAGTACAGTAAGCTGATAGTTATTGGGACGTGAGAGCATACGAAACTTAGCCCCGAAACGTTTTACAACGTGGGCAATTTCAAATTCGTTTCGAATCATTATCTTTGTTGCGGATAAAGCGTATCCAGCGGACTATGAGCCTTCTTTTGAAGAATAGGGTGAACCAAGTGTCTTTCCGTTGATAAGCCAGGTGAGCGGTTGTTCAAGTGCGAGATACTTTTTGAGACCAACAGCCATATAAACAGAAAGTGGCACAATGCGGTCTTTGTTGTACTTGCTTCTTCGAATATGAATGGATCGTCTTTCAAAGTCGATGTCTGCAATTTTGAGGTTAATCAGTTCAGAGGAACGTAGCCCTGCAGAGTAGATAAGCATTAACAGTATGCGATGTTTGAGCAAAGTGGGAGCCACAAACAGCTTTTTAAGCTCAGCTTTATTGAGAACATCCGGCAGGCGGGCGTCCTTTTTAAGCGAAGGTAATTTTACTGCCCGATTGGGAAGTCCCACATAGCGGTAATAGTACCTCAGTCCGTAAACCGAATGTTTGAAAGCGCTGCGTGAAGGAGAATTGGCCGACAATGCCAATCCGGCAAGAAAGTCATTAAGCTCTTCTTCGTTTACCTCTTCGGGTAGGCAGTTGAAATGCAGACTAACCTGTGCGATGCGATGAATGTAGTTTTCGAAGGTGCTTTTAGCTTGTCCGCGCAGTACAACCTGCTGTTCAAGCTTGTGATACACACGGTCGAATCCGGCAACAGTAGCCAGTGCGCGACCAATAACTGAGAATTCTGATTTTTGTTTCATGATGTTGAACATTTAAAAAATTAGTAATGATTTTAAAAAGGAGCCGGCGAAACTCCCGTTCAACATCTTGAAACGAAAATTTAAATAATAATAATATAAACCGTAGCAATTAAAGCCCTTCCCGGAGGGAATTTAGTTCAACATGCCCTAAGCGCAACCCTATCGGGTATGCCGCTTAGTGCCATTCGTTAGGCAACAGCATAAGAAAAGAGAATGTAGCGATTAGTAAAATAAAATAACCTATATGATTTTCAGTAAAAAATTAGTAACTTTGAGAAAATATTTCAATTAATATGGAACAGGAATTTCTCATAGACAAATTGACAAATTCGATACAGAATACAATTTCCGGAGATAGTTTCCAAACAGAAGTTATCCGGATTGGGAATTCGGATTTAAAAATTATCACTAAACAAAAAGGTTGGAATTTTGATTGGCAGAAAGAGTTTAAAGATATAAAGAAAGAGGTTTACAAACTGACAATTGTAAATAACTCATTGATAATTCAGGGTTTGTTGAGTTTGTCAATAGAGAATGGTTTTATTTATATCAATTTATTAGAGAGTGCACCATTCAATATCGGAAAAGGAAAGTTATATGAGGGAGTTCCGGGAAACCTTGTTGCTTATGCATGTAAATTATCGTTTCAAAAGGGATTCGACGGTTGCGTGGCTTTTGTTGCAAAAAGTAAATTAGTATCACATTACGAACAAACTTTGGGTGCTTATCATTTTGGAAATCGGCGAATGATAATTGAAACCAAAGCTTCAAAAAAGTTAGTAGAAAAATATTTTAAAGAATAGCTGCAATGGGATTAGTCAGAGAACCAAAAGGAGTTGATTTTGTAATTCAAAGTCCGGCCCTTACAGAAAAAGATAAAAAAGAAATTGGTGAGTTTATTGAATCGAGAAAGAGAATATCAACACGCGCATCAATTGTAAAGAAAACGCATAAACAGACAGAGAAGACTGTTTAACAAATGCCGTTGCCTAACATACACTAAGCGCAACCCTATCGGATGTGCCGCTTAGGGCCATTCGTTATGGGCAATTTTAACAAAACCAAGTAGAAACAATTTAAAATAAACGATATGACAGTTCAACAAAAAATTACACCTTGTCTTTGGGTTGAAAAAGACGCAAAAGAAGTAGTAAACGTAAGCCCCCGATAAACTACACGTTTTAGGATTTGTAAATTATCTTGACCTTTGCTGGCAAAGTTAATATTATGATTCCAACCAGCAAAGAAGAATTCAAGGCGATTTTAGATCGTCAGCAGCAAA
>JAVEZW010000227.1:0-6149 GCA_034002805.1 Bacteroidales bacterium | reverse complement strand
TAATTTGGAGGTTGCAGTAATAATGAATTTCGGATTCGCATGGGTTATCAATTATAAAATTTGTATTAAAAATTTGATTTTCGTAAATTGGACTACTTTATTATAATTAACTAACACTAAATACTTAATTTATGAAAAAAATCTTTCTATTATTGGCTATAGCATCTTTATTTACAGTAGGATGTGGTCCAAGTGCAACTGAGATAAAAGAAATTGAACAACTTAATAAAGAAGCAGCTATGCTCGATTCGATTTCTGAAACTATAGATCAAAAGAAACAAAACATTGAAAAAGCTACTCAAGAGCTTGATGCTCTTGTAAATGAGCTTTAATAATTAACCTAAAATCAACAAAAATGAAAAAGTTAAACATGAAATTTATTATAGCAATTGTTGTAGCACTAATGATAGTTGTAACTACAACCAATGTTCAGGCACAGCAAAAAGGAAAAAAAGATAAAGATAAAACCGAAAAGGTTAAAGAAAAAAAGGAAAAAGAAGCCAAAGAAGATAAAAAACTTGAGAACGAAGAAACTGAAGTGGCCGATTCTACAGGAACAGTTGTAACTGATGAAACCGAAGCTGAAGAAGAAACTGATGAGGATGTAGAAAAAGAGGAGAAAGTAAAGAAAGAAAAAGGCGAAAAAGGTGAAGGAAAAGGCAACGCCTACGGAAAAAATAAAGGCGAACTTTCAGGTAAGGAATTTGGTCAGCAACGTGCTACTGAAGCCAAACAAAACAAAGACGGTAAAGAAAAAGAACTTGACCAAACAGTAGCTGAATCTAAGGCCAAAATTAATGAAGCTAAAGAAAAGATAAATGCTTCAAAAGAAAAATTAGAGAAAGATAAGAAAGCAAAGAAAATTACTCAAAAAGAATACGACGAGAAGAAAGAGAAAATAGAAAAAGCTGAAGAGAAAGTTAAGGAATTGGAGAGTGAGCTTGAGGAAGAGATTGATAATAAAGAAGATATAGAAAAAGAAAAGGAAGAGGCTGAAAAAGAAGCTGAATCTGAAGCAAAAGAAGATTAAGACACGTTTTGTTAATCAAAAGAGAACGTGAAGAAATCCGCGTTCTCTTTTCTTTTTTTGCCCGACCAAAAAATATTTTATTAACCTAACACTGAATTATGTCAAAAAAAACGATCTACTTAATTGGCATTGCACTAACCATAATAATTGGTACATACCTATATTCAAGGTTTTGCTGCAATGCCGGAAAAGATTTTTCAGATAAAACTGAAAATCTTCCGCCAAACTATGCCGAGATTGCCGCAAATAAATGCCTCAATTTCGAGTATAACGATCTGAAATTTAAGTGTTTCGATAATTTCAGATTTGACTCTGATGGTTTTAAAGCCATTATGCCAGTGAGCGACTCCATAAACATTGGTATTAATACTCTTAAACAATACATGGAAAAAAATCCAAATATTGAATTAACAATCAATGGATCGGCCATGAACAAAGAGTTAAACTCTTCAGTATTCGAAAATTTGGGAATTGCCAGAGCTGATGATGTTAAAAATTACCTGGTTTTAAAAGGAATTGATGCATCAAAGATTAAAACGAACGGAAAGCTTTGTGATTATTTGATTGTTGAAGATAAAATTGTTCTGGGTGCTATAAATTTTAAAGTTTCTGTTGCAGATAATCTGGCAAAGATTAAAAGTGATTATAATGCCGATCCAATAGTAGTATTATTTAATTATAATAAATACGAAACAATTGTAGGCGCAGAAAACCAACAAAAAGTAACAAACCTGGTAACAGCTCTTAAAATATATGAAAATGCAGAATTAGTTATTATCGGTCATACCGACAGTAAAGGTACAGATGCAAAAAATAAGATTCTTGGTGAAAACCGTGCACAATTTGTAAAAAATATTCTTGTAAAGAATGGGTTTAATGCTGAAAAAATTAAAACAGAATCAAAAGGAGAAGAAGAGCCTGTGGCTGATAATACCACTGATCAGGGAAGAGCAAAAAACCGCCGTGCAATAGTTCATATTAAATAATCACATAAAAATAAAAATCATGAAAATTACATGTTTGTTAATACCAATATTAATCGGCCTTATTAGTGCTATACTTGGCTATTTATTAGGTCGATATGGTTTTAGAAAAAAAGAAGTTCAGCCACTTTTAGCTGATCTGGATGTTTGCAAAGAAAACTCAAAGAAACTTGAATCGAAGATTTCATCACTCGAAACACAACTAAATTCAAAAAAATCTGAAAAAGCTGAGCCCAAAGCCAGCACTTCAAATCCTTCAACAGGATTAAAGATTGAAGAGATTGAAGGCATTGGACCTGTAATTGGCGAAAAACTTCGTAATGCAGGAATTGATACTACAGATGAATATCTGGCTAATTGCAAAACACCAGCTCAACGCAAAAAAATAGCCGAAGTAACCGGTTTAAGCGAAAAACAGGTTCTCAAGTTTGCCAACATGGCTGATTTAATCAGGATTAAAGGCGTAGGAGGTGAGTTTGCCGAATTACTCGAGGCTGCAGGTGTTGATACTGTTCCTGAATTAGCTCAACGAAAAGCCGAAAATCTTGCAAAAAAGATGGAAGAAGTGAATAATGACAAAAAACTATGCAAAAGAAATCCATCAGAGAATGAGGTTGCCGGTTGGGTTGATCAGGCAAAAAATCTACCAAGGGCTATTGAATATTAGATTTTATCGTTTACCTATAAAGAAAAAGAGTGTAGTTTTTTGCTACACTCTTTTTTTTAAAATCGAAAGATTATTTCTTTTTAAATAAACCACCGAGAATATTTTTAGCAACACCTCCCAGTATGTTTCCTGTCGATCCTTTAGTAATTGAACCAAAAATATCATTCAAAGGTGATGGATCGTCATCTGGTGTTTCACTGTTTTTCTTGGTAATAAGATTCATTAATGCAGGAACAGCAAGCTGTGCGATTGTGTTCGATACTTGTTGCGATAATCCGAGTTTACTAACCAGATTAGAAACAATACCAGTAGTAATGCTGTTTTGAAGTGCATTTGCTCCTGAGTTGTTTGATTTATTAGAGAAAAGATTCATAACGGTTGATAAGTTTCCACTTTTAAGCTGACCTGTTACTTCTTTTTTGGTAACATCACCGATAATTGAAAAAACTTTGTCAAGATTACCTGAAGATAGATTGGTTTGCCCAACAATTTGGCTACCAACTTCTGATTTTAACGAATTAATTAATGTTTCAATCATGATTGTAATTTTTAATGAATAGTTTAATCAAATTTACTAATTATTTGCGAATAACATCTTAGAAATTTGATTTAGTTAAACCAAAGCAACTGTTTTTGCCGATAATTAGCCTGTGACAATTACTAATTACACAAACAGAACTAACAAATAATTAATTTATTGATGCACTAAATATTAAATTAATTAAATTTATATGCATTATTTAATTTAAAATATAATGTGTTTTTATTCAATTACATGTTTAGTAAAACTCTAAAAGCAATTACGATGAAAAAACTTTTCTTCCTATTCTTTTTAATCCTTGCATTAAATACATTACATGCACAAAAACGAATAGATATTTTTACCCTCGCAGGTAATTATAATTTTATGAATTCAGATTATGATAATAATAATTACGAATCGGCTATTATGGCAAACCTTGTTTTGCCAATAGTTTTAAAAGATTCGTCGATTTGGTACACAAGTGTCGATTATCAGTATTTTTCGGTTAACAATGATACCAATCTCACATCATTAAAAGATGATTTTAAGGTGCACGGAATAATTTTACGTACGGGATTGGTTTACAAACTTAGTTCAAAAACAAATATTCAGATACTTTTTGCACCCAGATACATGTCCGATTTTAACGCCTCATTTTCAGAATCATTGCAGCTTGGTGGAGTTTTTATGTTCGAAAAAGTAAAAAGTCCGACCTATACCTACAGAGTTGGTGTTTTATATAATCAGGAGTGTTTTGGTCCTTATGTTGTGCCTGTTTTTTATCTCGATTGGAGCGTAACAAGCAAGTTTAAAATTTGGGGTATGTTGCCAATTTATGGTAAAATCTATTATCAGCCTAACGAAAATGTTTCTGCAGGTATTCATTTTATCGGATTAACTACTACATACAAAATAAACGAACCAAATCTTAAGAATTATTATATTGATCGACGTAGTATCGATCTGTCGCTATTTTCAAATGTACATTTGTTTAATAATATTTACCTTGAGGGCAGAGCAGGATATTCATTAACCAGAGATTACGGTTTGTTTGCCGAAGATGATAAAATAACATTGGGATTACCACTTGTAAATATTGGTGATGATAGAACTCGACAAAATAATGAGTTTAGTGGCAGTCCATTTATTCAGTTAAAACTGTTATATAGTTTGCCTATTAAGTAATAATAAATTAAAAACGGTACCATGAGCAAACACAAAAAAGTAGCGATTGTATTTATTTTAGTACAGCTGGTTTTTGTTTCAACTATTTTTGCAAATAATGGTTTATCGCTCGAAACTAATGTGCCCACAACAAAATTTATGTTTTGGGCATTTTTATTGGGTGGACTAAGTGCTGTTTCGCTGGTAATAGGTTCGGCTTTGGGATTGGTTTGGAAACCATCACCAAGAACAACTGCAGCCTTTACAGCTTTTGGAGCAGGAGCATTGCTGGCGGCATTAAGTGTTGAGTTAATTGCTCCTACCGTAATTGAGTTTGTTGAAAGTAATCATACTCCAGTTGGCGAAACTGCCGGCCATGATATGTTTTTAGAGTTTGTATTTTTAATTGTAGGATGTGTTTTTGGAGGTATTCTTTTTTATTTTTTAAACGAAGCACTCAATAGCAAAGGTGGTTATTTACGTAAGGCGTCAACTACGATATCTTATTTTAATCATATGCGCAATAAAAGGTTTCGTTTAGCTCTGAAACGATTTTCAAAAATAAGCCTTTTTAGATCTATTCCTTCTACACATCTTGATATTTTGGTACAACATATCCGACATGTTCATTTTAAGAAAGGAAGTTACTTGTTTCACAAAGGAAATATAACAAACCGTATATATTTTATTGAAAGTGGCGAAGTTAACCTTGTTTTTAGTCCCGATCAGAATAGATTAATTAAAGATAATGAGATTGTTGGTGAAACTGCATTTCTGGTTCATGATCCAATTTTATTCGATGCTATTGCAGCTACAGAAGTTAGGGCATTTGAGCTTTCGCGAAATGATTTTGAACATCTGAAAGATGCATGCCCTGAAATTCAGGAAATTATTGGATTAAGTGCAAGGAATGAATTAGTGAAAGACCTGGAGTTTTTAAATAATGAACCTATTGATTCCCCTGCAGATGAAGAATGGATATCTGAGGCAATAAAACACACTCATCACTATTCTTATATTCCAACACAACGCGAAATTAATGAACATGCTCAAAAGCAGACATCTGCGCCATTATCAATCTGGCTAGGTATTTTTTTAGATGGTATCCCGGAGAGTTTTGTTATTGGGGCAGGATTTTTAATAATACTTGCTTCCAAAGGATCGCTCGAATCGTTGTCTTTTACTTCAGTTATTCCTTATACCTTGATCGCCGGGTTATTTTTGTCTAATCTTCCCGAAGCCATGTCGAGCAGTATTGGTATGAAAAAAATGGGCTGGAAACCAGTTAAAATTCTTAGCTTATGGATTTCGCTTATGCTTATGACTGCATTTGGTGCTATTTTCGGGTATTATTATGGCGCAATTATCCCAAACTATGTAGAAATAGGTATTGAAGGAATTGCCTCAGGCGCTATGTTAACCATGATTTCTCAGACCATGATTCCAGAAGCTGTGCATATAGGAGGTAATAAAGTTACAGGATTAAGTACTCTGGCAGGGTATTTATCGGCTGTGGCTTTTAAAGTATTCGAATAATAACTTCATTTTTTATCGGAAAGAATACTTTTTTCAAATAGTTGAGTCAAAAATAAGCTAATTTTGGTGTCAAATTGAGACGTAATTCATGACTAAATCTCTTTTGCAAGGATACGGAGCAGCACTTCTTGCAACTATTGCCGGTTCTACAGTTTATATTTTTAGTAAAGCAGCCTTTCATGAGGTTGGTTTACCCCAGTTTGGATTCTACTGGTTTTTGCTTGCAATAGTATGGAACTCATTATT
>JAVEZW010000226.1:2864-6220 GCA_034002805.1 Bacteroidales bacterium | reverse complement strand
CTAATTACAAATTTTCTTGCATTCATTTTGAATCCTTAATAATACCAACAGAAACACTTAATTAATTATAAATGTTCATATTAGCCTAAATAACAAATTAAAAAAGCGTCAAAAGTAAGCAATTTGTTTTAAGTACCAAGAAAATTGCTTTAAAATGTAATGCAATGAAGATTAAGTTATTAACAAATGTGAAGTGTAATTGAGGAATAACATAAAAAAACCACTGCTTTGAAAAAACAGTGGTTGTTAATAACTTTTGGGAGGATTAGAAAATCCAGCCTAATGTTAAGATTATTTTGCTGTTACGTGAATCAAAATTATAATTTTGATCACCAAGCTGAATACCATCGCCTAAATTACTAAAGCTGCCTTCGTATTTAAGATCAATAGTAAGCTTTTTAAGAATATCTAATCCTGCACCAACCTGATATCCCCAGGTTGCTCCATTAAACTCTTCTTTTACTTCAAAATTATCAAAATTATCCAATGCTGGTTCACTGCTTAGCATAATAGTTCCAACTGGTCCAGCCTGAATTCTTGCAGGGCCAAACTTGTAACCTATCATAATTGGGAAATCTATTTGACGGAAAGATTGTTCTTCGATTGTTGATCCTAATTCAGTTCCATTTGATAAGGTAGTTACTTCAACTTCTCCACTAGTTGATGTGAATAAAAGTTCAGGTTGAACATAGAGTTTTAATATAGAAATGCGGGCAAATACACCACCTTGAAAACCTATTTTAGAATTCATTCCTTTTACTGCAAGCTCATCAAAATCTGCATTTTGGATATCAGTATAAACCTCATCAGTTTTAATACTTGTAGAAGTAACACCAGCTTTTATACCAAATTTTATTTGTGCATTGGTTATTGCGCCAAAGCTTACTAATAATAATGCAACTAAGATAATTCGTTTCATGATATTTATTTTTAAGTTATAATTGTGCTTTTTCAAAAACTGTTCCAAAAATCAAAAATACTATTAAATCTCAAAAAATAAAAAGGTGTATCATATTTTTCAATCATGATACACCTTTTCAAAATCGTTTTTAAATACTAATGACTACATCCACAACCACATCCATGGTCGTCACCATGATCATGATCATGATCGTGATCTTCCTGTTCTTTTTCTGCATAACCTTGCTGAAGCTCCTGTGCTGTAGCATTTCGAACTTCTAATATATGTCCTTCGAAAAATAAATTATCACCAGCTAATGGGTGATTAAAATCCATAACTACAACATCATCTTTTACTTCGACAACCACACCATTTAATTTTTGTCCATCCTGGCTTTGCATAGGAATCACATTCCCTGGCTCTAGTAAACCATCATCTACTGATCCGTCAACTTCGAAAATATTTTTTGGAAGCTCAACAACTGCTTCTTCACTGGCTTGTCCGTAAGCATCGTCGCATGCAATTTTAAACTCAAATTTATCTCCTGCTTTTAATCCATTCAGATTCGATTCGAACATAGGAATCATGTTGCCTGCACCATATAAAAATACAAAAGGTCTGTCTTCCTGAACTGTTTCTACAATATCTCCTTGTTTATCATCAACACGAAGCTGATATACTAAAGAAACTACTTTTTCATTTGAAATTGTCATATAATTTGTTTTATAATTTAAGGATACAAAGAAAGTCTTTATTTGCGAAATTATCAAAAAATATATTCGTTAATACTTTTAAACATACCTCAACATCATATTATTAGATTGTAAATTGGTAAATTTATTTTTTAATATTTTCCAAATATGCAAGGATTAAACAACCAAACACCGAAAAAGTTAATTATTTATTACTTTTCTGGTACTGGTAATGCAATGAATGTATCAAGATGGATTGCAAATACATCCTGTAATTATGAGGTTGAATCAAAAGTAATTGATATAAGTAAACTTGAAAATAGAAGAAAAATCGAAATTGAAAATGATACGTTAATAGGGATATGTTCACCTACACATGGATTTAATTTTCCTCCTATTATGTTTCATTTTATTTTGCGATTTCCAAGAGCAAAAAACAATAAAATGTTTATTGTAAATACACGTGCTGGAATGAAAATGGGCAATTACTTTTTGCCCGGATTGAGTGGGTTAACTCAATTCTTTTCTGCATTAATTTTAAGAATTAAAGGATTTAAGATTATTGGAATGCATCCGATTGATTTACCTTCGAACTGGATCTCGTTTCATCCGGGAATAAAACCAACGGTTGTTCAATCAATTTATAATAAGAGAAAAAGAGAAACTGAACGTTTTGCACACAAGATTTTTAGAGGAGAAAAAGATTTAAAGGCTTTAAAAGATATTGTTCAGGACATTCTTATCTCACCTATTGCTGTAATGTATTATGTTATTGGACGTTTTGTATTAGCCAAATCGTTTTATGCATCAAAAGATTGCACTAAATGTGATTTATGCATTAAAAACTGCCCCATATATGCAATTAAAACCATTGATAAAAGGCCATACTGGACTTATCGATGCGAAAGTTGTATGCGTTGCATGAATAATTGCCCTGAAAGGGCCATTGAGGCTGCTCATGGATTTGTAATTGGAGCATGGATTTTAATAAACTCGCTCATTCTTTTCCATATTTATAAAGCACTACCCATTTATGAATTTTTCAAATCGCATTTATCAATTTGGTTAAGCAAACTTATCCTTTTCTTTATTGATGTTTTCTTAGTTGTAAGTTTCTTTATTCTTTTTTACTGGATATTCCATTACCTAATCCGTTTTCGGTTTTTTGAACGAATAGTGGTTTATACCTCTTTAACAAAATGGAAATTCTGGAGAAGATATAAGGCTCCAAGATTATAATTAAGACACAAGATAAAAGTAAAAAGAAAAAAGTTTGACAACAGAAATCAGTATAAAAGTAAAAAGTAGGCAGAAATCTTGATTCTTGAATCTATTATTTTAAGGTTAAAAAAGCAGTAGGTCTGTAAGCCGGGTTCTGTGTTTCGACGAATCGAAGTTTCCATCATTTATCTAAGCGACCTACCCCCCGACATCGGACGAGCAGTCCTTAATTGCCGGTATACATGGTCTTGCAACCCAAAAGACAAACAGCTATTGGCATCGCTACCAATACTGGTGAGCTCTTACCTCACCTTCTCACCATCACTCTGCACAAGGCAAAGCAGTTATTTTCTTCTTTGTAACCTATACCCTCGCGGATATCTCCGCTTTCCGGAGTTTGGTGCTCTTTGTTGCCCGGACTTTCCTCTATTCGCATTTACGAACAGCGATGGAACAACCTACTGCGATGCAAAGGTAATGCAAAAAAATGGTGATTTGTGATTATGTAAGAGCTGGATTAGGAAAAGTTCTAATTCGAGTTC
>JAVEZW010000226.1:0-2764 GCA_034002805.1 Bacteroidales bacterium | reverse complement strand
TCAATAATTTCGGAGTTAGAAAGATTTTGGTAACTATCAACAAGCACCTCTATATGAAGATCAATCTCTTCAACCTGTCCTTTTTCATCTTTTTTAGGACTCTGAAAAGTTTTTTTGTTATGATCTACTTCTTTCTCCTTTTTAGCTTTTTCAATTGATTCATCGGTAATCTGTTTCGAAAAATCTATTTCATCTTTTGTAATCTCATAAATAAATGCCAACTCGTTAAAAAAATCATTCTGACTAAAAATTGTTGACTTAAAAAACCGGCTTGGCCTTACCTGAAATTTTTTATTTACAGGCTGCAAATTATAGTAGTTCCCTTTATTATAGAAAATTATCTGAAACAAAATCTCCTCAAAGCTGGCCAGATTATCACGTTTAATCTCACCAATAATAGTTTTTGTGTTTGGCTCAAGATTTCCGAATGCTATTAGCGATTGCAACTCGCTTTCCTTATTCGAAATGGAATATAAAATTCTGAAATTACTATCATTAATCAGGTATAAATCAATGTCAGAATTTATAATATCTTTTTGGTTTTTAGGAACTAACGCAAAAAATACATCCGCTTTTTTATCAGTTAACAATCCATCCGACGAAAAATCTTCAACCTTTATTTCTTCTATTTCAGCTTTCTTTTTGTTGTTGCTTACAAAATCTTCATCATCATTTTTATTATTAGTAAGCTCTGAATCAGCCATATCGTATTTAGAATCGATTTTTATCAACTCTGTAATTAATACAGGCATTTCAAATCCATCATCATTAATAACTACCGCAAATTTAGAATCTTTAAATCCTATGATTTCTCCTTGTCCAATATCATTGAGAAATTTTACCCTATCACCTTTCTTTAATGCCATATCGAATAAATTAGTTTAAACTCTGTAAAATTAACTATTTTTGCCCTTCGAAACGATTAATAAATGCTTAATAAGTACAGAAATATTAAAATTGATGAGTACGATTATACGTTACCTGTAGATCGAATACCCAAATATCCTCTTGAGAAGCGCGATAATTCAAATCTATTAATTTATAATTCCGGGTCAATAAACAAAAATCAATTTTTCAATTTACCTGAATATATTCCGGCAAATAGCACATTGGTTTTTAATAACACTAAAGTTATTCAGGCCCGTTTATTATTTAAAAAGGATACAGGTGCTTTAATTGAGATCTTTTGTCTCGAACCGGTTGATCCTGCTGATTATGTCTTGGCTTTTCAGCAAACAGAAAGGGTAACCTGGAAATGTATTATTGGTAATTTAAAAAAGTGGAAAGACAAGGAATTATTGTTAGAAACCATAATACACGAAAAAATAGTAATTATAAAAGCTGCAAAAACAAAATCGGACGAGAATGCCCATTTTATAGAGTTTACCTGGAATGATAATTCAGTATGTTTTAGTGATATTCTCGAAAACATTGGCCTTACTCCTATTCCGCCATATTTAAATCGAAACTCCGAAGAAATAGATAAAGAAAGATATCAAACCATATACTCAAAGCTGAAAGGATCAGTTGCTGCTCCTACGGCTGGGTTGCATTTTACAAATGATATATTCAACAAGCTTCTTAAAAATGGAGTATTGTTCGAAGAAATTACACTACATGTTGGTGCAGGAACTTTTAAACCAGTAAAATCCGAATCTGTTGCCGACCACGAAATGCATACCGAGCATTTTATAGTTAAAAAAAGTACAATTCAACAGCTTTTATCTGCCGAAAAAATAATTGCAGTTGGCACAACATCAGTCAGAACAATTGAAAGTCTTTATTTATTGGGTATTCGGGCAAAAAATTTAACTGGCAATTCTCATTTCAATACGCATATTTCGCAATGGGATGCTTATCTTGAGAATAATGATGAGTCGAGAAAGGAAGCGCTGCAAGCCTTACTTGATTATTTGATCAGGAATAAACAAACTGAGATTTATGCATCGACCCAAATTATGATTGTTCCGGGATATAAATTCAGACTAGTTGATGTATTGATAACCAATTTTCACCAACCTCGCAGTACTCTTTTACTCCTAATTGCTGCATTTATCGGCGAAAACTGGAAAAATGTATATGATTTTGCTATGCAAAACGATTTTCGATTTTTGAGTTATGGGGATAGTTCAATATTAATTCCATAAAAAAAGCGGCTAAAGCCGCTATATATTTTAATTGAATCTTTATTTCTGAATTCCAAGTGTAAGCAAATCAGCACCTACTTTTATATTTTGCTTTTCGAGATTTGTTTTACTTATTTCAAAAATCTGTTTACCACTATTTACAACATAATTAATACCAGCACCTTTGGCAATTGCTCCAGGATTATCTGCTATTATTACTGTACTTGAAGAACCTAACTTACTTTTTATGGCATTCAGCTGATTTGTTTTTGATTCGGGTATATAGACAATATGGCATTTGGCAAGTTGCTCTGGAGACGAAACCTTCTGAACTACAATCGGCTGAAATCCTACTTTTTTCTTTTCTGCAATGATTTTAAGCTCGCCAATTAAAGCTGATTCACCTAAAACGGCTATAACAAAATCGCCTTGTCTTTCACTTTCGGGCCATTCCAAATACTTGGTAAAATTATACATAAAAAGCGCTTTAAATTTTTCATTTTGCGCCAGTATGTTTTGATTAAAGAATACAAGCAGAAAAGCAATCAGGGCTAATTTGTTTATGATTTTCATCATTCCGTTTTAATAATTTAATTTGATGGATGAAATTAATAAAATTTTAATTAATATAAAAATTT
>JAVEZW010000225.1:0-6249 GCA_034002805.1 Bacteroidales bacterium | reverse complement strand
TTATATGGTTAATTTTCTCAACTATATTCTTGATTTCAATTTCAGTATATTGATTTGTAAAATAGTGAATATCAACTTGATTTTGTTTACAGGTTATAACAATCTCTGGCACAAAAAAATGAATCTCTGGAAACTGAAGTTCATCTATTTTGTTTGATTCTAAATTTTCGATTTCATTTTTTAAATCATACGATAAATATCCAAAGATCCAGTGCTTATTGTCTTTTGTGAATTTTTGCAGTGCAGAAAAACTATTTTCACCTTTAACTATTAATTCCTTTTTTACAGATATTCCAGCTAAAAAGTCGTAATCGTGATAAGTAAATTTGCTTTTCACATGTTGATAATAGTGATTGCTATCAAGATAAACGAATGTGCTAAATTGATTACTCCATAAAAGCAATTTGTTCTTAAATTGCTCAATATCAGGATTTGTATACGAATAACAGGTTTGCATTTGGCAAAATTAGATAAACAGACGGGTTTTTACTACATCTTAAACTAATTCTTGTTGAGAATTTAAATAGGTTAAAACTACTTGTATTCAATAGTATATGGAGCCGAAGGCTCGAAGTTCATTGGTTTTGCATATAACTCTCCCGAGAACATATAATATAAATGATCGGTACCAACAGGTACTGTGGGGTAATATGCGATTCTGAACTGTAATGTTTTAAACACAAGGTTTTCGTTTCTTATACGCACTCCTAAACCTAAGACGTAATACATTTTGTTTTTTAGTACCGATTTATTTTCGGGCCCGATAAAACCAAAATCAGCAAATGAAAAAAATACAAAACGAAAGTTATACAGAAACCAATCTGTATATGCATTTGCCTCCACATGAAATGAAAGTTTTTTATTTCCATAAAGCTGATCGCTCCTAAAACCCCAAATATCATTTTTAGGATCAAAAAGAATAAACTCATCCTCAAACCGGTTAATTCCCCGGGTATAATTAAGACCAAAGAATTCTCTGTGTTTTAATTGATTAATAAAATGAATTTTGGTTATATACTGAATTTTTAATGAAACGGTGGCCTGTTCAAGTTTATTCTTGTAAAAAAATCCGCCAAAATCAAGCAAATAGTTTAAGTACCCGTAATTGTTAAAGCGAAATCCTTCGGCATAATTGGCTCCCATATAGGTTCTTCGAAAAAATTCATCCTGCTCATAACCAATATTTGCCTGAATCAAATTTCCAATTGGAATATCTTCAATCTTTCCAAATCCATAAATAAGATTTGATTCGTAGTATTTCTGTTGTGAAAAAGCTATTGTGCCCAAAACAACCTGGTTATTATGATACAGATAATTGTATCTCTCTCTGACTTCGGGTCCATCGTAAAAATAATCGCTTGTATATCTTGCCCCGATTACAATCCTTGTTCGGTCTTTAAATGCAGAGTTATATGTATTTAATTGAAACGATCGGCCAAACCAATAATCCTGAGTAGTATAATTAAGGTAAACATTTAACAGAGTTGTATCAACCTTCTGTATGTTTTTTATTGTCGATGTTTTTGAAACACCAATACTTCCGGCATATTTAGTATTGTAGGAGTGGAATTTTCTTCGTAATTCAAATCCAATTTTCTCAGTATCAAAGGCTTTGTAATATTCGAGTTTGGTATTTAAAAAGGTATTCCCAATATTATTTATCCGATAACTAAATTCATATCCCACAGATGGAAAGTTTAATGTGTTATAAAGCAAATTGGCTTCCAACCTGTGTCCCAGCCCAAGAAGGTTGTTTTCATATACTTCAATCGAGCCCGAATTGATATTATAAAAGTTAAACGAAAAACCAACTGACCAAATGTCGCGGGTAATTACCAACACATCTACCATGTTTTCGTCGTCGGGTATCTCTATGATTTGAATAAATGCATCCTTAATAAAATCTAAACTTCTTAAAAACACTTCGTTATCGGTTAACTGAATTGGGTTAATAGTGTCTCCTTCAGCAAAAAACAGGTTGTTTTTTAAAATACCCTCTCGTGTTTTTATATGTGCATAGTTTCCTGCACGCTGAGCCCAATTGGTTGTGCTGTTCTCCGATTGTTTTAATGATGGTCCGAAAATATCAAGTCTAATAATTTCTATTGATCGAATGGTTTTGCCCTGGTATTTCTCAAAATAAATTTCATTATTAAACGATTCGGTATATATATTTAATTTATTCGATGGTTGGTTAACTAAAATTAAGGATAAGGCTCGTTTTGTGATTGTATTCTGTGAGGCTTTAATTCTCAGCGAATCATAAAACTGGTTGCTTTTTAGTGATTTTTCATCTAGTTTTTCAAGTTTTAAAGTATCTGCAAAATGAGTAGTATCGGTTAAAAGGAAGCTGTTGTTATGGTCTTTTGCAATAATTACGGATGACCAAAACCACAGAATCAGGAGGCAAATACTTTTATATGGTAGATTACGAATCAAATTAATATCAATAAAGTAAGTCTGAAATTTAAACAAAAAAAAGGTTCAAAAAAATTTGAACCTTTTTATAATAAAATCGCCGGTTTATTTTAATCCCAGGTTTTCTTTGCCTTGTTTAAACCTAATATCTCTAGGAATACCAGCCTGAGCTATCTTTTGTAAATCACCTTGCAGGGTTTCCTTAATAATGCTCATCTCGTTAACCAGCTTAACTGCCTGTTCATAATCACCATTTCCCTGAATAACTAAAATCTTTTCACCCAATGAGTTAACAGCCTGAGCCATTTTTTCATAATCTACTTTATACATTCCGGTAGCATCATCGCGGGTAAAAGCTCCTTGCTCATTAAAATAGTTAAACTGAATCATATTCGATTGTCCGTGTGAGCTTGCAGCACCAAAACGAACCGAACGGAAAATTCCTGCAAGGAACGTAGTATAATTATCTCTCATGTCTTTTTCTCCAAGTTCGCCCATTTCGGCAAGTTGGGTAACTAAAAATAAGCCCAATATATCAGCTTTAGCTTCTTCAATCGGACTGTATTTTTCTTTCAACGCATCGCGAACAGTTCCTTTTCCATCAATTGTATTTTTAATTCCTAATCCGTGTGCAACCTCATGAAACATAACATTTTCAAAAAATGCATCGAATTTTATATATTGTCGTTGTGATTCATCAATAACATTGTCGCTTATCGGTTTAAGAATTTTCTCGAACTTATAGCGCATTGAGTTTTTAAGCTGCAGTTTTCGGCTTCCTTTCTCAATCTGAACCTTTTCGTCATTTGGCAGATTTATAGCAATTGTTTTGCTTCCTGCATTGCAATCACCGGCATAATAAACAGCTTCGTAAACGCCAAGGTCTGAATCGCTTCCGGGTATTTCGGCTTTGTATTCATTGGTAACTGGTAGTTTTGTTTGTAATTCGGGTAGTAGGGCTGCAAATTTTGCTAGTTTAACTGTCCAATCAAGGTCTTTTACCAGAATAAATGACTCAAATGCAGCTTTGTAGCCATAAAGAGCATCGGTGTAATTTTCGATTGGTCCAACAACAAAATCAATGGTATTATTTTTCATTTCCATCCAAGCCATATCACTAGCAAAATAATCGCTATTCAATAAGGCTGTTGCTCTCAGGTTTAGATATTTCTTAAATCCTTCATCGGTAGTACATTCTGCTGCTTTTTTAATAAGCTCCGCTGCTTTTTCGAGCTCTGCCTTATACTCAACATGATAAGGAACAGTTTTTAATTTACCATTTTCATCGCGTCTGATAACTGTATAAAGACTTGTTTTGTCGGGAGAATCAAATGCTTCGAATTCTTCTTTGGTCATGTCAGCAGGATAGAAATTTGCTCCATCTGGCCTAATTGTAGAGTCTTTTGTAAACGGTTTATTGTCATTTAGTTGTTCCCAAGGACCATAATTGATTTTAACAAATTCCTTTACTGCAGGCTCCTGAATGCTGTTAAGTAGCTCATCTTTATTACCATAAGCCTGTTTCCAGAATAAGTCATCCATAATTACGGCTGCATCAAATAGATAAACAAGCATCTCTTTATCTTTTGCTGATAAATGCGAAATATCTGCTGTAAGTTCAACTTCAACAAATTCGTTAACGCGCTTTTCAATGTCTGCGATTTCTTCCATAGTGTATTGACTAGGTTTAGTGCAACCAAAAACAAACAGGGCTGCAAAAATGATTGCTGTAAATTTTAGTGATTTTTGTATCATATTATTGATTTTTAAATTATTAATAAGATGAATATAGATTTGTGTTTAAAGGTTGTAAAATTACTGATTAATTCTTAAAATCTGCTTATAGACAATCATTTTGTAATTTCTTCAGCAAATCTTTTTATGTTTTGGTCATTAATCTTCGAGAGGTTTTTATCGATATTTGCAATTTTTTTAATAATTGCTTTTTCAATAAAATTCATTTTTTCAAAGTCAAATGCTCCACCAAAAAATCCATTGGCTTTAGATATGGTACGAATCTGTTCGGGGAAAGCATTGTTAAACTGTTCCTGAGCTTTTTCACCTTCTTCCATGCAACATAAAAACAAACCTACTTTTTTCTCTGTAAGTTGATCCAGGTTTTTAGTGATAAATTTTTTGAGTGCTTTATTAACCATCCCTGCATGAATTGATCCTCCTAAAATTAGGGTGTCATAATTTCCTAAATCAATTTCTTTTGTTGTTTCTAAATTGATAAGTTCTGTGTTTCCTTGTAATTCGCTGGCAAGAGTTTGCGAACATTTTTCGGTGCAACCGTGCTTGGTTGCAAAAATAATTGCAGTTTTCATCAATTTTTTTATTTCAAAGATAAAAAATACCTGATGAAAATGATAATACGGTTAGTTCAAATTTACTTTTAATATATCAGCCCACATTTCAATTCTAGCTGTATTTATTTCGCAGTCAGCATCTTCGTCTATGGGTAATCCAACAAATGCATCATTAAAGATCGAAAGCGATGATTCAAATTCGTAGCCTTTCATCGAAAACTCTCCGACAAATATAACTCCTTTACCTTCAAGAATTTCGAATATTATCCCTATCGAATCGGCAAATGATACCGGATATTTAGAGGAATCACCAACTCCAAAAATGGCGATTTTTTTTCCTTTAAGATTTGCATTTTGTAATATGGGTAAAAACTTTTTAAAATCTTCCTGCAGCTCGGCTTTTCCCCAGGTTGATGTTCCTAAAATAATGTTTTCATATTTTTCAAGATCCTTTTCTGTTGCGTTTTTTACATTGTAAATATCAATGCATGTATTGTTAAATTGATCTCTTATGCGTTGTACAACTTTTTCTGTTTTACCAGTGGTCGATCCGTAAAAAATTCCTATTGGTTTCATTTATTCTACTGATTTTTATGATGAAACAAATTAGTTGGCAAGTTGTTTAATACCTAACAGTTTTTTCTTCTTACTTAAAATAAAAGGATGAAACAGAATACTGGTTCATCCATATGCAAATATTGGGATTAAAATTCATAAAATTTGTAGGACAATAGAATTTAGTAAATTCTGTTTAAAGCTTGTCCCCATGAATTACGGTTTCCCAATTTAAATCTCAACTCTTTGCCTTCTTTTAAAATGATATTTAATCCGTTAGGAATTATCTTCATTGTATTAAAATAAATGATCTCTTTGATTTGTGAAGGTAGAATTTCGAGGTTAAACATGGAATGGGTGTCATCATTTGTTTTAAAGTAAACTCGCTGGTTGGTTAAAATCAGTTTACCATCAATAATTCTGTCATCGAATGATAAATTAGAGTCCCCGGCCTTTAAAACTAACTCGTTTGCTTTTAAATCTACTACCATAACCTTATGATTTAATGGTTTCTGTTATAATGGTTTTCATATTTTGTGCCATTTGAATTAAATATCAATACGTCAATGTGTTATAAAAAAATAGCCCAAATTTCAAATTAAATTCTGTCCGTTTTTGACACATGGTATGTACGTTTTCAAACAACAAATACAACTAAAAGACGAATGAAAGTAAAGTTTGTTGCATATTATTTTGATAAAAAATAAAAAAGCCTGATTTCTCAGGCTTTCAAACTATATTTTTTTATTTTAGCTTACATCATCTGAATTAAACTTAAATCCAAGTCGTTTACCTGTTTGCATTTTCGAGAACTCTATTTTCTCAACCATTTGTGCTACCGAGGCAATCTTTATCTGATCATAAGGAGGAACTAATAAGTCAAATTCCAAAGAGTATAAGATGGCGTTCATCAGAATTTCTTTTAAAACTTCCTTATTAAGAACTGCCTGTCCAAAATTGTTGTATA
>JAVEZW010000224.1:0-6256 GCA_034002805.1 Bacteroidales bacterium | reverse complement strand
ATCTTATTAAATATAGCCTTATCAACCAACGGTATGTTCATTAGCATTTTCATCGAGAACTTACCAATAACGGGCATAAGTTGTTTTTTATAGATCTTTTCGATGATTAAAGGAACAGCAATTACTACTTCGGGTCTAATTTCTTGAAAAGCCTGAACGATTATTTTTGGTGAAGGAGTTCGGGTTAAGAAATGAATGTGGCATCCGATAGAAAAAGGCCATAAAAATTCAAAAGCACAACCATAAGTATGTGCCAGAGGCAGAAAAGAAACCACATTATTTCCCGGATTTAAAGGCAGATTATTACGTGCAAACCGCACATTTACTGCAAGGCTATTTAATGGAATAATAACTCCTTTCGAAAATCCGGTAGTTCCTGATGTGTAATTCAGAACACCTACTTCGTTATTTGAAATTTCGTCGAATTTTAACTTGTCAGCGCTTATGCCTCCCTGATATTTTTTCTCATAAAGAGCATCAAGGTTTTCGTAAATCTTTTTGATCTTTTCGTTTTTCCCTTCTATCAGTAAACTAAAATCTACCAATCCGAATATAGCTCGTAGGTTAGGCATAGCTGATTCGTCGAGGTTTTCCCAAACCACATCGCCGGTAAATAAAACTACCGAATCCGAATGATTAACAATATGATGCACATCGGTGGGGTGAAAATCGGGTAGGATTGGAACAACAACTGCTCCATAACTAATTATGGCCAGATACGTCATAGCCCAGTTAGCGGAGTTTTTGCCTATAAGGGATATTTTATCCCCTTTTTTAACATTACATTCGTCGAACATAATGTGTATGCGGGCAATTTTTCGTGCCACTTCACCATATGAATATACCTTTCCCTGATAATCAGAAAGAGCAGGTAAATCCCAGTTTTCCTTCAAACTGTTTTCGATGTACTTTACAAAGTTCTCTTTTATCATGTGTCTAGGTTTTAAAAAAAGCAAACAACTAAGGTACGTATTTTTGATGAAAATTCAAAGCGTGGCTTCTCTTAGATAAATGTGATAATAGAGCGTGTATTAATGTCTTTAAAAAAGGCATGTCCTGAAAGGACAGAATTTGAACGAGAGTGTCTAAAAACAAATTGTTGTCTATCTTTCGACAAGCAACTCCAAAGGCATTCATTATTTTGATAATAACCTGTTGTATTATAATGGCCTTAAAACAGAAATGTCCTGAAAGGACATAATTTAAATAACCATCAATTATTATTGATGGTTAAAGAAAAACAGAACCATCATCCCCGAGAGGGGGTGAATTGTATTGTAATTAGGGGAAAAACCTATCATCAATTTTAATTCCTTCCTCATCCAACAAAATTCTTAACTCCTGTTCAAAAGTTGATTTCTTATGATGTATCTGTTGATTCTTAATATAATTGATTAGCTTTTCCTTTTCTCTAGCTGAATATGTAAAAGCTGCATACCCATCTGCCCATCCTTCAAAATGGGGAAATTTACCAGTTTGCTTTAGCCATATTGAAGTTGATGTTTTAATATCTCTCACAAAATCGGCCAATGCAATACTTGGGTGCAAATCGCTTAAAATATGAATATGATCTTCAACTCCATTTATGCGATATAAAAAACAGTTTTTGTTTTTAATTATACCCATTATATAAGCAAAAAGTTCATCTTGATTTTCTTGATTTATAGATTTTCTGCTATTTTTTGTTCGAAAAACTATTTGATATAAAATTTGCCTATAACTTGACATAAATAATTTACCCCTTTCAGGGATTTTTTAAGATTTGTTTGAATAACCATACAATTCTTGCATGGTTATTCAAATTTAACCACTTTGTGGTTATTATAAAAGCTTAAAGAAATTTTTGATGCATGTCTGATCTTTTCCAGCGAAATTTTGTTTTATCTAAATGAACAGGTTAACCAGTTATGTATAGTACATTTTTTTTACCTTTACCACCTAAAACCAAAAAATTTTATGGAAAAACGAGAACTAGCAGCTCACATAAACGAACAACTTAAGGGATTTTCGCCCGAAAAAGTATTGCAGTATTTTTTACAGGATTATGGAAAGAAAATTGCATTCTCATCGAGCCTGGGAGCCGAAGATCAGGTTTTAACTCACATGATATGTGATATTGATAAATCAACCCGCATATTTACGCTCGATACCGGACGTATGTTTCCCGAGACCTATAAGCTGATAGAAAAAACAAATTCACGCTATAAAATTAAAATCGAAATCTTTTTTCCCGATTACACTCAGGTTGAGAATATGGTTCGCGAAAAAGGAATTAACCTTTTTTACGAAAGTATCGAGAACAGAAAACAGTGTTGTCATATTCGCAAGATTGAACCTCTCAAAAGAGCATTTAAAGGATTAGATGTTTGGATTTGTGGATTGCGACGCGAACAATCGGTTACACGAACAACAAATCAATTGGTCGAATGGGACGATCAGAATGGATTGCTGAAAGTAAATCCACTTATTGAATGGACTGAAAAACAGGTTTGGGATTATATTCGCAGCAATAATATTCCGTATAACGATTTACACGATAAAGGATTTCCAAGTATTGGATGCCAGCCATGCACCCGCGCAATAAAACCAGGAGAAGATGTTCGTGCCGGACGCTGGTGGTGGGAAAATCCTGATAAGAAAGAATGTGGGTTGCATAATACAAATCAATAATACAAATCATACTATGAATCTTACAAAGCGTTTATCGCTTCTATTAGTATTAGTTTTCGTCTTTGTTGCAAATTTTAAGGCAAAGTCTCAAGACACATTAACAAACGATAAGTATGTGGTTGTATTATCAATGGATGCTTTTCGTTGGGATTATCCTAAGATGGTTTATTTGCCAAACCTAGATTCAATTGCAAGCAGAGGCGTAAGAGCTGAATACTTAAAGCCCGCATTCCCCACATTAACGTTTCCAAATCATTATACGCTGGCAACAGGTCTTTATCCCGATCATCATGGTATTGTTATGAATAATTTTTATGATGATTCTCTGGGTTTGGTTTATCGCATGGGCGATAGATCTGTTGTTGAAGATAACCGTTTTTATAGTGGAGAACCAATTTGGATTACTGCACAAAAGCAAGGACTTAAAACAGCTTCTTTTTATTGGGTGGGATCAGAAGCCCCAGTTAAGGGTTTACATCCAACCTATTGGAAAAAATATGACGAAAATATTTCATACGAGAGCCGCATTGATACAATAATTTCGTGGTTACAAAAACCAGAAATCGACCGCCCACGATTGGTTATGTGTTATTTCGATCAGCCCGATGGTATCGGTCACGAATTTGGGCCCGTATCTCCTGAGGTTAACACAATGATTACTTACCTCGACAGTTTGGTTGGGGTTTTTGCAAAAAAGTTAAATGCATTACCAATAGGAGATAAGATTAATTTTATTGTTTTGTCAGATCACGGAATGTCAGCAACATCTTCAGAACGTATTATTGATCTTTCAACGGTTATCAAGCGAGACTGGGTTGCCAGATCGCATGGTGGAAGTCCGGTGTTTGTTGTAAAAGCAAAAGAAAACTGTACCGACTCAATATTAAGTGCTCTTTCTTTAGTTAATAATCTAAAAGCATGGAAAACAGAGGATTTGCCCGAACGATTTGCTTTTGGTAAAAATCCCCGAACAATGGATATATTGATATTAGCAGATAATGGCTGGAGTATTTCATGGGGTCGCAAAAAGTCAGATTATAACGGTGGAGCACATGGATTTGACAATAGCGAAAAGGATATGCAGGCTATTTTTTATGCCATAGGACCTGATTTTAAAAGAGGATATGCTCATCCCGGCTTTGAGGGAGTTGATCTGTATTCTCTTTTGGCTCACCTGCTTAAAATAAAACCCGAAAAAACGGACGGCAACTTGTTAAACACCATTGAGATGTTAAAATAGCGTGAGTTCGAAATAAGCCTAAATTTTTTAATTTTTTATGCTCCATCGGAGCATAATCTTTATAGCAAATTAATAGTAAAATAACCAGCGCGTCAGCACTATGTTGTTCAATGGGCTTAGGATTTTTTGACGCGTAATGATAAAAAGACAAAATAGTATATCATTTCTCTGTTTTCTGTACTTTGCGCACCACTTTGCTGATTTACATCTAAAGAACTAAGTGGTTGGTGCGCATTTCTTCATTAAATTTATCTTCAATAAAGATTTAGCTCCGCTGGAGTTTTCTATATTACGGTCCAAATGATTATTAAGGTAATTTGAATAGGTTTTGTATTATAATAAAAGCTTATATATTTTAATTTCTTAAATAGAACTCAAGTTAAAACAAAGCGGTTTTGTGATTAAAAACAACTAAATAGAAAAGAGCCAAATCATTTGATTGGCTCTTTTTATATTATAACGAATGAATCCACTAATCTGGAGGAAAATAAGTAACTAATTCAATATCAAAAATTAAAACAGAATTGGCTGGTATATCAAAAAAAGCAGTTGATCCATAGCCTAACCCTGATGGCACAAACAGTTTTCCTTTGCCACCAACACTAAAAAAAGGAATTCCTTCTGTCCAGCCAGCTATCACACCACCATTAAGATTAAACGTAACTCCTTCGGGGTTGCCATTTTTATCAAATATTTCTCCATTTAAAAATTTCCCGGTGTATTTTACCTTTACATATGCATTTGATGGTGGAAAATTTCCATTGCCTTCTTGCTCGATGATATAATATAATCCCGATTTTGTTGATTGAGCTACTAATCCACTATCAGAAAGGTATTTTTCAATTTTCTTAATGTCTTTCTCAAGCTGATCCTGGTAAGTGACCATATCTTCGGAACAGGCAAAAAATAGTGAAATAGAAAGTATTAAAAGGCAGAGCTTTTTCATGCTAAATGATTTTTATAAGGACACAAACATACAAAAATCCTGATATATTGCAAACAAGCACATTATTTTGGCAGTTTATCAAAAACTTTCCATATAAACCGATGAAACTTATGTACACTGGTTACTGGTTCAGCAAACATGAAAATACACTCATTGTTAATAAGATCAATCCCAAATTCATTTGCAATTTTTGATGTTTCAGATGTATTCGACATTTGCTGCACCCAGATGTGTTTTATACCTTTTTTTGCTGCTTGTCTAATAATCTCATCTGTTTCGTTTTTGGGAGTTACGATAAACAACTTTTCGTAGTTTGCCGGAATCTCTGAAACTGACTTGTAGCAAGTTATTCCATCAATGGTTTCTGTGGTTGGATTTATGGGGCAAATCTCAAATCCTTTTTGCCTGAGTTCATTAAAAATTACATAGCCAAACTTTTTATTATTTCTTGATACACCAGCAATTGCAATCCTTTTAGGTGCAAGGAATTGTTGAATACTTTCTTTTTTTGTCATAGTAGTTGTTTTTTGAGAAAGATAAATGTACAAAGAAAAAGATCAATTTGTCAACCAGGATTAATTGAAATCCTTGTAAAATTGAGATAGATTGTTACTCTTTTTATTAATAAGTTGGCAGGATTTGGTAAAATGGCTAAATTTATTTCATAAATAATCTTATCAAATAGAACATGAAAAAAGTGGTTGTTTTATTGTTGATGTGTTTTATGATTACACAGGTCAATGCTGGTAATGTACATAACGAAAAAGATTCTCTTATGCAGTGGTTTAGCGATGCAAAACTCGGCATATTTATTCATTGGGGAATTTATTCAACAGGCAAAACCTCAGAGTCATGGGCTTTTCATAACAGGCAGATTTCTCATGCCGACTATATGAAGCAAATTGATGAGTTTACTGCCAATCAGTATAATCCTGCTCATTGGGTTGATCTGATTCAGATTAGTGGCGCCCGTTATGCTGTAATTACAACCAAGCATCATGATGGTGTGGCTTTGTGGAATACAAAGAAAAATAAGTTAAGCATTCCTGAAGCTTCTCCTGCAAAAAAGGATGTATTAACACCTTTTGTTAACGAGTTGAGAAAAGCGAATTTAAAAGTTGGGTTGTATTACTCACTTATCGATTGGAGTTATCCTGATTATCCAGGGTTTTTAAGAGATTCGTCGCGGTATAAAATATCAGATGAACCAAAACTCTGGTCAGGGTTCTTAAAGTTTTGCCACGGACAGATTTCAGAGTTGCTTAGACAATATAACCCTGATCTTATGTGGTTTGACGGTGACTGGGAGCATTCAGCTGACGAATGGCAGGCAGATAAAATTCAGCAGATGATCAAAAAGAATAATCCCCAAACAATTATTAATGGACGGTTAAGAGGAT
>JAVEZW010000223.1:0-6282 GCA_034002805.1 Bacteroidales bacterium | reverse complement strand
AAAAACGTTTTTGCCCAACAAATTTTCGGTGAATGAAATTCTCAAATCCTACAGCCTGCTTTAAATGGTTGTAAATATGTTTTCGCTGTTCGTTTGTAAAAACAGGAATATTCTTGCTGCCTTCCATCTTAGTCTGTAACCAACTTATAATTTCAGGATTACGGATAAACATATACTCAGCACCAATGGACTGACAATAGGTGGTTTCAAGATGCGAAACAATATCTTTTAATGTTGCGGGTCCAATACCAATATTTTTACCAGCCTGGAATGTTTTCTCCAGATCCGATAGTTCTAATCCAAAGTTTTCTATGGCTAATGTTGGAGTATAAGTTCTCCGCGCCCTTACTGGATTTGTTTTGGTAAATAAGTGGCCTCGTTTTCTGTATCCTTCAATCAGGTTGATAACCTTAAACTCTTTATCCATCCATTCGCTTCCTTTTGTTGAGGCAGGGAAGTTTTTTTGAGCAAATTCAAATCCTTCAAAAAATTTCTGCCACTGAGTATCAACTGACGCAGGGTTGGATTTATATTGTTCGTAAAGCGTATCGATTGAGTTTATGTCAGAATTTCCTATATATGAGAATTTATCCATGATAATTTGTTTTGCTTCAGTGTGTTGATTGATATGGTTGTTTTGTTTAATGTTTTTAAAATAGATTGATTTTTATTTTAATCAATAAATATACTTAAAACAAGCCTGATATCATATTGTTTGGACATATTGTTTAATTTTTTGTTTTTGTTTTTGAATTGAACAATATTTTGCCTAATATGTTTAGTGTTTAATTATTAAAAATTAGGCATAAATTATAAATTGATTAGAAACTTACTGAATATAATCCTTTCAATATGAAAATAGGCATTCTTAAAGAACCCGGAATTGAAAACAGAGTGGCATTATTACCCGATAATGTTAAAACACTTATCGATCTTAAAACAAAAGTTGCTGTTGAAAAGGGCGCTGGAGAAAGATCGTTCAGTTCAGATCAGAGTTATTTAGACAAAGGAGCCGAAATTGTTGATAGAGATAGCATTCTGAACAATTCCGATCTTATTATTAGCATTCATCCTTTGGGTAATGAGTATAGTAAACTTAAGGAGGGACAATCTGTTTTAACTGCTTTCAGTCCATTATTTAATATGAATCTTGTAAAGTTATTTTTAGAAAAGAACATTACAAGCTTTAGCATGGACATGGTTCCACGAACTACAAGAGCCCAGTCTATGGATATTCTTTCATCCATGGCTACTGTTGCGGGATATAAAGCAGTGCTCGAGGCAGCAAATCATCTTCCATCATTTTTTCCAATGTTTATGACTGCTGCAGGAACAATTCGTCCTTCTAAAGTGTTGATTCTTGGAGCTGGTGTTGCCGGTTTACAAGCCATAGCAACAGCACGAAAATTGGGTGCTCAGGTCGAAGCATTTGATGTTCGTTCTGCTGTAAAAGAAGAAGTTCAAAGTTTGGGTGCCAAATTTATTGAGGTTGAAGGTGCTCGCGATGATAAAAATGCCGGTGGTTATGCTGTTGAGCAAACCGATGAGTATAAGCAAAAACAGCAACAATTAATTCAGGATCATGCAAAAAAAGCAAATGTGGTAATTACTACAGCACAAATTCCTGGACGAAAAGCGCCCATCCTGATTACAAAAGATACCGTCGAGAATATGTTGCCTGGCTCAGTTATTATTGATTTGGCATCATCAACAGGTGGCAATTGTGAGCTTACAAAAGACAATGAAACAGTTGTTGTGAATAATGTAAAAATCATAGGAAACTCAAATTTTGCTTCAACAATCCCTGCTGATGCAAGCAAGATGTACGGAAACAATATCATCAACTTTATGAAACTTATTATTGATGAGTCGGGAAACCTTAAACTCGATTTTAATGATGAGATTGTTCGCGGAACATGCATTACACATAACAAAGAGATTATTAACGAACGAGTAAAATCAAATAGTAAGTAATATGGAAGGAATTTTGCAATTTATATATGTAAATGCCGAGGCTATTTTTATAGTTATATTGTCTATCTTCCTTGGTATTGAGGTTATTTCGCATGTACCAGCGGTGTTGCATACACCGCTAATGTCGGGTGCCAATGCTATACATGGCGTTGTGGTAATTGGTGCTATAATCGTATTAGGACATGCCGATACAACCCTGAGTATGATCCTCGGATTTTTTGCTGTTCTGCTTGGTACACTTAATGTAGTGGGTGGATTTGTTGTAACCGACCGCATGCTCGAAATGTTTAAAAAGAAACAACCTAAGAAATAAGGATAACAATGGATAGAGTAATTGAATTCTCAAAAATAGTACATTTCACCTTTGGTGATTCAGTATTGGAAATATTTTACCTCATTGCCTCAGCATTATTTATTATAGGATTGAAAATGTTAAGTCATCCAGAAACAGCAAAAAAAGGAAATCTATATGCTGCTGCAGGAATGCTTATTGCCGTAATTGCAACTCTTTTGTTGCATCGTCATGATGGACAAAAAATTGGTAACTTTGGTTTGATTTTTACTGCCATTGGTCTAGGAACAGTGTTGGGATGGATTGTAGCCCGCAAAGTAAAAATGACTAAGATGCCTGAGATGGTTTCATTGTTTAATGGTATGGGCGGTGCTGCAGCTGCGCTAATATCTTTAATGGAATTTCCACATATCAATAAAGAATTAATTGCTCAGCATGGTATGTTGAACTGGCAAGCATTGGTTATATTCTTAGGACTAATTATTGGTAGTGTTTCTTTTGCCGGAAGTATGATTGCATTTGGTAAACTCGATGGACGCATTAAAGATATTCGTTCGTCATTTTTACGAGTTGTTAATATTATTATAGCAATTGTTATAGTTGGCCTCACGTTTTACATAATGACTCGTGGAGATGTTGATCCTGCAGGTCTGGCTCCAATGGTCTTCTTGTTACTTACAATTTCCTTGTTATATGGTGTTTTATTTGTTATGCCAATAGGTGGCGCTGATATGCCTGTGGTTATTTCATTGCTCAACTCATTTACTGGTGTGGCGGCCGCAATGGGAGGTTTCTTGTACGATAATTTAGTTATGTTAACTGGAGGTATTTTGGTTGGGTCGGCTGGAACAATTCTTACCTTTTTAATGTGTAAAGCAATGAACCGTTCTTTGTTCAATGTAATCGTTGGTTCGTTTGGAGGAGGAACAACAGCAGCAGAAACAGAGCAAGGTTCAATTCGTGAAATATCATTAACTGATACAGCTATTCTTCTTGGTTATTCACGAAAAGTAATGATTGTTCCCGGATATGGATTAGCGGTGGCACAGGCTCAACATTTGGCCTTCGAGCTGGATAAAACATTGCAGGATAAAGGAGTGGATGTAACTTATGCAATTCATCCTGTGGCTGGGCGTATGCCAGGACACATGAATGTGCTGTTAGCTGAAGCTGATGTTCCTTACGAAAAATTAATCGAAAGCGACAAAGCCAATGAAGAGATGGAAAGTGTTGATGTGGTAGTTGTAATCGGTGCAAACGATGTGGTTAATCCTGCAGCCGAAGATGACCCTGCAAGTCCGATTTACGGGATGCCGATTGTAAAAGCACTTAAAGCTAAGAACGTTATTGTTATGAAACGTGGCATGGGAAAAGGATATGCTGCTATCGAAAATAATCTTTTCTTCCACGAAAAAACGAGAATGTTGTTTGGTAACGCCAAAGAAACACTTCAAAAACTGATTGCTGAGGTTAAGAATATTTAATTTACAAATATTTCTCCCTTAATCCACCACCAGCGGGGGACAAAAAAACTACTTCAAGATCTAAAGTTTTTTCGACCCCGTAGGGGTCAAATATTTGTAGCTAAAAAGCCACAAATGAATTACGACCCTGTAGGGGTCGGACAATTAATGTGATATTGATTAAGATATCGCAACTACGTTGCTTTAATTATTATTAAAACAACCTGCTACAAAGATTTAGCAGCTACGCTGCTTTTATTATTGAATTCCTGAAATTATTCTTATTTTTATAGAGATAAATCTCTTAATTATGCTCAAAAAAGGAATTCTACTCATCTGTCTGATCTTATCAATTTCAATCTATCTGTTTTCACAGAATTTATCCTATGTTATCGATGAGAATGGAGTTCGAAGGTTTCATGAGGGATCGTTAATGATCAAGGAAGATGTGCCATTTTTAACCGTTAAAGGTAATCCGTACGAAGCTGGCTTGCAATATGGTGTTCTGTTGAATGATTACCTTATAAAAATGGATAACGTAATTGATAGTTTAATCGTTGCTAATACCGGGCAGTTTTTTATCAAACAATGGATTGTTAGAGGAGTATTAAATAAAAAGATTAAAGAGATTGAGAAAAACATTCCCTCTGATTATCTTCTAGAGATGAGAGGTATGGCCGATGGCTCTGATCTCGATTTAAAAGATCTTCAGATTATAGCTTATGTTCCCCAGCTTTTTTTTAAAATCAGTTGCACGGCTTTTATTGCAAAAAACGAACAGGGAATCGTACATGGACGAAACCTTGATTGGCCTGGGATAGAGGTCTTAACTCATTTTCCACTAATAGTTAATTATCATATCTCGAATAAATTTCCTTTTACTAATCTTACATTTATTGGTTATCCGGGTGTTTATACAGGGATGAATCACGCTGGATTGAGTCTTTCAATCAATATGAATGGAGCACCAGCTGAAAATGGAAAGAAAATCAGTGATTATAATACAGGTATGCCTCTGGCCTATAAAGTCCGAAATATTTTAGAAAAATCTGAAACATTGGCCCAGGTTGATGAACAGTTTAAAAACTATAGCTCACATGCCTGGTTTATTACAGTAGGAAGCGATAATGATAAATCTGGCGCTATTTATGAACTTACCAGAGGCGAAATAATTAAAAATAGTATGCAGGATGATTTTCTTTTTGTTGAAAATCTATCCATTTCAGAAAAGGGAAGATATATGTACAGCCCGATCTGGATGTTTGGTAATTCAAACGTATCCAGAGAAAGAAAAATTAAAGAACTAAATAATCGTTTTAATGATCTCAGTTTAGTTGATAAAAGCTATAATATCCTTATAAATACCGAAAATCATCACCTCTCACACGATCCGTTTTACGGCTATTGCATTAATAATTATAACACAATAAAAAGCTGTATTCTGGATAATACAAATAAAGAGATATACTTCACCTATGGCGAGCATAATGCGGCTTTAAATAAGTATCTTCATTACAAGATTGAAACTAGCGAGATTTTGGTTTTTAAATCAAAACAGGAAATTACCGAAAGTGAATTCCATTCAGCTGGGATCGAATATAATAACTGGTATAACACAACATTAGCCCGAAAGAAAAAGTTATCCGAAAAAGACTATCATTTGATTATTGAGGAAATTCAGAAATATAAGCTCCAGCCAGCTTATAAAGCACTTGAGTTATCCAATGTTTATTTAAAATTAAAAGATTATGAGAATGCCTATATTCAGGCTGAAAACTACATAGCTGGTGCACCGGACTATTACCCTGCATATTACCAGAAATATCGAATCCTTAGAGAAAAGCGTGATTATTTAAAGGCGATTGTGACCTTGGAAGAGATGTTGCAAACATCAACTATTAATCCGTATTATGAATATCGCGCAAAAGTTAATATGATTGAGATGTATGATAAGTTGCTCGAAAATAAAACAGATCCGGTTTATATCGAAAAAATTCTTAACTTGTATGCTCAGATTAAATCAGAAATAATTCAGTATTTTGTTGATACCGAAACACAAAAAGACCTCGATTTAATCGAGAAGATTGTAAAAAAATATAACTAATTGGTAACCGAAGATAAAATAAAAGCTGCTGTTAAATTACTTTCAAATTCGAAATATGCCATTGCATTCACTGGTGCAGGCATATCGGTAGAAAGCGGAATTCCTCCGTTTCGTGGTGCAGATGGCTTGTGGAGCAAGTACGATCCAAATGTGCTCGATTTAAATAATTTCTATTTAAATCCAATTGATTCATGGAAGGTCATAAAAGAGATTTTTTATGATTTTTTTGGTGCTGCAAAACCCAATGCTGCTCATCTTGCTTTGGCCGAACTTGAGGAGTTAGGTATTGTAAAATCAGTTATTACGCAAAATATTGATAATCTGCACACTGAAGCAGGCAGTAAAGAGGTTTACGAATTTCATGGAAACTCGCGGATGTTGGTTTGCCCATATTGTGCAAAGGAGTATGTTGCTGCCGAAGTGAATCTGAATGATATTGTTCCTTTATG
>JAVEZW010000222.1:0-6317 GCA_034002805.1 Bacteroidales bacterium | reverse complement strand
TTTTGATACTGCTTAGCAAGTGTAATTGCTTTTTGGAAAGTTGTATCCTTGCTGTTGTTAGCCATTGCCTTGATAATATCCTCAACAGATATTTCAAGAATAACGTTCATACCACCTTTAAGGTCAAGACCAAGGTTTATTTCACGTTCCTGGCACTCACGTAAAGTATATTTACGAATTCCAAGGTTATAAACTACTTCACCCGATAATGAATCGAGATAATGATATTCCTTTTTAGGATCACCTTTTGCGTATTCTTTTGCATCTTTTACAATACTTTCTGTTACCCATGTAAAAGACAAATAATAAATACATATTATAGCCAATGTGATGGCTAAAAACCGAATAGCTCCTTTAATCTGCATTTTTCAATCTATTTTGTTGATATTAATATATTTTTTTTGCTTTTAAACAAATCGAAGTGCAAAGATAAAATTATTTTTTATATACACACTTTTTCAGCCGATTAAGATAGGATTTCATTTATATTATTTGAATAGCCTGTTAGTTGGTGAATGGTGAATGGTGATTTGGTAAAATGGTTTAATAGTTTAGAGGTTTATTGGTTTACTGATTAATTGGTTAACTGGTAAATTAGTAGGCTAGAAGACCGAAGTTGGGAGACCGAAGTTAGAAGATCAACGCTCATAGCTCACAACCTAGGATTTCTTGATACTTGATAATCAATACTTGATACTAACAATCTGAATCTATTCCACTAGCTCATCAAAATCAGCTTCGAGCGGTTTATCGTTAATAAAATCGTATAAGGTTATACGGCGTAGAGTATAAAAATCAGACCAATAGCGCCTTAAAGCTGAGATATAGTTTATTTTGGCAGCATCTTTCTCTGATAATGCCACATTAAGATCTAGCACATCTACTTTTCCAATTAAAAAGCGCTGCTTAGTTAGGTCATATCTTTTTTGAGCAATGGTGTCGGACTTAGCTGCAATAAATAACTGATCATCCTGTAAATTAAACTGCATCACATTGAGGTAAATGCTTTGAGTAAAATCGGTACGAGCCTGATCAACAGTTGTTTTAACCACTTCCTGACTCGATTGTGCCATTCGGTATTTTCCTCGGCCCAAGCCCCAATCGAGAATCGGAACATTTAGTCCGAGAGTTAAAAGCTGCTGATTTTGAGGATCCTTATAAACATCCGGAATATTATTTGCCTGCTGAGTATAACCAATACTTGCAAACAAATCGGCCTGCAATCCTCTTTCAGATCTTGCCTTTGCAACATCACGACGAGCTTCGATCAGTTGTCGCTCAAAACCAATAATATCCGGATTATTTTGGTTGGCGATCTCAAGTGCCTTATCAATACTTACAGTTAACTCAGGAATTTCTTTGGGTATATTAAGCACCAAATCTACCTTTTCGTTAAATCCCAAAAACGAACGGAGTTGGAATTTTTTTACCTCAAGATCAACCTGGGCCGAATTTAATGATGAACCTGCATTAAGCAAGCTTAATTCCATTTGCATCAACTCGTTTTCGGCAATAGTACCAATATTATAGCGGCCTTGTGCTATTTTGTATAAGGTGTCAGCGTTTGAATAGTTTATTCTTGATACCTGCAAATTTTGTTGTGCTAATGCGAGATCGAAGAAATAATTAACTGCTTTAAGCGAAACCTGTTCAATATTTAAAACATAATTTCGTTTTGCTTCTTCGTATTTTAATGGTTCAATTTTTTTCTCCCATCTATATTCGTTATAAAACAATACAGGCTGACGATAGCTTACTGACATAGGAACAGATGAATACGAAAATGTTTCGTTAGTAAAATTATCAAGCCTTGCTAAATTAGTATTGAACGAAAGTTGACCTCCTGTAAAAGGAACGCTCTGTGTAATATTTAAATTAAGATTGGTTGTGTTTTTATCAACACGCACATAATAAGTACCGGTTGAATCGTTATACTCGCGGTAACTTCTGTCTAAATCGGGAAAGGAACTGCTTAAGGTAAGACTCGGTCTGAGTCCTGCTTTAAATGTTCTGTATTGCCAATAGTTTGCACGAAAACGATGCTTGGCCATAATGGCATCGGGAGATTGCTCGCGGGCCAATTTAATAACCTCATCAAACGTAAGTTCTTCAACAATGGTTTGGCTTATAGCTTGATTGCTTATTGTAAAAAAAACTAAAATAACAAAAGTCTTAAAAATATTGATTCTACACATTTCTTTATTAATTACAAATTACTTATTCATATCGTAACGACTCAATAGGATCGCGGTCGGCAGCTCGCTTAGCCGGTGAAATACCAAAAATTACACCAATTAGGGCACTCACCCCGAAAGCAATAATGATTGATCCGGGAGAAATTATTGTTAATATTCCAGAAAATTTGGTAATCAGTTTTGATAAAACGACTCCCAGGATAACTCCAATCAATCCACCAGAAACACTAATCATGATAGCCTCGGAAAGGAATTGCGCAATAATATCTACTTTTTTTGCTCCCAGCGCAAGCCGGATACCAATCTCCTTAATACGCTCCATAACCGTGGCGTACATAATATTCATAATACCGATACCGCCAACGATTAGCGAAATACTGGCAATTGCACCCAGCACAATATTAAAAATATCTTTGGTGCGTTGTTGTTGCTTTAACAATAGTTCGGGAACGGTTATTTCGTAATCCTTAACTTCCTGATGCCTTCGAAGTAACATTCGGCTCAAAATTTCGGTTGTTGGTGTAAGTTGCTCTGTTTCTTCAACCTGAACAATAATTTTATCGAGCTGATTATAATTGCTCGAGGTTTTTTCCTGACTATTTGAAAAAGAAAAAAAGAATCCTCCACCAAAGAAAGACCCACCGCTAAGTTTTTTGGAGTTTACCAATGCTCTGTTTTTATATCTAAGGAGCATGGTTTGGACAGGTATAAACACATTATCATTAACCAGATTTACACCCGCATTTTCAGATGCAGAAAGACTGATATTACTTTTTTCGAGTACACCAATTACTTTAAGCCAAACATGTCCAAACTTAAGATACTGATTTATTGGATCGACATCACTAAATATTTTGGCACTGATATTTGCACCAATAACACAAACAGGAATACCATTTTCAACCTGATAATCATTAAAAACGGTTCCTTTTTCGAGAGTTACATTATATAATTCGAAATAATCGTTACTAACACCTACTACTTTTGCCGGTACGCGTTTACCGTTTTGCACAACAAACGAATTGGCAACAACTTCCGGAGTTATTCTTTTAACCGATGGTACAACTTCTTTAATAGCCTGAACATCTTCAAGAGTAAGACCGGGCGAGAATTTCTTTTTTTCTTTGGATCCATTTTCAGAACCTGATGATTCCTCACCATCTTCAGTAGCATCAACAATTGGAGTAATTACAATATTATTCACACCTACCATTTTCATTTGTTCCAGTATCTCTTGTTTGGCGCCATTCCCGATCGCAAGCATGCTTATTACTGCAGCTGTACCAAAGATAATACCTAATGCCGTAAGGCTCGATTTAAGTTTATTATCCAGAATCGATTCCAGAGCAATTTCGATGTCGTGAAAATACCGTTCAATAAAATTTATTTTAAACATCATTAACTAATTCTATTACTTACAACACAATTAATAAAACCCAATTTTTAATCATTCATTAATGAATAATAAGCTATTTCATTTGGTTAATCTTTCTTAAACGGTGGTGTTCCGTTTTTGCGGCCATTCATTTTCATCATCTTGCGTTCTTCAGCCTGCTCCTGCTTTCGCTGTTCATCTAATTTCTTTTGATTTTCGCGTTCACGGATAATTGGTATAAGCTCTAGTCCAGCATATTTCCACTTTTCTTCTTCATCTGGAACAGAAAGATATACCTCATCACCTTCTTTTAGTCCCTGCTCAATGATTATGTGATTTTCGTTTGATAACCCGGGAACAATGATCTGCTTTCTGTTCGATGTAGTATATACAAAGCTCAAACTGTCGTTATTATGAATTGCTTCAAGAGGAAGATAAACCACATCTTTAAAAACATCCGTAATAATCTGGTTGCTGGTAGTCATTGATGGTCTAAGAATGCTATCTGTTTGATCGACATTAACCAATACCTCAAAAACTTTAGCATCGGTGTTAGGTAATTGTTCACCGATATTAGCTACTTCGAGCACTTTGCCTGTATATTTTTTCTCAGGGAAAGCATCTATTCCAATACGAACCAGTTGTCCGGCTTTAACTTTACTAATATCAATTTCGTTCACAAATGTTTTTGATGACATACTTGATAAATCGGGCAAGGTAGCGATTGACATATCCCAGGGATTAATCGTTGAGCCTACTTTGCGTTTCTGCCCATCCCATTCCTTTTTATAAATAACCATTCCCGATGCAGGAGCATAAATCCGGAACTTGCCAATAACCTTCTCTAATTCGGTCACTTTTCGTTTGGCTTTTTCGAGGTTAATTACTGCTTCGCGCATATCGGCTCTTGATTGTTGTTGCTTAAGCGAGTAGTTTTTCTCAGCCTGATCATAAGCTCTTTCAGATTTGTCGAGGTCAATCTTAGCCTGACGTATTGTGGCTGGAGGTTCAAACTTACTCTGATCTAAAACAATCTGCTTTTCTTCCATCGCGAACTTAAGGTTAACCAACTGATCTCGTAAATCGCGTAGTTGCATGGTTGTATCGAGCTGAATTTTAATATATTGTGATTCAGCTTTTTCCAGTTCATCTTTTAAATCTTTCAAACTAATAGAAACTTCAGATCTGTCGAGGTCACCAACATATTGACCTGAGTCAACGAGCGTACCTTCAGGAACAAGATCCTGAATTTTTATCTCGCGAATTCTCAAGTCACGGCTATTACCGAGCTCGGCAGGTCCTGTAATATCAATTGAGCTTTTGGCTTGCAACTCGCCGGTTACGGTTACTAAAATCTCAAACTCTCCTTTTTGTGCTTTTACAATGAGCTGATCGTTTATTTTTTCTTTTCGTGTGGAAATAATAACAATAGCAATAATAATTACTGCAGCGATTGCGATTATTAAATAGTGTTTTCGTTTCATTCGTGCTAAGTTTAAACCATTGATTTTATTTCTGATATTATTTTATTTGCCAGTTCTTTCGAGCTTTTCTCGTCAGTACTTTCGGCATAAATTCTAATTATCGGTTCGGTATTTGATTTTCGCAGATGAACCCACCCGTGATCGAAATCAATCTTAACACCATCAATATCGTTTACCGGGAAATTGTTAAATTTCTTTTTAATAGACTCTAAAATCTTGTCAACGTTTATTTCAGGAGTTAATTCTATTTTATTTTTTGATATAACATACGATGGATACTGAGCTCTGAGCTGAGAACATTTTTTGCCAGATTTTGCCAGATGAGTTAAAAACAAGGCGATTCCAACCAACGCATCTCGACCATAATGCAAATCGGGATAAATAACGCCACCATTGCCTTCGCCTCCGATGACTGCATTATTTTTTTTCATACTTTCAACCACATTAACCTCGCCAACAGCTGCAGTAAAGTAGTTTCCTCCATAATTTTGGGTAATATCTCTCAAAGCTCTTGTTGATGATAAATTAGAAACGGTGTTTCCAACTTTATATTGTAAAATATAATCGGCAACAGCAACTAATGTATATTCCTCGCCAAACATAGTACCGTCTTCGTTAATTATAGCAAGGCGATCAACATCGGGATCGACTACAAAACCCAGATGTGCTTTATTATTTATTACAACTTTCGAGATATCAACGAGATGCTCGGGCAATGGCTCGGGATTATGCGGAAAGACACCATTAGGCTCACAATAAAGCTCAATTATATCATTTACACCCAGCGCTCTAAGTAATTGAGGAATAGCTGTTCCACCAACAGAATTTACAGCATCAATAGCTACTCTGAACTGAGCTTTTTTTATGGCCTCAACATCAACTAATGGCAGCTTAAGTATTTGCTGAATATGAAAATCGGCATAATTATTCTTGATCTCTATTTTACCTAACTCATCCACCTGAGCATAAGTAAAACTTTCCTTTTCAGCAATTTCCAATACCTGCGCTCCATCTGCTGCTGATAAAAACTCTCCTTTATGATTTAATAATTTTAACGCATTCCACTGTTTTGGATTATGGCTTGCGGTTAAGATTATTCCTCCCTGCGCTTTTTCTGAAGTAACTGCTATTTCTGTCGTAGGAGTAGATGCCAGTCCTATATCCACAACATCAAAACCCATACCCATGAGTGTTCCAACAACCACATGATTTACCATTTCGCCCGAAATACGAGCATCGCGGCCTACAACGATTTTTATTTTC
>JAVEZW010000221.1:0-6319 GCA_034002805.1 Bacteroidales bacterium | reverse complement strand
TCCTAAAAGCAAAATTGATATTTTTTTCATTTTTTTCTGTTTAAGATTAATATAATGATTACTTTGATTGTTAACTTTTCAAATGGTTTAAAAAACAAAAATAAAGTTATTTTTTAATATACCTTTGCCATCGTTATTTTGTTCATCAAAATTATTCTGATATTTTATATATGGCCGATAATAAAAGAGATATATTGTCTTTAACATTTAATGAATTAAAGGATTTTTTAGAAAAAAACAACGAAAAATCTTTTCGTATTGCACAGGTTTATGAGTGGTTATGGAAAAAGCACTGCAAAAGCTTCGACGAAATGACAAATATATCAAAGGCTTTGCGCGATTTACTTGATACTCATTTTATCATCCAATCGGTTAAGCCGGAAAATCTGCAAATAAGCAAAGACAAAACCATAAAAGTAGCATTCAGACTTTTTGATAATTCGTGGGTCGAAGGAGTTTTAATACCAGCTGAAGATCGGTCAACAGCTTGTATTTCTTCTCAGGTAGGTTGTAACCTGGGATGCGAATTTTGTGCAACAGGTAAGTTAGGATTAAAAAGAAATCTAAGTGTAGGCGAAATATATCATCAGGTTGTTGAATTGATGACGTTTGCAAAAGAAAAATACAATCTGTCATTAACCAACATTGTTTTAATGGGCATGGGTGAACCTCTTCTTAATTACGAAAATGTGTTAAAAGCCATTGAAATGATTAGTTCTGAAAAGGGTTTAGGAATGTCGCCACAACGTATTACATTGTCAACTGCAGGATTACCGCGCATGATTAAGCGTCTTGCTGATGATAATGTTAAGTTTGGGTTAGCAGTTTCGTTGCATTCGGCTAACGAAGCAAAAAGAAGCAGCTTTATGCCTGTAAATAATCATAACTCGCTCGAGTCGTTAAAAGAAGCGCTGATTTATTTTAATAAAAAAACCGGTGAGCGGATTACTTTTGAATATCTATTGATGGATGGAATAAACGATGGTATTGCCGATGCAAAAGAACTGGCCGAATACTGCAAAAGTTTCCCGGTAAAAATCAATCTTATTGAATATAATTCGACGGGGAACCAAAAATTTAACAAATCGAATTCTAAGGCAACAGATGCTTTTGTAAGTTTTTTAAAAAGCCGCAATATGATTGTCAATGTACGTCGAAGTCGCGGCCAGGATATTGATGCCGCCTGCGGACAACTAGCTGGGAAAAAAGCGAAGTAACCGTTTTACAACCTTAAAATTTCAATAATAAATACTGGCTTTTTTAGGTATTGATCGTTGTCTTCGAGTTGTTGAATCTTTTTAATCACATCCATTCCTTCAATTACACTTCCGAAAGCAGCAAAGCCTTGTCCATCAGGGTTTCGCTTACCTCCAAAATCGAGTTCGGGTTGATCGCCGATACAAATAAAAAACTCTGACGAGGCTGTTCCTGGCTCTAAGCGAGCCATCGAAATGGTTCCATTTTTATGCAGAATACCTGTTTCTTTTGTGGTTTCATGCTTTATAGGTAGCAATTGTTTTTTCTCGATTAGCGAATCAGTTGCAAATCCACCCTGAACAACTTCAATTTTTATAGGATTATTGGGCTGATTATCTGGTCTTACTACGCGGTAAAAACAAGCCTCTCCATTAAATTTTTCTGAATCGACATACTGAAGAAAATTGGCGGTTGTAATTGGAGCTTTATCAGCATATAATTCAACGATAATATCACCCATCTCAGTTGAAATAAATACTTTGGGGTTTCGATTCGATGTGCAACTAAATAAAATAATAAGTGTTAATAATGCAATTAGTTTTTTCATAAGATTTTTATTTAAAGTCAAGTGTTAGCTGTTCGTCAAGCAATCGGAAAGACATTCGATGATATGGTGTTGTGCCAAACTCACGTATTGCATTGCGATGCTCAATTGTTGGATAACCTTTGTTTTTTTGCCAGTTGTAATGCGGAAATTGGTTATGTAATTCGTTCATTAAATCATCACGATAGGTTTTTGCAAGTACCGATGCTGCAGCAATAGAAAAGTATTTTGAGTCGCCTTTTACAATGCATTGATGCGGTATGTTTTTGTATTTTATGAAACGGTTTCCGTCAACAATAATGTGTTCAGGAGCTATTTTTAATTGTTCAAGAGCCAGATGCATCGCTTTTATGGATGCTTTCAGAATGTTAATTTCATCTATGGCCTGATTATCAACAATTCCGACAGCATAAGCTAATGCTGATTTTTCAATTTCTTTGCGAAGTTTATATCGTTGTTTTTCGGTAAGTTTTTTAGAGTCGTTTAATAATGGATGTTTGTAGTCATTTGGTAGAATAACTGCCGCAGCAACAACTGGTCCGGCAAGACATCCTCGCCCGGCTTCGTCGCATCCGGCTTCAATTAAGTTTTCTTTGTAGAAAGAAAGGAGCATAAAATATATTTGTTAATGGACTAAAGTCCAAATTTTACTAGAACTTTTATAATCCCCAGCCTTAAGGCTGGGGTTATTTAGAGGTTCTTTATTTATTAAACAAAGTCAAAAAATTTTAGATTTTATAACCCTAGCCTTAAGGCTAGGGTTATAATGAAATAACTAATTAAAGGGCTTTAGCCCTTAATTCATCAAAATTATAGTTTTGAATAAATTCTTCGTATTCTTCAGTCCATGTTTTTTTCTTATGATGTTCCTCCTGATTTCTTATATATTCACGAATTGCCTGGACAGATGATTCGCTTACTGAGACAGCAAAATATTCATCTCCCCATTCAAACTTATTTGGAACGAGATTACTTTTATTTATCCAATATGAAGATTCCCCTTTAATTAATTGAACTGTTTTTGAAGGAGATTCATTTGGATTAAGTGAAATCAGGCAGTGTAAATGATCATTTCCTCCATTAATGCAATCTATATAAATACCCTTTTGCTTTGCATTTTCTTTAATATGATTGTAAATAATTGATTTATTATCTTCATTAAATAATGCTACTCGGTTTTTTGTACCCCAAACAAAATGTACCCAAATTCTTACAAAAGACATACTTTGATTATTTATTAAATTACTTTTTCAATACTTTCCCAAAATTTTTCAGCAGTTTTTTCCCAGCTATATTTTTGGCATAGGGCAGAGCCTTTTTGAGTTAATTCATCTCTCAGGTGGTCGTCGGCATAAATTCTAATCATTGCATCAGAAATAGATTCAACTGAAAAAGGATCAACCAGCAGCGCAGCATCGCCAGCGATTTCGGGCATTGAGGTTACATTTGAAGTGATTACAGGTGTGCCACAATTCATCGCTTCAATAATTGGTATTCCAAATCCCTCAAAATAAGGAACAAACGTCAGAGCTATGGCTGATCCATACAGGTATTTCAACTCCTCTGGGCTCATTCGTCCTGCAAAAATCACATCTTCTTTAAAATTCATTTGTGTATAAACCGCTTTCATTTTCCTCGTTTTAAACATTTTTTCGCCAACAATCAGCAGCTTAGCCATTGAAAAGGTTTGACTTTTAAAACGATCGAATGCAAGTAACAGGTTTGCAATATTCTTACGAGGACTTAAGGCTCCGACAAATATGAAATAATCAAATCCGGAAGTATATTTTTTTCTGGTGGCCTGTTTTTTTGTATTAGTAATTGGCTTATAAATTTCGTTTGCCCCATTATAAACAACATCCAACAAATCTGGTAAAATAGTAAGCTGATTAACAATGTCGGTTTTTGAGTATTCTGAAACAGTGACTATGCGATCAGCTTTTTTTGCAAATTTGGGGGCAAAATAACGGTAATAATGTCGCACTAAAAAAGGAAAATCCTTTGGATAATGCATGTAATTAATATCGTGAAAAACTGCGATTGATTTTACGTTAGTCGAGAGTGATAAAAATCCATCTGGTGAAATAAATAAATCCGCAGAGATCTGCTTTAATATCTTAGGAATAGATCGCTCAAACCACCAATAAAACAGAAATGGATGCCTGGCCTGTGGACCAATAACGATTGGATGAACATTCGATGAAAAAATGAAATCTGTATGGTAAGGACGGTCAAAAATAAAATAAAACTCATGTTCAGGGTGGTTTTGAGTAATTCGTTTTAAGGTTTCATAAGTAAACCAACCGATTCCTTCGAGCTTATCTTTTAATAACAATCGTGTATTTACGGCAATTTTCAAGATTTTTGAATTTGTTTTAATCCGATTAAAGTCGAATCATTATGCTGTTTATTCTATCTTTGTAACAAAGATGCTAAAAAATGCTGAAGTATTTAATAAAATATGTACTACAAAAATTATTGGGGCTAAAAACATATTTATTTCTTTTTTCATTGTTTATGATACGAAAACTTCGCTGGGATAAGCGCGAAGGAGCATTCTTGGAATTTCTAAAACTCATTAACAATTCGGGTAATATTCTTGATATAGGCGCAAACATTGGTGTTATGACATTTCATTTTGCTAACAAGCACCCCAATGCCACGATTCATTCATTTGAGCCCGATCCGATAAACTTTAACATACTCTCTCGGATTAAACGCAAGTTTAGATTAAACAATGTAATTTTATATAATCATGCTTTGGGCAATCTGAATGGCGAAATTTCAATGATAATGCCACAATCCGGAGGTATTTTTCTTCACGGATTAAGTCATATTGTTAAGGGTGGAGTAGCAGAAAAAGGGTTTACATATAATGAGGAAATTAAACGTCTTGATGATTTGGATGGTTTTTTACAGATTCCTGTGTCTGCCATTAAGCTTGATGTTGAAAATTCTGAATACGAGGTTTTATTGGGTGCAGAAAAGATAATTGATAAAAACAAACCACTTATTTATTGTGAGCTTTGGCCCGGAGACAACCGACAAAAATGTTTTGAATTTTTGCTGAAGAATAATTATTCGGCGTATGTTTGGAATAAAAATGAATTAGTTCTGTACGACCAGCATAGTCATCATCAGAATTTTTTCTTCATTTCAACAGAACAGATAAAGGATCTTAATTTAATATAACAGCGTTTTGAGACGAAAATTTTTAACCAATCTGGCACTTCTGGTTTTTCTTAATTTACTAATAAAACCATTTTGGATTTTCGGCATTGATCGTACTGTCCAAAATATTGTTGGGGCAGAGGAGTACGGACTTTACTTTTCGTTATTCAATTTTTCTCTTCTTTTAAATATCATCCTCGATTTTGGAATTACCAATTATAACAATCGCAATATTGCACAAAATCACCAACTATTAAGCAAGTCATTATCGAGTATTGTTGTTTTGCGATTTATTTTGGCTTCGGTCTATTTTGTTTTCACCTTAGCTGCTGCAATGCTTATTGGATATGAGTTGAGGCAGATTTATATTCTTGTATTTTTAGTTTTTAATCAGTTTATAGCCTCATTTATTCTTTATTTACGTTCCAATTTAAGCGGATTGCATTTATTCAAGACCGATAGCATCATCTCAGTTCTTGACCGAACATTGATGATTATAATCTGTAGTTTTCTTTTATGGGGCGGGTTTGTAAAATCTGAATTCAGAATTGAATGGTTTATCTATGCTCAAACATCAGCTTACGTAGTTGCTTTACTTATTACATTAGTCGTTGTTTATAGCAAAGCCGATTTTTTAAAACTGAATTTCGATCGGGCATATTTCATTGCAATTTTAAAAAAAAGTTATCCGTTTGCAGTCCTAACCTTACTCATGGCTTTCTATTTTCGCATCGATTCGGTTATGCTCGAAAGATTGTTACCAAACGGAAAAGAACAAGCGGGTATTTATGCTCAGGCTTATCGTATTCTAGATGCGGCAGCTATGTTTGCTTTTCTTTTTGCAGGATTATTATTACCCATGTTTTCGCGGATGATTAAGCACAAAGTATCAATCGATCAGCTTACATTTTTTTCGTTATTGCTTCTAATCGTTCCAGTGCTCGCAATTACATTTGCATCGTTTTTTTACCGGGGCGAAATAATGGATTTATTATATCACCAGCATGTGGCAAGCTCATCAATCATATTTGGAATACTGATTTTAAGCTATGTGGGTATTGCAATAACCTATATTTTCGGAACCTTACTAACAGCGAACGGAAACTTAAAGCAACTTAATCTAATGGCTGGCACTGGGGTAATTCTTAATATAAGCTTAAATTTAGTTTTGATACCGAAATATTACGCACTGGGAGCTGCAATAGCAAGCCTTGTAACTCAAGCTTTTACAGCAGTAATTCAGATTATCCTTTCTTTTAGAATTTTTAAATTCAGGTTTAATGGCAAACGAATCTATCAAATTCTGTTATTTGTTGGTGCTGTATTTCTTCTTTCCTATTTTTCTGT
>JAVEZW010000220.1:0-6329 GCA_034002805.1 Bacteroidales bacterium | reverse complement strand
AATGCAGTTTCGTTAGACATGTCTTTGAAAACCACAGTTCTATACTCCTTTGGATGAATCTCTTTTCTCATTACTTTATCTTTTTTATAATTGGTCGGCAAAAATACAAAAAAATATTGATATATTTATAATAATTTTAAGAATTTTTATTCGAAAATAAACTATACAAGAAGTGCAGTGATTGAAAAACATGTAACAATCAATGTATGAAATAATTATAAAATATTTATCAATGATTACCAACATCGAAAAGTTAATCTTTTCAATGATCCTTCTATTAAAATAAACTAATAAAACTTTTTTTTAACTTTATATTTGTTTATTATAAAATAACTTTTTATATTTGCAGGGTCAAATATGTAAATATTTATATATAAGATTAATATGTGTAATCCAGATATAAAATAAATCAAGAGGAGGATTTTAAATATGAAAAAAGGAATTTTTTTTAACATTTTAATTGTGATGATATTAATTTCTAGTTCAGTAAATTTATACTCACAAAATTCAAATGGGATGAGTTATCAAGCTGTAATTCGTGATCAGAATGATGCATTATTGTGCAATGCACCAATAGGGATCGAAATTAATATCAGACATGGTTCACCAACAGGAACGATTGTTTATACTGAACTTCAGAATCCTTACACAAACAGCTATGGATTAATTAGTATTGAAATTGGAATTCAATCAGGATTTGAGGATATTGATTGGTCAAATGGTCCTTTTTTTATTGAAACTAAAATTGCCATTGAACCACCTTTAACGAATTATTCCATCGTAACCATAAATCAGTTTTTAACTGTTCCATATGCATTCCATTCTAAGATTGCGGATAGTTTAATTCATCCGATTCAAGAATCAGATCCTTTATGGACATCAAGCCCATCATTTTCGATTTCTGAAACAGATATATTAAATTGGAACAATGCCTTTTCATGGGGAGATCATAATGGTTTGTACAAATCGAGTACCTATTTCCCAACTTGGGAAGAGATCATAAATAGACCAACTACCTTAGTTGGTTATGGCATTACGGATGCAATGGATACATCACATGCTGCTTATAATATTTCATTATTTAATATTCAAAACTGGGATAGTGCATATAGTTGGGGAAATCATGCTGGATTGTATCTTCCAATAGATTATACACCAACATGGGATGAAATATTAAATAGACCCAATTTTGCAGCTATTGCTTTTAGTGGAGACTATCAGGATTTAACGAATACACCGACAATACCAACAATACCAACAAATTTAAGTTCATTTACAAATGATGTTGGTTATCTTTCAAATGATCAGGATCAACAACAGTTATCAGTTTCCTTATATGGAGATACTTTACGATTACAAAATGGGGGGTATGTCATTATTCCTGGAATTAGTGCGGCTAATCTTGTTGTAACAACACCCATTATTACAACGTCTAATCCATTGGTCATTACTTCATCCACTGCTTCCATAAGTGGAAATATTTTATTTAATGGAGGAGCTGATATTATTCAACGTGGTATTTGTTGGCATATTAACTCAAACCCAACTCTTGCTCATAATTCAAACACATTGGGGCCTGGTAACGAATCATTTACAAGTATAATTACCGCTCTAGCACCAAATACAACATATTATGCTCGTGCTTATGCCACAAATTCAGAAGGAACTTCGTATGGAAATGAAGTAAGTTTTACAACAACAGCTGGAGATTATTCAACTCCAGGAACAGGAGTTACATTTAATGGATATACATACGCAACAATAGTTTTTGGTAATGGACAGGAATGGATGGCAGAAAATCTAAGAACAACAAATTATGCTAATGGAGATACTATCCCCAGTGTAAGTAATGATAGTGAGAATTGGCTTTATGGAATTTGGACATACTACAATAATGATCCACAATTAGGTAATGTATATGGAGTTTTGTATAATTGGAGAGCTGTAAATGATTCTAGGAATATTTGTCCCGTAGGTTGGCATGTTCCATCAGAACAAGATTGGAATTTGTTAGTTCATTACCTCGACCCTAGCTATATTCCTGATGAAAATTTAACTTCAGTCGGATCACAAAGTAATGTTGCTGGATGTATGTTGAAAACTACAGATACCATTTATTGGAATTCTCCAAACAACGGTGCATCCAACCTAACAGGTTTTTCTGCCATTCCAGGTGGTGTAAGATATAGTAGTGGTTTATTCGATAATTTTGGAGAAGAAGCAACTTTTTGGACTTCATCCCCTAATGGATATCCATATTCTTGGTATAGAAGGTTAGTGTATAATCATTGCGGAATCTTTAGGTACAGTACAAGTAAAAAAGCATGCCTCTCTGTTAGATGTGTTAAAAATTCAAATTAATAAGTTACCTAAAATTAATGATAATGAAATATATTTTATTTATAAAAATTTTCCTTTTGCTTTCATATATAAGTTTTTCAAATTTAAATGCTCAAATCATTTTTAATACAACTGGAGGAAATACGATAGCTAATGAAGGAGAAGTTAGTTTTACTATTGGTCAAATTGTTTTTTATTCAAGTAGTGGTCAAAATGGTTCAATCATTCAAGGTGCTCAACAACCTTATGAAATTTCTGTATTATCATCAATTAATGAAATTAAACCGATTGGTCTTTATGTTCATGTGTTTCCAAATCCCACCAGAGATTTTCTATTATTAAAATTTGAATCCGAAATTTTTAATGACTATTCATACCAATTATATGAAATTACAGGAAAGATAATAGCCACTGAAAGAATTTTTAATATTGAAACTAAAATCTCAATGAATCAATTGGCCGCTTCCACATATATATTAAGGATTTTAAAGGGTAAGGAGGAGCTAAAATCATTCAAAATTGTTAAGAAATAATGAGAAAAGTTATGAAAACAGATTTTAGAAAAATTATACTTTTGTCCCTTTATTTCCTCTTTTCTAATTCCTTAATCATGGGGCAAATACCAAATAAGTTAAGCTTTCAGGCTATTATTCGTAATACATCTAATGAGTTAGTCTGTGAATCGCCAATTGGAATGGAAATAAATATTAGAAAAGCCAATCCTTTTGGCATCATTGTGTATTCAGAAAATCAAATAACGCAATCCAATAAAAATGGTTTAGTTTCAGTTGAAATTGGTGGGACTATACAATTTGACACCATTAATTGGGCTTCTGATTATTATTTTTTAGAAATAAAATATGCTTATCAAGCACCTTTGACGAATTATACAAATACGACAACAATTAAAATGTTAAGTGTGCCTTACGCCCATTTTTCTAAAACCACTGATGCTTTATCACAAGAATTTATAGAGATGGATTCTTTATGGATTGTCAGCTCATCTCATGGAATTGGTCTTAATCATATTACAAATTGGAACAGTATGTTTGGCTGGGGTAATCATAATGGTTTGTATCGTTCAATTGCATACACCCCACTATGGGAAGAGATTGTTAATAAACCAACTACATTAATTGGATATGGATTGTTTGAGGTGATAAATACATCTCACCCCTCATACTTAATAACAAATGCACATATTCTAAATTGGAATACGATGTCAAACTGGGGCAATCACTTAGGGGTTTACAAACCCATTAATTATAATCCAACATGGAATGATGTTGAAAATAAACCTGATTTTAGTTTACTATCAACTACCGGTAATTATTCAGATTTATTAAATCAACCGAATATTCCCGAAATACCAACTCAAATCAGTAGTTTTAATAATGATGTTGGATTTTTTACTTCTGATAATGATCATCAACAATTCTCATATTCTGATACTGGAGATACATTAAAACTTCATAATGGAGGATTTGTTATTATTCCAGGTTTAAGTGTTGGAAATAGCATGAGGGTTTCAACACTTCAAGTAACAAATATTACTCCTTTTAGTGCAATTGCTGAAGCTCATGTTCTCATGATTAACAGTAATGAAATTCAGTTGAAAGGCTTTTGCTGGAGCACCGATCCTATACCAACTATTGCTGATGATTCCATAAGTGTAGGGAGTGGAGCTGGAGCATTTGCTGCTTCAATTACAAACTTAACACCCAATAAAACCTATTATATTCGTTCATTTGCAGTTAATTATGCCGGAATTGCATATGGTAATCAGGTTATATTTACAACATTGCCAACTATACCTGACGTATTGACTTCCTCAGTAACGTCAATAACTCATCATTCAGCTGTTGTTGAATCAAACGTTCTTTTTAACGGAGGATTGGATGTTATTAATAGAGGTGTTTGTTGGAGTACTTCTTCAATTCCAACTATTGATGATAATATGAATATGTGTGGTAACGGGACAGGTTCATTTGTATGTAATATTATGGGGTTACTTGATAATACTACATACTTTGTAAGAGCATTTGCTTCTAATGAACTTGGAACTGCATATGGGGATACAATAACTTTTACAACTGCTACGGTTCCTTCTGTTACAACAGATTCTATCTTGTTTGTTACAGGGTTTACAGCGGAGATTGAAGGAAATGTTGCCTCTGATGGTGGGTTAAATGTAGTTGAAAAAGGGTTTTGTTGGGATACAATTGATCATCCAACAATAACAAATAATAAAGTAATTTATGGTACCGGTTTAGGAAGTTATGTTTCAACTGTAACTGGGTTGCTTTCTAATACAACATATTATGTTAGAGCTTATGCTACAAATAGTGCAGGAACAGCATATGGACAAAGTTTAACTTTTACAACGGCTACAATTCCAACAGTTGTCACTTTGCCTGTCAATACAATTACAGCTTATTCTGCTATTTCTGGTGGAGAAGTTATTTCTGACGGTGGTGTTCCAATAATTGAAAGAGGTGTTTGTTGGAACACTACTGAAAACCCAACTGTACTTTACAATAAAATTATTGACACTTCTGGACTAGACTCTTTCATTGTTTTTATAAACAATTTAGAACACAACACTACTTACTATATTCGGGCATATGCTGTCAATGAAGTAGGTATTGCATATGGAGAACAGGCTGTGTTTGTGACGAAAACATTTCCTGTTGTAATAACATTAGATGCTTATGCCATCACAGAAACAACTGCAATCACTAGAGGTGAGATAACATCAGATGGAGGACTACCAATAATAGATAAAGGTGTCTGTTGGAGTACAACTTCAAATCCAACAATTACGGACAATACAACTCATGATGGAACTGGGATTGGAGTTTTTAACACTACTCTTACAAACTTGGTTCATCCAACCACATATTATGTTCGTGCATATGCAACCAATGAAGCAGGAACTGCATATGGCAATCAACTCGTTTTTACTGGTGGTTTGGTTACTAATCCTGGCTTAGGTGTTACTTATTATGGTATTACGTATTCCTCCATTGTTTTGGGGAATGGCCAAGAATGGATGAGTGAAAACCTTAATACAAGTCAATATTCAAATGGAGATTCAATACCAAATATTGTGGATAATTACTTATGGTATACTACAACTTCTGGAGGATGGGCGTTTTATAATAATGACAACCAATATGAAAATACGTATGGGAAACTATACAATTGGTTTGCCTGTACAGATAATAGAGGTTTATGCCCAATTGGATGGCATGTACCTACTAGCAGTGAATGGGATTCTTTAAAAACCTATTTAGGTGGTTCAACTGCCGGAAATAAAATTAAAGAAACAGGAAATGTGCATTGGACAAACACCAACTGGAATATGGCTACAAATGAAAGTGGATTTACAGCATTGCCAGGAGGAGCTCGTATATATAGTGGAAATTTTAGTGGTTTAAATCATAAGGGTTTTTTCTGGACTTCAACGAACCATAGTACTTTATATGCTAGATTTACTAATGTCCAGGACGGTTCACCAAATCTCATGGGTCCGGAATATAATAACCCAAAGCAAACTGGCTACTCCGTTCGCTGTATTAAAGATTGAAAACTACTCTTATGTTTTTTCATATTTAGTGCCAAGATTTTTTAACCTTTCCTCCCTCTAATCATAGCGCTCGTTTTGGCCTTCCCCACACGAATCATATCTAATAATGGACGGTTGGATGGACAGCTAAACGAACATGACCCGCACTCACAACAGTCTAATATGGCGTATTTTTCACATGTTTCAAAATCTCCCTTTTCTGTTAGAGGGGATAAAACAAATGGTTCTAATCCCATAGGACACGCCGCCACACATTTTCCACAACGAATACAATTTTCTATTTCACCCCTTTTGCTCTCCTTTTGATCCATCAATAAAAGACTGGACATCCCTTTCACGGTAAAAGCGTTTAAGTTGGCCATCGCTTTACCCATCATGGGGCCTCCTGAAATCACCTTGC
>JAVEZW010000219.1:0-6341 GCA_034002805.1 Bacteroidales bacterium | reverse complement strand
AGAGATTTAGGCGATGTTTATACTGCATGGGGTAAAAATACTGAGGCACTTAGTTCCTTTAATGAAAGCTTTGAGATTTTTACCGAGCTAAACATGAAAAGCGATATGGCAAACTTGTATAAAAAGTTTGCCGAAACCAATGCAAATCTTGGTAATTATAAAAAAGCATTCGAATATCATGTTTTATATACGCACTTAAATGATAGCTTATTTACCGAAAAGCTAAATGAGCAGATTACTGAGATACAAACCAAATACGAAAGCGAGAAAAAAGATAAAGAAATTGCTCTTTTAAACTCTGATAAAGCATTGCAGGATGCAGCTCTTAAAAGACAACGTCTGGCAATCTACTTTTTTATTGGTGGATTTATTGTTATTACATTGTTCCTTATAATGATTTCGCGTTTATACAGGGAGAAAAAGAAAGCAAATGTAATACTTGAACAAAAGAACGAAGAAATCAGTCGTCAAAGGGATCATATTTTCCAACAAAATAAGGAAATCACCTCCAGTATTGAGTATGCAAAACGTATTCAAACCGCATTATTACCGCCACAAGAACTAATAAATGCTATTATTCCTGAATCTTTTATACTATTTAAACCACGTGATATTGTTAGTGGTGACTACTATTGGTTAAACCAAAAAGGAAATAAAATAATTTCTGTTACAGCCGACTGTACTGGTCATGGTGTTCCGGGAGCTTTTATGAGTATGTTAGGTATTTCGTTTTTAAATGAAATAGTAAACGTTACAAAACCAGAAGAATTAAGATCAGATCAGGTATTAAATCATCTGCGCGAGCTTATTATAACATCATTACGCCAAACCGGTAAATCAGGTGAAAGTCGCGATGGCATGGATATGACTATTTGTATTATCGACACAGAAACACTGATGCTCGATTATGCAGGTGCTTACAATGCAATTTATATTGTGCGTGAAAGTGAATTAATTGAAAGCAAACCCGATAAAATGCCTATAGGTATTCATGTTAAAGAGCTTGATCCTTTTACACCCTATTCATTCCAATTAAAAAAAGGAGATATTATTTACAGTTGTTCTGATGGGTATGCCGACCAGTTTGGAGGACCCGAAAACAATAAGTTTCGTAGAAAAAACTTCAAAGATCTGCTTTTAAAAATCAAAGACCTGCCAATGAGCAATCAAAAGGAAACATTAGACCAGACATTGATCGATTGGATGAAAGGTTATGAACAGGTTGATGATATTCTGGTTTGTGGAATAAAAATCACTTAACAAATTATTTTTGTTGAACTTTTTTAGTATTTAAGGGAAAATTCATTTCTTAAGTTTGTCTTAAACCTTATTTCTATTGCAACTTAATCATTTTTAACACTTTCTTTTCAGTTTTGTTAAACAAAATAAATTTGACGAACAACCAGATTTTGGAAGTAAATGCTATTGATTATAAATGAAAAATAATCTAACTTCGTAGTTATTTCTTGCTAATTCTTAATTATAAAATAGAAAATAATCATAAAATCAGATAGCCATGAAAAAACTCTACTTAAAACTTTTAATTTTTGCATTAATAATAGGAAATTCTCCATTATTTGCACAAAACGACGTCAGATTTGAATTTTTATATTCTACTGAACAATGTGCTCCTGTATATGGCACATTTAATAATTTAAGTTACTTTCCGATGTATGATGGAGTAGTAAATTACAAGTGGTTTTTAAACGACACCATTTTTTCTACTGATCCCTATCCTCCCTATCCAAACGGAATGAATTTTCAAGCTGGATGGCATAACATCCGCCTTGAAGCTTACGACACCCTAAATGCACATCTTGGAACTTTTGATCAAAATTATTATGTAAAAGGATTTTCTGGGAAGTTTAAAACATTTCCAGAAAATGAGGCAACAACTAATCAGCCAGTTACGTTTTCGACCAATGATAATCTGAACTGGGTGGTTTGGAAACTCCATGACGGTACAATTCTGAATTATAATGGAGCACAGCATATATATACCGAAGAAGGAGTTTTTCCCGTAAAGATGACAATATCGGGCGAATGTGGCATGGATACCATAACCCAATATATTGATATTTATAATACTGTAAAACCATTTACACATATTGACTTATCCAATTGGGAAGTTTGCCCAAATGATGAATTTATTTTAAAGGCATCTCCAGCTTTCAAAAACGAATGGCTAATCGAAGGAAAGACTATTCAAGGGCAAGAAATTTATTATGCTTTTGCAGATACAGGTCAGCACATGGTGGTATTACGTAATCAGAACCTGTATGGCAATTTTGGATATGATACAGTAATAGTAAAGGTTATTGACAACCGGATAGTAAATGCTGCATTTGATTTCAATCTAAATGGAGGTTCTTGTCCTAACACACAGTTCACTTTTGAGGCTTCTGAATCAGGAACTTTCGAATGGGATTTTGGAGATGGTTCAATGGGTTATGGAAAGAAAGTTAATAATTCATACGCAGATACAGGCATTTATTTTGTTACCCTTTATGCAACCAATGGATGCGGCACACAGGACACATCAATTCGTGAGATAAATATCCAATATGGAGATTTTGCAGGAATGCCTTATGCTGATTTCCGTTTTAAAAATGTTCAGGATGAATATATCTCATCGATATTTGTATGTCCAAATACACTGGTCGAAGTCGAAAGAACAACACCTGACCAGGATAATGTATATTATACCTGGGTAATTGATACTATAGAATATCATCAGGATGAGGTTTCAATGATATTTACAACACCTGGTGCCTATGAGATAAAACTGATAGCCCACAATAATTGTAATATGGAATCAGATACCTCCAAATGGGTCATTGTTGATACAGCCATTTATACAGAGGCATCTCTTAATTTTGCACCAAGAGTTATTTGCCCGGGAGAATATGTATATTTCTTTGATGATCATGCTGATTATAATGATGGTTTAACGTACCATGTTGATTTTGGTGACGGAACCAATTCCGGTCCAATAAATCAACCGGTTGATAAAATAACCAAATCATTTGCGGTTCATCAATATCCAACTCCGGGAACCTATCACTTTATTGTAACAGCAACCAATAAATGCGGTAATTTTACAACATTTGAAGATTCAGTAATTGTTAATAGCGATCCAACACGAATTCCTTTTTACTATGTAAATAATACCTCCACGGACGATGATCTTGAAGGTGAATTCGAAGACTGGAGCGTAATACCTGACAGGCAATATACTACATTTTCAGTAACCATTAATCTTCAAAATTGGGATAATACTTGCGGTGAAATGGATAGTCTGGTTAATGTATTTTTCTGGTATGGAGAGGTTTATAATATTAACGATCCCAATCTTGGCCCTCCAAATGGTTATGTACAAATTAAAGCTCCAGGTACAGCGATTGCTTATGTTCCGTTTAATGTGGTAAAACCTTCTGTAGGTGTAATAGCAGCATGGTACTGCAACAAAGGCTACTTTGAAGAAAGACCTCAAGTTTACACTCAACCACTGGATTCAAATTTTATGCCTATTCCATCATTCTCAACTATACCAGGCCAAACATTTGAGTTTGTTCAGCCCATAATACTAGATGCAGGTGAATGGTTTGAATGTGTCTGCGCGCCACCAACAGACAAAATAAGAGGAACATGGACTTATCAAACTACTGATGGTTATTACCATATATTAAACATTCAGGAAGAAAGCAACATTACACAAAAAAACTCAGGAGTAATAACATACAAAGCTTCAGCTGGCCCTGATCAATTTGGATGGTACCAAAGTACTGAATATACCAATGGAACAGTTTATATGCAAAATGATTCTGTATTAGCATTCCAAAATGATACATTATGTAGTTTTCAGGTTGGTGAATATAATTTCACAATTAATGGGGATGAACTTACATTTACACCTTTAACTGCCGACAATTGTAACTTAAGAGCCAATTTTCTAATTCCTCACACATTTATTAAAACTGATTATTCCAACAATTTTGAGGATGATGATAAGTCAGGCTGTCCGGGAGATACTATTGGGTTTAACATAATTGGAGGCAGCTGGTATGAATGGCATATAAGAGGTACTGTTATTGAAGGCCCAGAGGCATTCTATGTTTATGATACCGTTGGAGTTTATGAAGAATTTGTTGTTACACGTAATGCCTGCAACAGATATGATACCATTTACACTAAAGTAATAATAGGAAACACTAATTTGCCAGAAGTTGATTTTGGTATGGATAAATGGAATGCCAAACGATTTGAGCCAATTCAATTTAATACAAATATCTGGAGTGATTTTGAGAATTATACTATTTTATGGGATTTTGGAGATGGAACTTCATCAACAGATAAAAATCCAACTCATTTTTATGTATCAGAAGGTAATTATACCATCACATTAAGAATAGAAAATGGCTGTGGGTACAATTTGCAACAAAAAAATATTTGGATTCAGAAAGAAACTAGTCTCTGCGAAGCTAAGTTCATTTATACATCAGCCACTGGGACAACAGTTAATTTCGAAGATAAGTCGATGGGCAAAATCACATCCTATTTCTGGGAGTTTGGCGATGGAAAAGTATCAACAAAAGCAAACCCTGTAAATATATACCCTGCAGAAGGATTTTACATGGTTACATTAACGGTTTACGATTCATTAACCAATTGCAGTAACCAAATTAAAAAGCAAGTTCAGGTTGGTTTACCATCCTGCTTAGCCAATTTCAATTATACAATTAATAATGTTAATAAAACAGCTAGTTTCAATAATCTGTCTGCTGGGAATTTGACACATTATTATTGGAAATTTGGCGATAATACTTTTTCAACAGAAGAAAATCCAATCCATATGTATCCAAACGAAGGAACATATAAGGTTTGTCTTGTTGTTAAGGATGAAGTAACAAATTGCATGTCTGAGATTTGCAAAAACATTACAATTGGTGCCCCAGGTATAATTCCTGATTTTAATTATTATATTGATCCTCAATCAGGAACTGTTAGTTTCTCAGATATCTCAACTGGCAACGTAACCAATTGGTATTGGGATTTTGGAGATGGAATGTGGGATACAATACCACAAACTCAGCATTCATACACTGAGTCGGGAGAGTATGAAGTTTGCCTATCACTGTTTAATTTTACCAATAATGCCTTTGCCAATATCTGTAAAACCATCTCTGTAATCACAGATACATCTGCAGTTACAATGAGGGCTGATTTTACTTATATGACGGTTTCAGCCAATTCGGTTGATTTCTTCGATAAATCATCAGGAGAAATAACAAACTGGTATTGGACTTTCGGTGATGGAACCTTTGTTTCTGATACAAATGTTACTCATACCTATGCAGCACCAGGATTATATAATGTTTGTCTTACCATTTTTAGTTCTGTAACAGGTGAAAGATCAGAATATTGTCAAACTGTTCAGGTTGGTGCAATAACATGTAATATTAATGCAGATTTTGGCTATTTTATCAACCCAACAACTAAACAAGTTAGATTTTCAGATAAAACTACTGGAACAGCTCACAAGTGGTTCTGGGATTTTGGTAATGGAATTACATCAAGCCAAAAGAATCCAATACATACTTATACAACAAGTGGTTTCTATTTAGTAAGTCTTGCTGTTAGAGATACCATTAACGGTTGCACTGATTACTATGCCGATTTCTTGCAAATTGGAACAGCAGATTGTAAGGCTGATTTTAACTTTACAATTACTGATATAACGACCAATAAAGTTAAGTTCACTAACAAATCAATCGGAACAATTGGTAGTTATTTCTGGTATTTTAATGATGGAAGCTTCTCAACACAGAAAGACCCTGAAAACATATATAGTTCAGGAGGTTTGTATTCTGTATCTCTTACTGTAACAGACAATTCTGGATTATGCATGGATTATATATCTAAAGATGTTCAGGTTGGAACAGTAAATTGTAATGCAGACTTTACTTACTATATTGATTCAACAACTAATGAGATATATTTTTCGAACCAAACCGTTGGTGCCGAAACATCATTTTATTGGTTATTCGGAGATGGAAGTTATTGGATTGGAGAAAATCCGCATCATGTATATACAGCACCGGGGTATTATACTGTCAGCTTGAATACCTTTAATCCAACTAATGGCTGTATGGATTATGAGGAGAAGGTTCTATTAATAGGTAGTCCAGGCAATGATGTTAATGCAGACTTTATATATTCAGCAAATTTAACCACAAGAAAAGTTAATTTCTCCAATAAATCGAATGGGCAAAATTTAACTTATGTATGGAACTTGGGTGATGGTATAACATCAACAGTTCAAAACCCTGAATATACCTATG
>JAVEZW010000218.1:0-6392 GCA_034002805.1 Bacteroidales bacterium | reverse complement strand
CTATTGCTAAAAATATCGGTTGATTTAATTGGAGTCCAATAAACACCAGATCCTGTTGCTGCATAATGATAGTTGTTTTGGATTGCAACATCTGATAATGTCCCATGAATGCCTGATTCCTCGTTCCAATATCTGAAAGGAGACAAAACATCAACATGACAAACTCCATTGTCAAGAGCCAGCCACAACGATTGATTTTCGCGATAATAAAGGTAAAACGAAGATCCTTTTATGCCAATTGATTTACTATCTATTACATCTGTAACATTCCAGTTTTGGTCAACAACAATTATATTATCTGTAATACTCGCTAGGGCTAATTGGTTATTATGAATTTTTACACCATGATAAAATGAATGCTTAATAAAATACTCATTAATTTTTTTTGTTTGCCCAGATATTTCGCCCAATGATTTTATCGATACCTTACCATCTTTTTTTTCGTAAATAAAAAACCCATCCGATCGTGTACAAATGAGTAATTTTTCTCCTAATGGAAAAATGGAATGTATTCTGATATCGGTAAAAAACTCTCCCTTTTCGATGAGGTTTAAAGATCCGTTCTCAAATTTTAATAAGCCCTTCCCTATTTCCTGGATGTATAAATTGTTGTTAACGTTATAGGTAAGGTAGAACCTTTCTTTTTTACTCTCCCAGTAATCAAATTTATTGTTATGATACAAAAACAAATACTTATCACTTAAAAAGAACACACTATCAGAAAAGCAGTTAATATCCCAAATTTCACCAAAATCAACATGCTCATTATCTAACAAAGGTATCAGTGAGTTATAAAGAAGTTCCCCTTTTTTGTTCGGTAAAAGACATCCTAACTCACCAAAAGCACCAACAAACAAAACGTTATTTTCATTAACAGATAAACACCTTGCAGATGAATTATTAGCAACTTTAATTAACCGCCAGTTAACGCCATCGTATTCCATAACACCATTGGCATTACCAAAGTACATAACTCCTCTTTTATCTTGTGTAACGGACCAGTTCTGAACCCCTTGTTTATAATCTTTTGGAGAATAGTATTTTGATAATAAAAGGCCTCTCTCTTGTCCTCTTACTCCAGAAGAGATTTGGAGAAAAATGATTACTAATAAGATTATATGATGCCTTTTTGGTACGTCCATTTTTAAAGTTCAAGATTATCTTGTTTACTGATTTTACTCAACACCTCAAATACAGAATCTTTGTACAATCTACCAATTGGAAGTTCAGTTTTGCCTATTTCGATTGAAGAGTGACTGTAAGCATCAATTTTATTTAGGGCGATAATAAAAGACCGATGGATACGCAAAAAATCTTTTGTATTTAATTTATCTTCGAAAAAACTAAGATGTTGCTTGGTAACTACTGTTTTACATGATGTCACTACCTTAACATAATCTTTATTACTTTCAAAAAACAAAACATCGTTAAGATTTACCTTAACCATTTTTTTATTTTCTTTTAAGTATAAGTAATCGTTATTATCTTCGGCTATTTCTGTTTTTTCAATTGCAGATTTTTTTTCTGCTATTCGGTTAACAGCCACCAGCAACCGCTCAAAGGTCAGTGGTTTAAGTAAATAATCATCAACATTCAAATTAAATCCTTCAATAGCATAGTTTTTATTTGCTGTAGTAAATATAACGGATGGGTGTGATGGCAAGGTTTTAATAAAATCAACGCCAGTAAGATTAGGCATCTCAATATCAAGAAAAAGCAAATCTACTTCTGTTTGTTTAAGAAACTCATAAACAGGTATTGCACTTTCAAATTTTGCTAAAATCTCAATAAAAGGTATTTTTTTAAGATACCCTTCAATTATTGTTAATGCTAATGGTTCATCATCAACAATAACACATTTCAATTTCATAAGATCCTTAATGTTAGGCTTTTAAGTTAGTAATATTTTACTAATCCCGCAGCAATTTAGCAAATAATTTTCAAAAAAATCAACTATCGGTCTTTTAAATCATCGATACTGATATTCAATATTCGTTGCAACACGATTTTTGGGGGTCGATTTTTGTCGTCTGCCGATTGAAAATTTTTATTCCAAAATTAGGTTGTAATTTTTGCAAAATTTACTCAATAACCTTAAACTATTTACACATGAAAAAATTTACCTTTTTAACTTTTGTTTTTTCCCTTTTCTTGGCTATTACCGTATTTGCTCAGAAGGGATACGTTAACCCTGCCGCAAAATACTGCGAAATATTGGGTTACCGCTATGAAATTAGCTCTGTAAAAGGAGCTGGCGAAGTTGGTTTGGTTCATTTACCAGACGGCAGAATTGAAAATGCATGGGATTTCTTTAAAGGAAAAGTTGCTCAGGAATTTTCTTTCCCTGCAAAGTATGGATATGACATCGAAACCGAGGTGATTAAAGAAAACGGATTTGTTACCGAACGTGCTGTATGTGTTCGATCAAACAAAGGAATTAATGAAAGAATTCCTTTAACTGAATTTATGGAAATGATTGGACAGCCATTAATTACAAACGAAAACAGATCATTAAGTGAATTTCATGCTGATGCAGAAGTTGATCCTAACTTTACTGTATCCAAAGCCCTTCCAACATCATTTGACTGGAGAAACTATAATGGACATTCATACATAGGAACACCACGCGACCAGGGTGGTTGCGGATCTTGTTATTCTTTTGGTGCTGCTGCAGCAGCTGAAGGAGCATATAATTTTTCTACAGGTAAGTATGATAGTAATACAGCTGATTTTTCCGAAGCATACATTGCATGGTGTTTAAGCGCTATGTCAGCATATAGCAGTCACTTTAGCGGTTGTGGTGGTGCTGATTACACATACTCAGAATTACAAGCATTAGTGGATGTTGGTATTATTGATGAAAGTTATTTCCCATACACAGATGCAGACAATCAATCATGCCCATCAGCAGCTACAAATGCTCCAAAAACAAAATTTGCAAGTTGGAGTCGTGTTGCATGTTCAGATATAGATGCTATTAAAACAGCCATTATGACTTATGGAGTTGTAGATGCTGCTGTTTATGTAACAACTGCTTTCCAAAACTATTCGGGCGGTATTTTTTCTGATGCAAGCACAGCTTGTTCAACTAGTCCATGTTATAATACTCCTACAAACCATGCTATCTCATTAGTTGGTTGGGGATATGATGCAACTTATGGTGATTACTGGATTTTAAGAAACTCATGGGGAAGTTCATGGGGTGAAAGTGGTTATATGAGAATTGATGCTACTTCGGCCCGTGTTGCTTGTTCTGTTTGTTATATGACCTATGTAAATGATGGAACAACAGCTCCAACTTTAACAACAAACACAGTTTCTTCAATAGGTGATAATTCTGCAGTTTGCGGTGGTGCAATTACTTCAAACGGTGGTGCAACTATTACTGCAAGTGGATTAGTATATGCTAAAACAGCAGCTCCAACATTATCAACTGGTACAGTTGTTTCTACATCTCCTGTTACTACAACTGGATCTTATAGTTTAACAATGAGTGGTTTAACTGCCGGAACAACTTATTATGTTCGCGCTTATGCAACTAACTCAAAAGGAACAAGCTATGGTGCAGAAAGAACTTTTACAACAACAGGAACTCCTCCAATAACTTATTGCACTTCATTAGGCAGCAATTTCAGTTATGAATGGATTGCAAGCGTTAAAGTTGGTACTTTCACAAATACATCAACTGGAGCAGGTTATTCTGATTTTACAAGTAAAACCATTACTATGGCTGCCGGAACAGGTTATGCTGTAACACTTACTCCAGGTTTTGCAAGCACAACATATAATGAATACTGGAAAATATGGGTTGACTTAAATGCAGACGGTGATTTTACTGATGCTGGTGAACAAATTTTTGATGGTGGAGCATTAAGCAAAGTTGCTGAATCTGGAACAGCTACAATTCCTGCCGGAACAACTGCAAAAACAACTCGTATGAGAGTTTCAATGAAATACAATGCTGCCCAAACATCCGCTTGCGAAACGTTCAGTTATGGCGAAGTTGAAGATTATACTGTAGTAATTACTTCATCTACAGCAGATACTCAAGCTCCAACGGCTCCAACCAATTTAGCTTCGGCTAACATTACTCAAACATCATTTACATTAAGCTGGACTGCTTCAACTGACAATGTTGGAGTTACAGGATATGAGATTTATCAGAATGGAACTTTAAAAGGAACATCAACTACAACTAGTTATAGTGTTACTGGTTTAACTGCTTCAACCACTTATTCATTTACAGTAAAGGCAAAAGATGCTGCTGGGAATGTTTCTGCTGCAAGTACTGCGCTAAATGTAACAACTTTGGCTGTTGTAACTGACACACAAGCACCAACTGCACCAACCAACTTAGCTTCAGCTAATATTACTCAAACTACTTTCACATTAAGTTGGACTGCTTCTACTGATAATGTTGGTGTTACCGGATATGAAATTTATCAAAACGGAACATTAAAAGGTACATCTACAACTACAAGTTATAATGTTACTGGTTTAACTGCTGCAACTACTTATTCATTTACAGTAAAAGCTAAAGATGCCGCTGGAAATGTTTCTGCTGCAAGTACAGCAAAAAGTGTTACAACCTTATCAACCTCAGTGACTTATTGTGCATCAAAAGGAAGTAATGTTACTTATGAATGGATTGATTATGTTGCAATGGGTGGTATGACTAATTCAACAACCAAAAATAATGGTTACGCTGATTTCACAGCTACAAAAATTGCAACTGTTGCTTTAGGAGCAAGCACAACCATTAGTTATAGTGCAGGTTTCAAGAGTACCAAATATACAGAATACTGGAGAGTATGGATTGACTGGAATCAAAATGGTACATTTGAGACTACAGAATTAGTTGCAAGCAAAACTTCATCAGTAAGTACTACTTTATCATCAACCTTTACCGTTCCTACAACAGCATTAATAGGTGCAACTCGCATGAGAGTGTCTATGAAATACAATGCAGCTCAAACCTCAGCTTGCGAAACATTTAGTTATGGTGAAGTTGAAGATTACACTGTTAATGTAACTGGCAATACTTTTGTAAGAACTGAAACTATTGGTGAAGATTTAGCAGATGAAATGCCAACCAGCCTTCTACTTTATCCAAATCCTGCAAGCGACTACATAAATGTAAAAGTAAGCACTGGAACAAGAGTTGGTACTATTTCAATTTATAATATGAGTGGTGTTTTGGTTAAGTTAGTTGATATTAATGGAGAAGAAAGAGATATCAATATATCTGACCTAGCCAAAGGAACTTACATTATATCTGTTGAAGACGAAAAAGAAACCCTTGTTAAGAAGTTTATAAAGCAATAGATTTTTATGTTTAAAACACTCTAGTTTATTTGCTTTAATTTATTAACCTACCCATAAGAGTTCCAGAAAATTCTGGAACTCTTTTATTTTGGAGTTATCAAAAAGTAATTATTTCTTCTGAAATAATTAAATTGCACTCTTTTTGATAAAAATTGGTATGAAAGAGTTTTCGATAATTGCTGTAACCCTGATTAATCTATTTATAGGAATTAAATATTGTATTTTAATCTATAAAAGAGAAATTAAACCCTCATTAGCAATGTGGGCTTTTTTTTCAATAGCAGTAATCATGAGTTTAAAAACCTACCTTGGTGATGAAAATTTTAGTATATGGGATAATATTTTAAATACGGCAGATATCTTGTCAACAGTTACCATAACTGTTTTTATATACTTTTATGGAGATCACTCTTCAAAATTTAATAAATTTGACCTGGGTTGTTTGTTCGCTGTGTTAGTAATAATACTATTTTGGTTAGTTACACGGAACCACCTGGTTGCCAATCTTTTAATTCAATCAATAATTGTAATTGCTTACTTTCCTGTAGTTCGACGATTAATGATTTCAAAGGAGAATACAGAACCTTTTTCTGTTTGGTTAGCTATGTTGTTTGCACCCGTATTTGCATTACTTTCGAGTAAAGGATTTTTGGCAACGGTATATTCGGTGCGAGCAATAATTTGTGTTGGATTGCTTTTATTATTGATGCTACGAATTGAATATTTATATAAGAATAAGGCCCAAAAGCACGTATTATAAGTACTTTAGAAAATTGAGCCATTGAAATTTTAGAAAGTATAGTAATAATTTAAAGATTTTTTCTATTTTTGCAGTCCAATAAGGTCAGTTGGCCGAGTGGCTAGGCAGCGGTCTGCAAAACCGTGTACGGCGGTTCGAATCCGCCACCGACCTCAGTTTTAAAAAACAAAGCCTGTAAATTGAACTGTACCCCAAAAGTTAGACAAAAAACTTTTGGGGTATTTTTATGGAAAATAGTAAGAGAAAAAATCTGAAGCATAATTATTCAGATAAAATGAGAGTTGTTGATCTCTATGAAAGAGGTCAT
>JAVEZW010000217.1:3246-6393 GCA_034002805.1 Bacteroidales bacterium | reverse complement strand
AATTAATCAAGGTTTCAGTTGGTTGACCAAGAACCATTTTTGCATCGCTTCTAATAATTGGTTTAATAAGTTGTAGAAAATGTTCTCTTTTTAAATTGGATAAATCAGCATCACAAAAAACAATCAATTCATTACCCGCATGTTCAATACCTGTTGCCATGGCAAAGCCTTTTCCCTTATTTTCAGGCAGATGGATATCAATAATATCCAATTCATTCTTACAATCAATTATGATTTCTTTGGTGTTATCGGCAGAACCATCATTGACAACAATAATTTCATCAAATATTTTGCAATCAGACACTGAAACCAACACATCTCTGATTGTCTTATCTTCGTTATAAGCACATATCACTACCGAAGATTTCATAATTCATGATTCAAATAATTTGAAATTGCCTCATTTGCAGCATTCTCTCCAATTTTTATCAATTCCTCTGCTTTATGGAAATCGAATGTATCAGAAGAATCATATGGGATATTAATCAGAATATCAGGTTTGAATAATTCAATGGTTTGTTTTGCAATTTTATGAATCATTTCAGAGGTAGTGGCTTTTAAAAGAGAATAATACCACATACTTTTCTTGTCACCAGTATCATTGGCTTTGGTAATAATTTTTAACAAATTATTAGGAATAACTTTATGCTGTTTGTTAACAGTGGATAATGTATCGGATAAATCATTTTTCTTGTCCCCATATAAATTCACAACCACAAGAATATCTTCAGGCTGACGAGTTACATATTCAATTGGGATAGGACTTAGTACGCCCCCATCAACTAAAATTTTATCCCCGGATATAACTGGTGTCATCAAAGTCGGGATTGCTATAGATGCTCTGATAGCTTCATAAAAACTACCTGAATTAAAGACCTCTACTTTCTCATTTAATATATCAACGGCTATTGCAGAAAACGGTATGCCCATCTCTTCGATGTTCATATCAGGGATGAATGTTTTCATTTTTTCGAGTACTCGTGCTCCTTTTAACAACCCGTTAGTTGAAATAGTGAAATCCATTAATCCCCACACTGTTTTTCTGTCCAATGATTTTACCCATGCAGTAAATTCCGGCAGTTTACCCATTGCATAAGTTCCGCCAATAACAGACCCTATAGAAGAACCCGCAATAGAGGATATTTGAAACCCATGCTTTTCAAGTGCGTAACAAACGCCAATCTGTGCAAGACCCTTTGAACCTCCACTGGATAATACTAATGCAACTGATTTATTCATATTTCAGGTTTCTGATGAAAGGGAAAAATTCTGAGGAACTTTGCCTGTAACGCCATTATACATCTGATTAATTTGCTTTATTACAGTAACATAATCATTAAGGTCATAGATGACACCTTTGACTTCCATTTCTTTTTTCGTGTAGTCCAGAGATGTAACCACAATAGGTACATTAGCCTTCTTTGCCATATAGTAAAATCCTTTATTCCAATTAGATACCCTACTAATCGACCCTTCGGGAGAAATTACGACATGTAATTCATCATTTTCAGTTAAAATCTTAACAACCCTATAAATCGCATTTTCATCTTTTACCCCTCTAACTGCCATTGAACCAAACTTTTTCATAACAATATTCATGGGGAAAAAGAAAAGTTCCTTTTTCGAAAGGAATAAGTATCTGACACCCATTTGAGCTATACCTAATTTCCCATAGAGGGCATCAATGTGAGCAGTATGAGGTGCAAATATTGTGATTGACTTTTTTATGTCTGGAAATTCACCTTTGATTTTCCACCCCAAAACATCCTTGAGTAAATATCCTGATATCGTTTTCAATGTGTGAGGTTTAGGCAATTAACAGTACTTACTGAATTAATTTTCTTACCGTAAAATCATCATCGGTTAGTCCTGTATCATATTTCACGTCTGACATTTGCATTTTTGTCTTATGATTTTTTTTAAAGTCAGTCATTTCAATTTCCTGAGCATTCCAGTAGTTTCCTACCTTACTGAACACATATTTTGCTGATTTAATTTTTGTGTTTCCTTTGTCATAATAATCCATCGTCTCCGGGTAGAAGTTTGTTTTATTGATGGTTACAATTATCTTGGAATAATCAGATTGAGCCTGTGGTGTCAGTTCCAGCGTAAAAGCATTTGCTCCGGTTTCAATTAATTTAGGCGTGTATTTTGCTGAAAAAGGTTTTGACTCCATATCATCATAAGAGAAATCCGTACCTGCAAAATTCTGATTCTTTGCACTGGTGGCAATTCTTCTTTCCTTTCCAAAGGCAGGCAAATACAAATACATGACATCATTTGGCAGAGATAATACTGATATACCCGCCTGTGACGCTGGTGCTGTAAATCGAAATATTCTTTTATCGTTTCCTTTCTGTTGGATTGTCGCCTCTCTGATTTCTTCTTTTCCATTCTTATCAATAAGAACAATCCTATTCTTACCTGTTAAATCTTTCGGTGAGTACATTACATCATCCATTCTTTTTAGAATTGAAGATGCATCCTGTGCATTAACAGAGTATATACTACATGCCAGAACAGTAATGGTAACTGCCGCTGAATAAATTATTGCTTTCATATTTTAATATTTATTAGTGAATTAATTTGCTATGATTTTACGCTTTCTGTTTACCAAAATCAGTATTACAGGCAAAAGTGTCAATGAGCCAAGACCAGAACCAATCATGCTTATTGCTACAAGCAATCCGAAATTCTGTAAGGGGACTAACTGAGAAAACAGCAATACCAAGAATCCGGCTGCGACCGATGTGACATTAATTATTATTGCCTTGCCGCTTGTCATTAATGTTCTTTCGATAGCTTTTTCAGCATCGCCATTTTCTTTAAGGTGTGAATTAAATCCTGAAATAAAATGTATCGAATAATCAATACCTATTCCTAATGCAATACTACCAACAAGGACAGTTGCAATGTCAAGAGGAATTCCTGTGAAACCCATAAACCCGAATAAGATAAGTATTGTTGCAATTATGGGAATGGTCGCATAGACTCCCTTTGAAAAAGAACGGAATATTAATCCTACAATCAGTACCACCAGAACCAAGGCTATCAAAAGGCTGCTGAACTGACTTTTAATCAGACTGTCATTTAGTCTGACATAAACAGAAGGCATACCTGTTAATTCAATTTTGCAAGTCTCACTTG
>JAVEZW010000217.1:0-3146 GCA_034002805.1 Bacteroidales bacterium | reverse complement strand
GCTGTAAAAATGCCAAAATCTTTAATCATTGTCAGATACGCACCAAGAACAAATGACACAAATCCAACGGCTGTAGTTAACGCAGCAAGAATCACAGGAATGATTACATATCCAAGTGCCTTTATTATAGTCTGATTGAAATCTCCTGTTCTGAACAGATTAAAGCTGTTTATTACATGAATTGTGTAAGCACTTCCCACCGCAAGCAGAATGACAGGTACAATATTCAGGATAATGGTAAGTTCATGACCCAAGGTAACAATGATTCCTACAGTCCATATAACGGCAATCCCGGCAGTAAGGAGTGGCATCAGTAAGCCTCTGAGAGACCTGAAACTTATGTATAAAATAAGCGCAATAACTATGAAAACTATTGGCAGAAGCCACACTATATCTGCTACAATTAAATCAGAAACATCATTTATCATAAATGGCAGCCCGCCAAAATAGACTGATTCAGGTAAATCCAGTCCTTCAACCATGTTCTTGATTTCATTGGCAACTGCCTGTTTATCAGCATCAGGAATTAAAGTGAACATTATAACTGTTGCCGTTCCATCCTCTGATACGATTGCACCTTTATACATCTCTTTTGAGTATATATAGGTTTTCAGGCTGTCTAACCGGGACTGCTCAACCGGAAGGTTATACTCGTCAACAAGTTTACCGATTTCAATTCCTTCTTCAGTGCTTTTGATATCAAGTATGTTAGTCAGGCTTGTGACAGTAGAAACGCCATGAGTAATTTTCAGACTGTCTGTAATTTGTTTAACGTGCTGTAGCAAATCAGCTTTAAAAATATTGTCTGATTCAAGAACTATCATGCCCATTTCATTACCGCCAAACTGGTTGCCAATATTTTTAAACATCAAGGCAGCCGGGTCATCATCCGGTAATGAACTGATTATATCAGAATTAATTTTTAAGTATCTGGTCTGAAGACCAAAGAATACTGTTATACCAATTACACTTAGTATAATTATCCATCTGTTTTTGAGGATTTTCTGTGCAAATCGTTCCATATATTAAATATTGACTATTATTGTTTTAAAGTCAGTTCAAAATTAAAAATAGATTTTAACTAAAAATGTTTTTTGTTCAAATTTTAACAAAAAAATTTACGATTATTTTCTTTGTGTTCTTAAACTATTGACAATCATTGATGATAACTCATCAATAGTGCTCTCGTATTCTGAATATTTTTCCTGAAGATATAATGGTATTTCAATCCCATTAATGACCATCATGAATATACTTATGGTCGAATTTATGTTTCTGAAATCAAGAAAACCCTCTGTTTTCCCCCTTTCAAGTATTATTGTCAATTGCTCCCTTTCAAATTCAGTAAAATCTTCACGAACATCCTTCACAAATAGATACTTTTCGAAAAAATCAGCTTTAAGTGTTTCGTGATAGTTTACAGCTTTATGTAATAACCTTAGCCTTGTAAGGGTGTATTCTTTGAGTGTAATAAGGGAATCATTTTCGGCATCAACAATTTTCTTTAACTCTATTTTAACAGCGTTTAACTCCTGCTTTAGCACTTCATTAAAAAGCTCTTCCTTCCCTTTAAAATAATAATATAATACCCCTTTGGCTTTATGGATGTGCTTGGCAATCTCATCCATGGTAGTTTTATAAAAGCCGAACTTGGAGAAATATTTTGTTGCTGATTGCACTATTAAATCCTTAACATCTATTTCTTGCATAGTCATAGATTATGGTTTTAGTTGACAAAGTTAATATATTTAAATAGTTGTTAAAATTAAGAACATCGATGCTTACTGCTTAATCTTCATAAGAAATTATTAGTCTGATTCCGATAGTAGTCAAAATCCTGCATTGGGTTCTTTTGACATCTCATGTAGAATAATGCGGTCTGAAATAGCAGGGAAATTTTTATGTAACCAGACAAACAACTTCCCTTCATAAGTAATAACTATATCTTTATCCCGGTTTAACGTAGCACGTGCAATAATTTGCGCTACTTTTTCAGAGGACATCATTCTTGCCTCATCTCTGGGGGATTCAATTTGTGGTTTCCCATTTTTGTTGAGTGCCATTTTCCTAATACCTGAAGTTGTAAAGTTAGGATGGACAATTAGAACGTGTAGTCCCTTATTTATATTTTCGAGTCGTAAAGTATTAAGAAAGCCATCCATTGCATGTTTAGACGCTGCATACCCAGTTCTGCCGGGTAAAGGAGTAAGTCCTGTTATAGATGATATTCCAATAATAGTTCCTTTTTGATTCAATAAGTAGGGTAATGCAAACTTTGTGCAGTATACCATCCCGAAAAAATTTGTGTCCATTATTTCTTTTATTACCTTCAAATCGAGGTTTTCAAAATTTGCCCTCATAGATATACCAGCATTATTAATTAGTATATCAATTTTATCAAAATTCCCTATTGTTTTTTCTATCAGACACCTACAGTCTTTTTCATTCCGTACATCCGTTTTTACTGATAAACACGCCCCCCCTTTTTGTCTAATTTCATTCTCGATATTTTTAAGCTCGTTTTCTCTGCGTGCAGCAAGAACAACTTTTGCCCCCATTTCTGCAAATTTAAAAGCGCATGCTTTTCCTATACCAGATGAAGCACCAGTTATTATAACAACCTTGTCAGTAAAGCAAAATTCGCTCTTATGAATAGAATTTATAAGGTCTCTTGTTTTCATGTCCATATAATAATTGACCAATATGGTTTAATGTTCAAATATAATTATTTTTTATTTCATACCGGATTTTTCATCGAATATCTGTTATCTAAAATCTTACTTTAAAGATATTATTGACAAAATTATATTGGAATTCTTTATCCACTTACAAAATCTGAGAGTCCCCAAATCCAATAGCCTGAAGTACTGTCCATATTGTATTCTAAGCTGAAAGTCTTTTTACTCTGCAAGTCCTGCACATATAAGACAATAATTGTATCGTAGGTATCGAAATTCAATAAACGGATTGCAGAGATTTTGTTCCCGGACAGATTATTTTCTGTTTTCAAATAGGGCATATTCAGTCTCAACCTTTTCTTCTGCGTCAAAATGAATGGTAGGTCAAGCATAATTTCTGATGAGGAAATGTATTCCATTACCATTTTCCCAGAACTGTTATAAAACGGTTGAGGAAGTTCTGGGTCA
>JAVEZW010000216.1:0-6398 GCA_034002805.1 Bacteroidales bacterium | reverse complement strand
CCACTTATCGATCATTATGTAATTGAAAACAATATTTCCAAACGATTAAAAAGAGCTAAAGTAAAAGCATAATAAACTAGTTACAACCATGAAATCATTTAGTAATACCTATATTTTTATTTTCTCTTCAGTAATGGTAATTGCTGTTGCTGCTATATTATCCATTGCAGCAATAACATTGCAACCCTTTCAGAAAAGAAATGTTGAAATCAATAAAAAGCAAAATATACTTACATCTATTAATATTGAGAGCACTGCTAAAAATGCCGAAGAATTATATACAAAAATTATAACCGAAAGTTTTGTAGTAAGCACAAATGGATCGGTTATAGAAGGTGCTGAAGCTTTTACAATTGACATGAAGAAAGAGGTTTCAAAACCAGTTGCAGAGAGAAATCTCCCTATTTTTGTGAGTAATGTAAAAAATACAAAGCAATATATAATACCCGTTTATGGCAAAGGTCTTTGGGGACCAATCTGGGGATATGTTTCTTTAAACGATGATCTTTCGACTATTTATGGTGCTAATTTCGCCCATAAAGGAGAAACTCCCGGACTAGGTGCCGAAATTGATACCAAAGCTTTTCAGGCTAAGTTTATTGGTAAACAAATTTTTGATGAATCAGGGACATTTGTATCTGTTCGTGTTTTAAAAGGAGGAACAGCAAATCCTGAATCAAATCATGAAGTAGATGGTATTTCAGGAGGTACAATTACAAGTGTTGGTGTTGACGAAATGCTTAAAGATTGTTTGAGCAGTTACGAAGCTTTTTTTAAAAATATTAAAAAATAATAGATCATGAGTTCAGAAAAAGAACCTTTATTTTCAAGTAAAAACATAAAGTTACTTACAGAACCATTAGGAAATAGTAATCCAATTACGGTGCAGGTGTTGGGTATTTGTTCTGCTCTGGCAGTAACTGTTAAAATGAAACCTGCATTTGTTATGGCAATTTCTGTTATGGTTGTTCTGGCTGTTTCGAATGTTGTAATTTCCTTTTTGCGAAGTTCAATTCCTCCGCGAATAAGAATAATTGTTCAATTAGTTGTTGTTGCGGCAATGGTAATTCTGGTTGACCAGATTCTTAAAGCTTTTGTTTATGATATTAGTAAGCAGCTCTCTGTTTTTGTTGGACTTATTATTACAAATTGTATTATAATGGGTCGCCTCGAAGCTTTTGCCATGGGTAATAAACCCTGGGCTTCATTTCTCGATGGTATTGGAAATGCTGCTGGATATGGTATTATATTAATTATAGTTGCATTCTTCAGAGAACTACTAGGATCTGGTACAATCTGGGACTATAAAGTTATTCCAGATAGTTTTTACCAATTTGGTTACCAGAACAATGGTCTTATGATTTTACCTCCAATGGCTTTAATTGTTGTGGGAATTATCATTTGGGTGCAGAGAGCTAGAAACAAAAAATTAATTGAAACCAAGTAACAAATTTTTAAAAGAGTAACCATGGAAAACCTAATTAATATATTTGTAAAATCAGTTTTTATCGATAACATGATATTTGCGTACTTCCTCGGTATGTGTTCATACCTGGCTGTATCCAAAACGGTAAAAACATCAACAGGACTGGGAATCGCTGTAATTTTTGTATTAGGAATTACAGTTCCGGTAGATTATCTTTTAGAAAACTATCTTTTAAAAGAAGGCGCTCTTACATGGCTTAGTCAGGATTTTGCCGATGTTGATTTAAGCTTTTTGAGTTTTATTATTTTCATTGCGGTTATTGCATCAATGACACAACTTGTGGAAATGATTATCGAGAAATTCTCACCTGCACTTTATAATTCATTAGGTATATTTTTACCATTAATTGCAGTAAACTGTGCTATTCTTGGAGGATCATTATTTATGCAGGAGAGAGCTTACAATACTTTGGCCGAAGCTACTGTTTTCGGTTTAGGATCTGGTTTGGGCTGGTTCTTAGCTATTGTTGGAATAGCTGCTATCCGCGAAAAGATCAGATATTCAAATGTTCCTGCTCCTCTTAAAGGTCTTGGAATAACTTTTATAATCACAGGGCTTATGGGTATTGCCTTTATGGGTTTTATGGGAATCAAATTATAGTTTTAAAAAATAGTATAAAATAGATAAAAAATCATCAACATGGTTCTATTGACATCAAGTTTTACAATTATACTGCTTGGTATAGCAATATTTCTTTCAATAATTCTTTTATTAGTGATCATATTGTTATATGCACGACAAAAACTTTCACCTCAAGGTGATGTTAAGCTTACAATAAACGATGAAAAAGAAATTATTGTTAATCCAGGAAATACAATACTTACAACTCTTTCAACTAACGGAATCTTTCTTCCATCAGCATGTGGTGGTGGAGGTACTTGTGGAATGTGTAAATGCCAGGTAATTGATGGTGGAGGAAGCATTCTTCCTACCGAAACGGGTTTTTTCACGCGTAAAGAGCAGCAAAATTATTGGCGCCTGGGCTGTCAGGTTAAAATCAGGGGCGATATGAAAATAAAAGTTCCTGAAGAAGTTATGGGTATTAAGAAATGGGAGTGCGAAGTTATTTCGAACCGCAACGTTGCAACATTTATCAAGGAGTTTGTTGTTAAATTACCCGAAGGTGAAACCCTTAATTTCCAATCAGGCGGTTATATTCAAATTGATGTTCCGAAAATCGAAGTTGACTTTAAAAAATTTGATATCGACGAACAATTCCGCGAAGAATGGGATCAGTTTAAGATGTGGGATTTAAAAATGAAAAATCCTGAAGAAACATATCGTGCATACTCAATGGCTAATTTTCCTAAAGAAGGAAATATTGTAAAACTGAATATTCGTATTGCAACACCACCATGGGATCGATCAAAAGGTGCTTTTATGAATGTTAATCCCGGTATTTGCTCATCCTTTATTTTCTCTCGTAAACCCGGTGATAAAGTAATGATTTCGGGCCCTTATGGCGAGTTCCATATTAAAAATACCGAACGCGAAATGATGTATATTGGTGGTGGCGCAGGTATGGCTCCCTTACGTTCGCATATTTTCCATCTGTTTCATACCTTAAAAACTAACCGTAAGGTAACTTATTGGTACGGAGCAAGATCAAAACGTGAAGTTTTTTACGAAGAAGAATTCAGACAGATAGAGAAAGATTTTCCTAATTTCAAGTTTAATATTGCTCTTTCTGAACCCAAAAAAGAAGATAACTGGACAGGTCTTACCGGATTTATACATCAGGTGGTTTATAACGAGTATTTAAGCAAGCATCCTGAACCAGAAGAGATTGAGTATTATCTTTGTGGCCCGCCGGTTATGAATGATGCAGTGCAAAAGATGATTTATGACTTAGGAATTCCCGACGAGATGCTCGCATTCGACGATTTTGGAGGATAAAAAAATGTCTCAAATAAAAAAACCGGAACTTTTACATTCCGGTTTTTTGTTAATTCGTATTATTTCTATTTAATTTGGCTAAACCTATTCTTTATTATATGAAAAAATCAGGCTTACTTTTCGTGTTATTTCCAATACTATTTTCATGCAACCAATCAACAGATTATATCAATATATCGGGTTTTACGCAAGGTACAACCTATAGCATAACTTATCAGTGTAAAAAAAATAAAAATTACCAGGCAGAAATTGAAAACTTGCTTTGTGAGTTTGATACATCTTTATCTACCTATAATAAATTATCGCTTATTACCTCCGTAAATAATAACACCGAAAATAGAACGGACGAATATTTAAAAACTGTTTTTGTAAGAGCTATGGAGATTTCTGAATATACCGATGGAGCATTTGATATAACTGTTGGCCCTTTAGTTAATGCCTGGGGCTTCGGTTTTACCGATAGAGAAAATATTGATCAGCATAAAATTGATAGTATTCTACAGTTTATTGGGTATAAAAAGATTTGGCTGGAAAACGATCGTATTATTAAATCTGATCCCCGTGTTAAAATGGATATGAATGCTATTGCACAAGGATATTCGGTAGATATAGTGGCCCTGTTTATTGAAAAAAACAATATCCAAAACTACCTGGTTGAAATAGGTGGAGAAGTTAGAACGTTGGGGTTGAACCCTAAAGGAGAAACATGGAAAATAGGAATTGATAAACCTATTGATAATAACAATATTCCTGGTGAAAATCTTCAGGCCATAATTCATCTCAATAACAAATCACTGGCTACTTCAGGTAATTACCGAAGGTTTTACGAAAAAGATGGAATAAAATACTCACACACTATCAACCCAAAAACAGGTTACCCTGTTAATCACTCATTATTAAGTGCTACGGTTATTGCTAACGATTGTATGACCGCTGATGCCTTTGCAACGGCATTTATGGTTCTTGGACTCGAAAAATCAATTAACCTGGTTCAGCAACACCCCGAGCTGGAAGCCTATTTTGTATATAGCGATGAGGCTGGAAATTATTCAGTTAAATCGACTAAAGGTATCAATGAGATTTTAGAAGAAGTTGAGCAATAGTTTTATGGCTCTGAAAAGATTAGGCAGATATAAATGAAAAAGGAGGCATTTGATAATGCCTCCTTTTTCTTAAAAAGTTTTTTAGTGTTGTATATTCTCAACAACCTTGGGGTCATGTTTGTACTTAAAAAGTATTGCAAAAAGCACTGCAACAAGCATTGAATATGCTGCAAATGCCAACCAAATACCTTTCCAGTCGTACTGAATAGCTTCAGGAGCAGCACCTTTTATTAAGTAGAATTTATCGATAACATAACCGCTAATTCTGCTTCCTAAAAATGCTCCAAAACCATTGGTCATCATCATAAATAACCCTTGAGCACTGGCTCGTATTCCTGGTTCGCTCTGCGACTCAACATATAATGAACCGGAGATATTGAAAAAATCAAATGCCATTCCATAGATAATACACGAAAGGATAATCATCCATAAGCCATCTGCCGGGTTGCCATATGCAAATAATCCAAATCGTAAAACCCAGGCAAACATACTCATCAGCATTACTTTTTTAATGCCAAATTTGCGTAAGAAAAATGGAATGGTTAATATAAATAAGGTTTCGGATATCTGCGAAATAGACATGATAATTGCAGGAAATTTAACCGCAATAAGATCTTTGTAAATATCCAGTTTTGCAAAATCATGTAAGAAAGTATCGCCATAAGCATTGGTTAACTGCAATGATGCGCCTAAAAGCATAGCAAAAACAAAGAATATGGCCATACGGGCATTTTTAAATAGGGCAAATGCATTTAACCCAAGAGCACTTACAAATGATTTTTTAGTTGTTCCTCCAAGAGGTTCGCACTTAGGTAAGGTAAATGCATAAATACCTAAGAATAATGAAGCTGCAGAGGCAACATAAAACTGCATAGCTGATTTTTCAAAGTTAGCAAGACTAACGATCCAAAGAGCCGCAATAAAACCAATCGTTCCCCATACTCTTATTGGTGGATATTCTTTTACAATATCTAAATTAGATTTGTTTAATGATGAGTAAGCCACAGTAATTGAAAGCGATATGGTGGGCATGTAGAACATCATATTTACAAGCATAATCCAAAACATAGTCTCTGGATTATTTACCTGAGGCACAAGAAATAATATTACTGCTGCAATAATATGAAAAGAACCATAAAGTCGCTCGGCATTTATCCATCTGTCGGCAATAATTCCAGCTATTGCAGGCATAAATATCGAAGCAATACCCATTGTCGAGAATATGGCACCGAAATCATTACCCGACCATTGCTTTGTTTGAAACCAATAGGCTCCTATAGTTAACAACCATGATCCCCAGATAAAAAACTGAAAGAAATTCATCAGAATCAGGCGGTTCTTTATGTTCAGAATATTTTTCATAGTCCAATTATTACGTAAATCGATTTAATAATTGTAAAAATAGCAAGAAAATGCCATTAAAAAAGAAAAAAAATCAATATTTACCTGGCTGGATAAATTTCATAAATTAGAATTATGAAGCTTTTCAGAAATAAATTCTATCAAATCGTCATCAGAAGGTTGATTTTACAAAAAATCGGGATAAAGTAAAGTCTTTATGGGATTTTATTCTGAATGACAATTTCCGATGTGACCGCAACCACAACCAATATTTTTATCTTGCAGTTCTTTTGAATAACTATTACACGACGATCCTCTGAATTCTCCCTTAGGTTTGAAAATTAACCGTACCGATAATAATAGCATAACCAAAACAACCAGAATTACAGTAATAAGTAGAATTTTTAGTATTAACATAGCATTTGGATTTGATATAGTAACACAAATGACGAAAAAGTGTTTAGTGGGATTCTTGATTTTTAACAATTTACTCAATAAAAAAATGATATTTGTTCTTTTTTTTACCCCAAAATAGTGGTAATTATGCAAAAATATTTTAGGTTTTTAAATCA
>JAVEZW010000215.1:0-6437 GCA_034002805.1 Bacteroidales bacterium | reverse complement strand
TTGATTAACCAATTATAAAGCCTTTTAGAGCTTCTGAGGAACAAGGCTGCAGAGAGCAAGAAAAAAGGAGTCGTTGGAAGTAAGGGTACGAATATGCCAATAACACCAAGCCCAAAAGCCACAAATCCGAAAATAAGGTAGGTAAATTTTATTATTTTATTAGAAGAGGGGAGTTTTTTTTGTTCCACAACAAATTATCTTTTTTCGGTAAACCCTGATCTATTATGCGATCCATCGCAGAAAGGCATATTGTTTGAGTGGCCACATCGGCAGAGTGCAATTGCGCTGGCTTTATTTAGATTCGTTCCTGTAAAATCTTTTATTGAAAAATTACCTGAGATAATTGCAGGGCCATTCTTCATTATCTGAATAGTTGTTGATGGTTCAATTTCCTTTTGTTCCTTTTCTTTTTCTTTTATCTCAGGAGAACTGACTTCTTCTTTTTTGATTGGTTCTTTTAAATCTTTGTTATATGAAAAGGTAAGAGCATCAGTAGGGCATTGGTTTACAATATCTATTATTTTATCTGTAGCTGCTCCATTCATATTTACCCATGGTCGTTTTACAGGATCAAAAACAGAGCGCAGACGGCTATAGCAAATTGTAGAGTGAATGCACTTGGATGGCTGCCAATGTACAGTAATTTCGCCATTTGTGTAATCCCTGTTGTTCTCTTCCATATTTGTATGAAATTTGTGCTAAAGATATGCAAAAATAATTTTTAATATGAATACAACCATATGCAGGTTTTGTTCTGGATTTTTAAGAAAATTCAATTCTAATCAGTAAACAATTTACAAATTCATTCGTAATATTGTAATTAGTTATGAAAATTATGAAAAAGGTAGTTGTCATATTAGTATTGTTAAGTATAGTCTTTACCAATAAGTTATATTCACAAACAGGTAAGCCTAAGTCCGATTCGTTAATTGTTACCAGGGCAATAATTCTTGATGGGGACACTATTCCGAATATCTATCTTGATGAAATTGTAATTTTTCCGGAGATTATTTTTAAAAGTAAACAGGATGAACGCAGATATACAAAACTGGTTCGTGATCTGAAAAAGGTATACCCATACGCAAAGCTTGCTAAGGATAAGTTGGAAGAGCTTGAGCGGGAATACGCAAAACTTGCAACTGAAAAGGAACAAAAAGAATACACCAAAACGGTCGAACAGGAATTGCTGGATGAGTTTGGACCCCGATTAAAGAAGTTAACCATAACCCAAGGCCGATTATTACTTAAGCTTATTGATAGGGAAACCGGAAACACTTCCTACGCTTTGCTAAAAGAGTTACGTGGTAGTTTTTCAGCTGTATTTTGGCAGGCTGTTGCCCGTTTATTCGGTTCAGATTTAAAAACAGAGTACGATGCCGAAGGTGTTGATCAGTATATTGAACGAATTGTTGTGCTTATAGAACATGGACAAATATAAAAGAGGCTTTAAGAACAATCTCTTTTAAATTAACATGAGTTTAATGCAAGAAATAAAATATAAGCTCGTATTTTAATACTAAACCTATCAAAATACCTTAATAATCAGATAGAATGTATTAGCAAAAGCTCCATAGGAGCTAAATCTTTATAGAAGATAAAGTTAATGAAGATATGCGCACCAATCACTTAGTTCTTTATTTGTAAATCTGCCATGTGGTGCGCAAAGTGCAGAAAATATTGAAATTATATTCTATTTTATCTTTGTATTATTGCGCGTCAAATACCGATGCCCATTGAACAACATAGTACTGACGCGCTGATTTTTAGATTAATATTTTACTATAAAGATTTTGCTCCGCTGGAGCATAAAAGATTTAAAAAACAGAAATAATTTAGGTTTATTTCAAACACACGTTAAATTATACGAAATCAAAAACTGCTTTTACCAGATTATTTGCTCCGTCGCCAATTTGTGCAATGGTCGCATTTAGCATATAACAAGGAGTAGTTACTATTTTATTCTTTTTATCGATTACTATCTCACCATGGTTCGTTTCAGTATGCATGGCGCCTAGATTCTTTATGTCACCAGCGGTGTTTTTATCCATACCAATCGTAATGTTTATTGCGCCAAGCACTTTGGCTAAAAGAACAGGCGAAATGCATAAGGCTCCAATTGGTTTTTTGGCCGAATGCATTGAAACTATTGCTTTTTCTACATCTTTATTTACTTTACAATTCAAACCATCGAATGCATAAGTACACAGGTTTTTTGCAACTCCAAAACCACCCGGGAATATAAGTGCATCAAAATCTGTGGCCTTAAAATCTGCAAGATTTTTAATTTTACCTCTGGCAATACGGGATGATTCTACAAGTACATTTCTCTTTTCTGGCATTGGTTCGCCTGTAATGTGATTAATTACATGATGCTGATCAATATCTGGAGCAAATATTTCGTAAATGCCTCCGTTTTTAACAATTGCATATAACGTGAGTGTTGCTTCGTGAATCTCAGATCCATCGAAAACACCATTGCCGGATAATACAACAGCTACCTTTTTCATAAATACCAGATTTTGTTGTTGTTAAATTGTATTGATTAATTGTAAATATAGATTTATTTTGCATTGAATTCAAGATCTTTACCCTATGAAACGAACATTTATAGCTATAAAAATCGCATTGAATAAGGAGAATATGAGTTTCTTTTCTGACCTGAAATTGAAATTTAAGGATTCATCTATCAATTGGGTAAATGCAGAAAATATGCATTTAACACTTTTTTTTCTGGGCGATACTTCAGATAATCAGATATCTGCAATAAGTAAAGAATTAGCTTTGTTATTAGCAGAATTAAAATCGTTTACAATTACTTTGAAGGGTCTGGGTGTTTTTAAAAATATTCTTGATCCGAAGGTTATGTGGATGGGTATTGAACACTCTGAAATTCTTGATGATATGAAAGTGCTTGTTAATAAAGCAATGATTAATTCCGGATTTGAGGTTGATAACAAAGTCTTTAAACCGCATTTAACTTTAGGCCGAATAAAAAATCTGACTAATAAGAGCGCATTGATTGAATGGATTGAAAAATACAGAGATCATTTTTTTCAGGATGTGCTTGTAAACGAAATCATTTTTTACGAGAGTATATTATCGCCTAAAGGTCCTGTTTACAAAGTAATGAAAACATTTAAGCTGAGCTAAGGGTTAGATATGCTGACCTTTAAAAATGGTTTGGATGGTATAAATCATAATTTTAAAATCAACATACAGCGACATGTTTTCGATATACAAAATATCGTATTTTAGTCGTTGAATCATCTGTTCCACATTTTCAGCATAACCGTATTTTACCTGTCCCCATGATGTAATTCCGGGTTTAACTTTTTGTAGATGAAGGTAGTGTGGTGCTTTCTGTATTATCAGATCAATGTAATATTTACGTTCAGGTCTTGGTCCGACAAGTGACATATCGCCTTTAAGCACATTAAAGAAATTGGGTAATTCATCAAGTTTTGATTTACGCATAAACCGACCAAAAGCAGTAATTCGATCATCATCGCGTGATGATAATGCCGGGCCATTTATTTCAGCATCAATGGTCATCGACCTGAATTTATATAAAGTAAATGGTTTGCCAAAACGACCAATTCTCTCATGGCTATAAATCACAGGTCCTTTAGAAGTTAGTTTTATTCCAATAGCCAAAAAAAGGAATAGTGGTGACAAAAGAACCAACGCAATTAACGAGAGTGAAAAATCAATAACCTGTTTGGTATGTTCCTGCCAGGTGGGCATTAAACTGTGCGATATTTGAATAAGTGGGGTGCCATAAATCTGGGCCATCTTAACTTTGCCGGTAAGAATGTCGTACATGCTTGGTATTGCCTTTAGTATTAAGTTATTTGTTGGCAGAGTATTAATGATTTTTTCTATTTCTTTATGTTCGTTCGACTCTAAGGCAATAATTATTTCTTCAATTTTATTTTCGGCAATAATTTTATTTATGTGGTTGATAGATCCAAGGTTTGGTATGTGTTTTTCGAGCAGGTAATTTTCTTTTTGACTTAAATTTATGAATCCAATAAATTTATTACCTGTCGATTCGATCTGATTTTCGATGTTTTTGTAAACCTCTACTGCCTTTTTGTTATCACCAATAATAATTGTGTTAAATCCATAAATACGCTTATGTATTTTGTTACTTGTTTGGGTTGTAATAATTAACCGAGGTAAATAAGTTGCTACAAAATGAATTATTAAAAGAGCTAAAAATAATCGGTAATAGTTTTGATAGCTAACAATCTCATCATCAAGTAATGAGGTAAAAAATATAATAACTACACCCAAAATAGTAGTAAACAGAGTTTGTCCTAACTCCTTCAATCTTGATTTGCGATAAATATCCTTGTAATATCCTGATAAGTAATACAGTAAAATCCAAAACAAGGGAATAACAACAATTCCAATATAAAACCTTGATGTAAACTCAAGGGGTACTTCATATCCAAATTTTTGAGTTTCAATAAAAAGTTTACGATAGCTATAAAATGCAGTCCAGCTTAATATAGCCGAAAGCAAGTCGAAGGCAATATATTTTAAAGTATGTAAAGTTTTGTTCATGAAAATCCGAATAATCATTTACGCTTTACAACGCAAATAAAACACAATTGTTGTTGTGGTAAATGTAATAAAACTAAGGCTAATTACTATTCAGAAATGTTGGATTTAATAACAGGTAGAGTTTTTCCATTATATTTTGAGTAACCTGAATCATATAAAGCTCGTTTGGTGTTTCGCTAATATTATTGTTGTTTTCGCTGGTTACTAATTGCACAAAATGGTTTAATTCAATATCTGCGGATGTTTTGGTTTCAGCTTTAAAATCGGTTGTAATAATTTGACCATTAATTACATCGTGTTTTAATGCATGATGGTTCGAAAAATCTATTTTAATGAGTTGATTAGATTGGTAAAAGGTTGCTGTATTCTGTTTTTCAGTAGAAATATTGTTATATTTTATGGTTGTTTGGCAGCCATTATCAAAATCAAGGCGAATAAAAATTAAACTAAAATGGTTTAAATCAATAGGGATAGCCGTTACGAAAATCTTTTTAACTCCCGAATTAGCGGCAGTAATAGACAAACTTACATCGTTAAAAATCTCGTAAAAATAATTTTTAGGTCTGAAAAAGAAATTTTGTTCCTGGTTAATTTCTATAAGTTGAGGTAAAGTTATTGATTTACAAGCTGCAAGATATTCGGGTGCAAATAAATAGGCATTTTTAATGTGTATTTTTATTTGAGCTTCTACAGCTAATTTATAAATCTGCTTAATCTCATCAAGGCTCAGTTCCGAAATATCCTCAATAAATAAATGGCATGATTTTTTCAGAGCATCGATGGCAAAATCGATATTTGGTTTTAGCGAGTTGGCAAAATAAATAGCATCAACGTTTTCGAAAAGCAGATGCGCTGATGAAAATAGATCTAAATCAAAACGTTTGCTTAAAGGTAGAATTTCTTCGCGATGATGTGAGAAAATACCATACAGGTTAATTCCCAATGAGCTTTTAAGTTGTTCAACTTTCGATTCCTCGTTCGATGTGTTGATTCCAATAATGCCAATTTTCATTCTACATCAGAGTTGTTTGTACAAACTTAGGCTATTTAAAAAATTACAGTCCACAATAACACAGCTATTTATCAACGATTTTGTGTTAATAACCGAAAAGGAGTTGTGTTATGTAATTGTTTTCTAGAAAATTAGTATAATTCTATGAATAGTAAACCCTTGTTTTGTTTTGTCATTCTGGTTTTGATTCTTTGAAATTTGCAAATTGTTCTGTTATCTTTGTTTTTAATTTTTAAAACCCCGGAGATATACAGATGGTTGATGATTCCTACAGACACAAAGGATTAAGGCAGAAACTTGTTGATATAGTTAAAGAAAAAGGAATAAAAGATAGTCGGATACTCGACGCTATTGGTAAAGTACCTCGTCATTGTTTTATGGATAGCGGTTTTATTGAGTTTGCATATCGCGACCAGGCGTTTCCGATTGCTGCAGGACAAACCATCTCGCAACCATATACAGTTGCATTTCAGACCGAATTGCTAGAGGTTAAAAAACACGATAAAGTTTTGGAAGTGGGCACCGGATCGGGTTACCAATGTGCTATACTGCTTGAGTTGGGTGCAAAAGTTCATACTGTAGAACGTCAGCGTGAACTATTTCTTAAGTCAAAGGTTATACTTGGTGAAATGGGTTATAAGCCTTATTTTTATTATGGTGATGGATATCTTGGATTACCCTCGCAAACTCCTTTCGATAAAATAATTATTACGGCTGGCGCTCCGGAGATTCCACGTGAACTTTTAAAACAGCTTAAACTTGGTGGCCGAATGGTAGTTCCGGTTGGCGGTTCATCAGGGCAGGTTATGATGACAATTGACAGAATTAATGAAGATGAGTATAAAGAAACAGAGCA
>JAVEZW010000214.1:0-6453 GCA_034002805.1 Bacteroidales bacterium | reverse complement strand
AACGAATACTTGTACCAATAGACTTTAGCGATTATTCAGTTAATGCATGCCGTTACGCTATCGGGTTAGCTGAAAAGCTAAATGCGGAGATTAAGCTGATGCACGTTTACTACAATCCGGTAGTAAACTCAATGCCTCTGACTGATACCTATTATTATCAGGTAAATATGGATGAGATTATTCGCGAAATTGAGATCAGGGCAAAGGTAAGCATGGAGAAGTTTTATAGTGATTTAAAAGAGAAAATAGAGAAGGATGGTATTACAGGTGTTAAAATTGATTATGCCCTTGTGCGCGGAATAGCAAGCGAAGAGATAATTGCAGAAAGTGAATCGTATAATCCTGAGGTAATAATTATTGGAACCAGAGGCCAGGGTGAACGGGAAAATGATTTGATTGGTAGCGTAACGGCTAAAATTATTGACGAGACGAAAGTGCCGGTGTTGGTTATACCCGAAGATTCAATTTATCAGGGTATCGGAACCATAAATATTATGTATACAACCGATTTTGATGACTCGGATTATTTGGCCATTAAAAAGCTGGTTAATATTTTGTCTCCGTTCGATTTCAGATTACACTGTGTACATATCGGAACAAACGAATCTAATATTTGGGACAAAGTAAAGATGGATACACTAAAGGATAAGCTAAAACAGCATTATGGCGATTACGAAATACATTGCCATATTATCGAGGACAAAGATTTTCTTTCGGGAATGCAGGATTATATTCGCGATAATTATATTGATATTATTTCAATGGTAACGCACAAAAGAGGATTGATTTCAAAATTATTGACACCTAATTTAACGCGCAAGGTACTGTTTCACACCAATATTCCATTTTTAGTATTTCATGCCGGCAGATAGTCGGAGAGTGCTTCTGCAATCTTAAGATCAACCTGGGTGGTGATTTTGATGTTTTCTGGGTTGCCCCGAACCAGGTTGATTTTTATTCCCAGCTTTTCAACTACCGAGGCATCATCGGTAAATGATTCTGAAAACTCCTGTTCATATGCTTTTTTAATTAATATTGTATCAAAAACCTGAGGGGTTTGAATTGATTTGTATTTTGAGCGGTCAGTGGTTGTGTTTTTTTCTCCATCGACAAAACGAATAGAATCAGTTAAATCAATATATGGCACTGCGTTCCCTTTATTTTTAGCGGTTTCGAATGCTGCATTAATTGTATCTCCACTAACTAATGGCCTTACACCATCATGAATCGCAACAAATCCATCATACCCAATAGCAGATAACGCATTTTTTACTGAGTGGAATCGGGTGGCACCACCTTTAACAACTGTGTGTTTTATCTCAAATTGCTCTGCATCAATTAGTTCTCTCCAAATATCAAGTTGATTTTCAGGTAACGCAACAATAATTTCAATTGCTGGATCAAACAATGCAAAAGCCCGAATGCTTTTCATTAAAATTACTTCGTTTTTTATCTTAAGAAATTGCTTGGGTACTTCGCTATTCATTCTTTGTCCTGAACCACCAGCAACGATTATCGCATAACGTTTCAATTGTAATAGAATTTAGTTATTTCAAAGATAAATAATTTATGCTCTTTTATCAGTAAGTCCTCAACAATAAAACAGGAGAACATCTTGATTATAACAATATTATGTTGTAAATTAAGCAATTACCAAAAGTAATAGGAGGCGTTATGAAAAAATTTATTTATTGGTTGCCCAGAGTGTTAACTATAATTTATATTTTATTTTTAGCACTCTTTGCTTTCGATGTTTTCGAAGGAGATCAGTCTGTATGGAAAAAAGCACTTGGTTTTTTGATTCATCTGGTTCCAAATTTTGTATTAATTATTATACTTATAATATCATGGAAGCGAGAATGGATTGCTGCTATTTTATTTAGTGTTTTAGCTATTTTTTATATCGTTTTCTTTTGGGGAAGATTTGCATTGGGTGCATATTTTACAATTGCAGGTCCTTTGTTTTTAACCGGCATTTTGTTTTTAATTAACTGGTATCAGCGAAAAAGAGATTTGGCCAACTAAGACATAAACAATTAGTCTCAAATACTTGGTTAATAGACTAATTCGTACAAAAGACTATAAAGCCAAAAGTTATTTTCCTGCTTTTTTAAGCAAAACATTTACCGATTCCATTAAAACCAAACACCCTTTGGGCATATTGAGTAAATCAGGATTGATTTTTTTATAAAAGCGATCAATCAGTGCAGTTTTATCGATAAGTTCGATTACTATGGGTAGTTTTTCGGTAAGTTCCCAGTATTGTGAGGAGCTGATTTTGCTGCTCGATCCATAACCCATAATTCCGCGGAAAACGGTTACTCCCGAAATCCCTTCTTCGCGCGCCTTAAGAACAATATATTCGTAAAGCATTTGATTGTTAATTTTGTCGGTGGTGCTTGCATAAATTTTTAATATGCTATTGTGTTGCTCTTCCATTTGAATGAATATTTACAAATTAAATTACCCAAAAGTGTAGCCTAAAAAAAGGCAAAGATGAAGAGATTGTTGAAGGATACGTGTTTATAAAACAGTGTTTTACATGCAATAGTTTGAGTAAATATATGAATTTCAAAGATTAAAATCCATTAAATAATCGAATTTGTAAATAAACAAAAAGTCGTATATTTGTTAATACGTGATAGTAATACCAATAACTCATTTATAACCTATTAAGGTCAGTGGTATTTTATTTGAACCCATAATAGCTCTGGTTTTAACCAATAAATTAGCACAACTTATAACTCTAAATATTATAGCTATGAAAACAAAAATTCTTTTCTTTTCTTTATTATTAGGCCTTTCCTCGCTTTTTTATTCGTGCGATGAGGATGGAGGAATTAATCTTTTTACTGTTGAACAAGACATTGAGTTTGGTGAAGAGTTTCATACTCAGCTTCTTGCCAATCCAACAGAATACCCTTTGGTTGCTCGTAATACTGCATCTGCAACAGCCTATCAGCATCTTGATAGGATACGAACAGCCTTAAAATCATCACCAGATTTAAATTATGGAAATACATTTTCGTGGGATGTATATATTATAAAAGATGATAATGTAGTTAATGCATTCTGTGTTCCTGGTGGTAAAATGTATTTTTATACAGGGCTTATTAAATTTCTAGATAACGAAGCACAATTTGCCGGAGTTATGGCACACGAAATGGCACATGCCGACAAGCGTCACACAACTAAAGTTATGACCAAGCAGTATGGATTTTCGCTTCTTTTATCAGCTTTGTTAGGTGATGATCCGGGAATGCTTGCTGGTATTGCTGCCGATTTAGCTCAAGGCTTGGCCGGATTGGCTTTTAGCAGAGATAATGAATACGAAGCGGATGAGTTTTCTGTAAAATATACCGACGATGCTACGGGTGAAAATAATTTTGATCCAAAAGGAATATCGGGGTTTTTCGAAAAAATTGGTACTAATCCTGAAACTACCAGTGCGCCAGAGTTTTTAAACACTCACCCTAGCGATGAACATCGACTTGAAAATATAACCAATGTTTGGACTGAAATAGGTTCTCCTACAGGTGAATTGTATGCCACAAGATACGCTGAATTTAAAGTCAGCTTACCATAATAAATGCAAAATCCCCGGTTATAACCGGGGATTTTTTATTGATAATTCTTTAAGTTACTACAATAGGTCTTTTTCTGTTGCTTCATAAACAGCATCAATTAGTAATTCTGATTTAAATGATGCATCAACTGCTAACTGATCACAGCGTTCATTTTCTTTATTGTTTGCATGTCCTTTAATCCAATGAAAGGTTACATTGTGTTTTCTGTAAACAGTTAAAAACCGAATCCATAGATCAGGATTCTTTTTTTTATTAAATCGTTTTTTCTCCCAGTCAAAAACCCAGCCTTGCATAACGGCATCGACAACATATTTAGAGTCTGTATAAACAACAACTTGACTGTTTTCGTTTTTAAGTTGCTCAAGAGCCACAATTACAGCCAATAACTCCATTCGGTTGTTGGTGGTTAACCTAAAACCTTCGGATAACTCTTTGCGATGTACTCCCGACATCATTACAACGCCATAACCTCCGGGGCCAGGATTTCCACGAGCAGCGCCATCTGTATATATGGTGATTTTTGGAGTCATAGATTTTATAAAAGTAGTAAAATTTTTAACCAAAAAAAGAAAGGATTGGGTTATCCCAATCCTTATCTAATATATTTAATTTAATCGTTTACTCAACAATTGTCATTTCGTCAATAAGTCGTGTACAACCAGCAAATTTATCAATAATGAATAATGTATAGCGAATATCTACGCTTATTGTTCTTTGTAGTTCTGGTTCAAAAACGATATCGCCACTCATGGCTTCCCAGTTTCCATCGAAAGCTGTTCCGATTAATTCGCCTTTGCCATTAATTACAGGGCTACCTGAGTTACCACCCGTAATATCGTTGGTTGAAAGGAAAGCAACAGGCATTTTACCGTTTGGTAATGCATAACGGCCAAAATCCTTTTTAGCATATAGTTCTTTTAGCTTTGGTTCAACAACAAATTCCCAATTATCTGGATCTTCTTTTTCCATAACGCCATCAAGAGTTGTAACATAATCGTAATGAACAGCATCCATAGGATAGTAATCTTTTATTGTTCCATAAGTTAAACGCATGGTAAAGTTTGCATCTGGATACATTGCTTTACCTTCGTTTTTCTCTAATATACCACCAACATATAAACGATGACCTTTATCAAAATCATCATACATTGGTTCGAGTTTTTTCTGTAAATCACTGCTTAATGCATATATTGATTTTGCTGCAATATACGCAGGATCTTTCTGAAGCACTTTTAATGTTGGTTTTTCTAGAAAAGCATTCAATTTTGCCTGATCAGTAAATAGTGATTTGGCAAACATATCATCTACAAATTTCGAATAATCATTTTTGTATTTCGCTTCGATTGTTTTGTAAATCTCTGGATGATAATTTTTAGTTACGTTTTGAGCAAATATCTTAAACATTGCTTTTGCCACTTTCTGATCGGTTGGAGCATTGTAATCCTTATAAAATGAAGCAGCTCTGTTCTTAATCATTTGTGTAGCTTTTGCAATGTCGTCGTTATTTTTCGAAACCAATGCTTCTTCTAAACGCTGACCGCTCATAGCAATTGTCATTAATTCAGTTCCTCTTAATAATGCTTCTGATAAGTACTGAGAAACATGCATATATTCGCCGCGTGTGGTTAACGATTTGCTTATAAGATCTAATGCTTCACCATAATTTGCTTTTCTTTCGGGTGTTGCGTTAACCCATGCAGTAAATTCAGCTTCTTCAACCTTTTTCTTATCATAGATTTTTAATCGTTTTAATGCTTTATTCATACCGATTGAGTTTTTCCAGTAGTTTGAAGAACCAGCATATTTCGAAGAATATTTAATTTTTACTGCCTGATCAGCCAACATATCTTCAAGAATTATTTCCTGACGAACGCCACGGATATAAATACGGTTTGCATTCGAGATTTTTATAGTTTCGTCTACTTCCCATGATGTCATATAACGTTCTGTGCTACCAGGATAACCCATAATCATTGCAAAATCATCAGTATTAACACCTTTTAAAGATACAGGTAAATGATGTTTTGGTTTATAAGGAACGTTGGTTGGGGCGTAAGCAGCAGGTTTGTTGTCTTTATCAGCATAAATACGGAAGATACTAAAATCACCAGTATGGCGTGGCCACATCCAGTTGTCAGTATCAGCACCAAATTTACCTATTGATGATGGAGGAGCACCAACCATACGAACATCGGTATATACTTCGTAAACCATCATAAAATATTGATTTCCGCCAAAAAAGTCCTGAACCAAAGCTCTGTAATTTGTTCCATCTGTAGCTTCTTTGGTTAACTCCTGTCCTTTAGCGAAAGCAGCTTTTTGTCTTTCACCTTCAGTCATCTCCGGTTTTAAAGCTTCATTTATCTTACTTGTAACATCTTCGATACGAACTAAAAAGGTAACTGATAATCCTGGGGTTGGAATTTCTTCCTCCATACTCATTGCCCAAAATCCATCTTTTAAATAATCATGCTCTGGAGTGCTGTGTTGCTGAATAGCTCCATAACCACAATGATGATTTGTTAAAACTAAACCCTGGTCAGAAATTACTTCACCGGTACATCCTCGGCCAAATATTACAATAGCATCTTTCATGCTGGTGTTATTAACACTGTAAATCTGTTCGGCAGATAGCTGCAGACCCATTTCCTGCATCTTCTGGATGTTTAGTTTTTGAATTAGCGGCAATAGCCACATTCCTTCATCGGCTCTTAATGTTGGATTTAACATTAAAACCAATCCTAAAAGCAAAATTGATATTTTTTTCATTTTTTTCTGTTTAAGATTAATATAATGATTACTTTGATTGTTAACTTTTCAAATGGTTTAAAAAACAAAAATAAAGTTATTTTTTAATATACCTTTG
>JAVEZW010000213.1:0-6493 GCA_034002805.1 Bacteroidales bacterium | reverse complement strand
TTTTGAATAGGTTTAAAGAAAGGCTGAAAATCAGCCTTTATTTGTTTTATGATACTGCGAAAATCTTTTAAAATAATATTTTTCATAATTTATAATCATCATTCATTTCCTGCGTTAATATTTTTTCTATCTTTAGTTTGATATTTTCATAGGCATGAAAAAAATCTCCCTAACATTCGTTTTTCTTCTATTCATTTTGTTCTCATCAGCTCAAACTGATGCTCTTGATAGTCTTTTAAAATCCGCCAACAGACCAGATGATACATTAAAAATTAAAGCTCTTATCGACCTGTTTGACTATTATGAAAATGGTAAAATAACAGATGGTAAAAAATACCTTGATGAAGCTTTTAAGATCTCAACTGCATTAGAAATAGGACGTTGGATTGCTAATGTAAATTTAGAATATGGAAACTTTTATAACATAACGGGGGACTTTGAAAAATCTATTATTTATTTTAATAAGGCAAAAGAATTCTATATCAAAGAAAACCACAAATTTGGACTCGCATCGGTATGTAATAATTTGGGAGTTACTTATGAGAAACTTGGAAAATACGATGAGTCGATGGCTTGTTTTATCGAGGCTCTAAACATATATGATGTCTTTAATGATTCACTTTCTTTGGCAAAAACTTATTTAAACCTTGGTTTGCTCCACTTCAGACAGAATGATTTTGAAAAATGTGGTGAACTTTATAACAAATCGCTCGATATTAGAATAAAACTAGATGATAAAGCAGGAATGGCTCTTGTATATAATAACTTAGGAATTCTTAATTATTATTTAGAGGACTATGATAATGTTACTCAGTATTTTGAAAAAGCATATAAAACCTACAAAGAGCTGGGTTATTTAAGACAAGAAGCAATGGCCCTGGCTAATTTAGCCGAAATACTTAATATTTTAGGGCAAAAAGATAAATCGCTAAAATACTATTTTGAAGCCTTATCAATTGAACAGCAGCTTGAAAATAAGAACGAACAAATATCTACCTTGCTATTAATCAGCGAAGTTTACTTATCAAGACAAGACCATAACAATGCTTTAAAATATGCACACCAAGGATTGTCGATTGCAAAACAAACCAAAGCAATTCCAGAGCTGGCAAATTGTTACAATATTTTATACCGAATACACAAAGAGTTAAACAATGCAACATTGGCCTTAGAAAATCTCGAATTATTTAAAACTTATAATGATTCTCTGTTTAACGAGAGTAAGATGAAACAGATTACAGAAATTCAGGCCAAATACGAAACAAAAAAGAAAGAACAACAGATAACCAGCCTTGAAAGTGAAAAATTAATCAACGAATTAAAAATCAAGCGACAAAGAAACTTTTCTTTCACGCTGCTATTAGGTTTTTTATTGATTTTCCTTTTTATATTGGCCCTATTTAGGCAGAATAGAAAAATACGATATGCTAACCAGCAATTGGCTTATCAAAAGAAACAAATAACCGATAGTATTGAATATGCGAGCAGAATTCAATCTGCAATGCTTCCGCCATCTGAAATTATTTCTGGAATAATACCGGAGCATTTTATATTTTTTAAACCCAGAGATATCGTTAGTGGCGATTTTTACTGGATTTCGAAAAAAGAGGGCAAAACAATTGTCGCTGCAGTCGATTGCACAGGCCATGGTGTTCCTGGGGCTTTTATGAGCATGCTTGGATTTGCTTTTATGAGTGAAATAATAAATAAAGAAAAATCGCTAATCCCTAATATTATTCTTAATCAGCTGCGAAAATATGTTAAAGAATCATTGCATCAAACTGGCAGGGAGAATGAAACCAAAGACGGAATGGATGTTGCTTTATGTGTTATTGATCAAAAAAACAAAAATCTTCAGTTTTCCGGTGCTTACAATTCTTTGTTTTTATTCAGAGGAACGGAGCTAATAACCCTTAAGGCCGATCGAATGCCTATTGGTATTCATCTTGCAGAAAAAACATCATTTACAAATCATAAAATAAATTTCCTCCCAGGCGATTGTATTTATATTTTTACCGATGGCTTTATTGATCAGTTTGGCGGAGATGAGGGCAGAAAATTTAAGATTAAAGCATTTAAAGAACTTCTTAAATCTGTGCAAAATCTTTCAATTAATGATCAATATAAAGCAATTGAACGGAAATTTTACGAATGGAAAGGAAATTATGAACAGATTGATGACATCCTGATCATTGGTATTCGTTTGTAATGGTTTTTTAATTATATTTATCAGATTATTTTAAAAATTAAAACCTTAGATATGAGACTATTATTGATTAGTAATTCGACCAATGCCGGAGAAGCCTACCTGGATTATCCTAAAAATAATATTAAAGACTTTTTAGGTACTAAAGTTAAAAAAGTGCTGTTTATTCCATATGCTGCTGTTACATTTTCTTTCGATGAATATCTTACAAAAGTTCAACAGCGATTTTCAGAAATTGGTTATGAAGTTGATTCGATTCACAATTACTCTTTTCAAGAAAAAAAACAAGCAATAAAGGATGCCGAAGCAATTGTTGTTGGTGGAGGAAATACCTTTCAGCTGTTAAAATTGATTCAGCAACAAGACTTAATTGAAACCATTCGTTATGAGGCTCTTAAAGGAAAACCATATATTGGCTGGAGCGCGGGATCAAATGTTGCATGTCCAACGATCTGTACAACGAATGATATGCCAATTGTTGAACCCGATAGTTTTCATGCCATAAACCTCGTTCGATTTCAAATAAATCCACATTATATTGATGCTCATCCGGATGGACATGCCGGAGAAACACGCGAACAACGTATTGAAGAATTTTTGGTTGCCAATCCTTATATATATGTGGTTGGGTTAAGAGAGGGTACGATGCTTAAAATTGATGATGCCCAAATAAAATTAATTGGGCCACGAAAAGCCCGGATTTTTAAACATGGTTCTGAACCTCGGGAAGTAGGCCCCGGAGAAGATTTTGATTTCCTTTTTGAATAGCCATTTAAAAACTGCCAACTTATGGCAGTTTTTTTTTGCAACATTTTAAAACAATTCTCGTCTTTTATAAAATTATTAGAGATTGTAACCTGATTTGATTTAAATCTGTCAAAATATTTAAATAAGATATCTATGTTTAAAAACTACCTTTTATCCGCTTTCAGGAATGTATTTAAAAACCGGAAGTATTTATTAATTAACATTTTAGGTTTAGCAATTGGATTATCGGCCAGTATATATATTATTCTGTTTGTACAATTTGAACTTAGTTTCGATAAGTTCCATTCTCAAGCCGATCAAATCTACCGAATTGGAGTTAGGGGAATGATGATGAATAACGAAATAAATCAGGCGATAACCGCTGCACCAATGGCAGAAGCGCTAAGAAATGAATTTCCAGAAGTTGTAACAGCCTGCCGTATTCAGGATGCCGGTGACTGGCTCATTAAATATGAAGAAAAAAAGATTAATGAACAAAACATGCTATTTGCCGATTCAACGTTCTTTCAGGTATTCTCCTTTAGATTGTTAAAAGGCGATCCCAATAAAGTTTTACAGGAACCAAAGAGTATTGTAATTACTGAAACAGCAGCAAAAAAATATTTTGGAAACGATGATCCAATTGGGAAATTAGTAAAAGTAGAGACGGACACAACTCTATACAAGGTTACAGGTTTAATGGAAGATGTTCCGGAAAATTCACATTTTAAATTTGAATTACTGGGATCCCTTGTTACTCTAAGAGGAAGTCGAAATACATTTTGGATATCTCATAACTTTTATACCTATGTGGTATTAAAAAATGGAACTGATCCAATAGAGTTCGAAAATAAGATACAATCTATGGTAACAAAGTATGTTGGACCTCAGATTGAGCAATATCTTGGTGTAAACCTGGAACAGTTTTCAAGTTCAGGAAATTATTTTGGTTACTTTATTCAACCCATAACCGATATTCACTTAAAATCGGACTTACAATATGAGATAGAAGCAAACGGGAATATCGTTTATGTCTATATATTTATCTCCATTGCTCTTTTTATTTTAATAATTGCCTGCATAAACTTTACAAACATTGCAACAGCCAGATCATCAACAAGATCAAAAGAAATTGGAATTAGAAAAGTGGTTGGTGCAATGAAAAAACATCTGGTCTTGCAGTTTTTACTCGAAGCGTTTATTATTTGTTCTTTATCACTTGGTCTCGCACTTTTTATTTTAGAGTTTTTCATGCCTGGTCTTAATAATTTGGTGCAATTACCCTTAGATTTAGAGTATTTTGGAAATTTGTATACCATTCCATTTTTACTAGGACTGGTAATAATTGTTAGTTTTTTAGCTGGAGGATATCCTGCTTTTTTCCTTTCATCGTTCAAGCCAATCTCTGTTTTAAAAGGCAAATTAAAACTTGGAGCAAAGGGTGGTTTCTTAAGAGCAATTTTAGTTATTTCTCAGTTTATTGTTTCTGTGTTTATTCTATTATCAACCTTTACTGTTTATGATCAATTAAATTACATTCTAAATAAGGACTTAGGATTTGATAAAGAAAATATTCTAATGATTCGTCGTTCTGATGCGCTTAAAACACAGATGGAGGCATTTAAAGATAAAATAAAAGAAATTCCTGCAGTTATAAGCGTCACAAATTCAAATACATATCCAGGCAAAAATTTTTCGAACAATGCATTCTTTCTTGAAGGGGAACCAACCAGCAATACTTATTTGTTAAATCAGGCCTGGGTAAGTTATGATTTTGAAAAAACATTTGGTTTTAAAATGAAAGAAGGTCGCTTTTTTTCGCGTGATTTTCCAACTGACTCGCAGGCTATCGTTATAAATGAAGCCGCAGTAAAATCACTTGGATTTGACAATCCAATCGGAAAAAGAATTTTACATCCTCAAAGCGAAACAGAGCTTGAGCCATATACAGTAATCGGAGTGGTTAAAAACTTTCATTTTAAATCGCTTCACACAACTATTGAACCGGCTGCCTTTACAATTATGCCAGGAAACTGGGAAGGTGTGGTATGCGTAAAAATCAATCCTGAAAATACGCAAGCAACAATAAATAGTATTCAAAAAATATGGGAGGAATTTACTTCTGATTTTCCTTTCGAATATTTTTTCTTTGATGACTATATTCGTTCGCTTTATAAATCAGAACAAAGAACCAGTCGTGTTTTTGTTTTATTTTCAATTCTATCCATAATAATTTCATTTTTAGGCCTTTTAGGATTAATTTCCTTTATGACAGAACAACGCAAAAAAGAAGTTGGAATTCGAAAAACCTTTGGGTCAACATCTTTAAATATTATTATAATTTATTGTAAGGAAATATTGAAACTGATTGTAATTGCCTCGCTTATAGCCTGGCCTATCGCCTACTTTGTTATGAACAGATGGTTGCAGGATTTTTCTTATCGTGTAAATATCAATCTGTTTATGTTTATCGTTATTACACTTATAACTATTATTCTCTCGTTAATAACTGTGGTTTATCAAGCCTATATTGCTGCCAAACAAAACCCTTCTGAAACATTACGATATGAATAGATTTAATTGCTTAAAATCAATAGTTTATGATTAAAACACACCAACTAGTAAAAATTTTTAGAACAGATGAAATAGAAACTACTGCTCTAAACAAAGTTGATCTTGAAATCCGCAAAGGAGAGTTTGTTGCCATTATGGGACCTTCGGGCTGTGGAAAATCGACTTTGCTAAATATAATTGGATTACTCGACAATCCATCTTCTGGCAAATTGTTATTCGACGAAATTGATGTTTCAAATTTTCGAGAAAAACAAAGAACCGAGTTGCGAAAATCGACAATTGGTTTTGTTTTCCAAAGCTTTAATCTAATTGATGAACTTTCTGTTTACGAAAATGTTGAATTACCATTACTCTATTTAAAAGTTTCACCCTCAGAACGCAAAAAGATGGTTGAGCAAGTATTAGACCGGATGAAAATATCACATCGTAAAAAGCACTTTCCACAGCAATTAAGTGGTGGCCAGCAACAACGAGTTGCGATTGCACGCGCTGTAGTTGCAAATCCTAAATTAATACTTGCTGACGAGCCCACAGGAAATCTCGATTCAGCCAATGGAGAGGAAGTAATGAAACTATTAACAGAACTTAATAAAGAAGGAACAACAATTGTAATGGTTACCCATTCTCCTTCTGATGCCGAATATGCTCATCGAATCGTTCAATTATTTGATGGACACGTGGTTACAGAAAACATTAAAAAACTTTTGTAATTAATAAACCAAATACTTTTTTAGAATTAATGTCGTTCTAAATATTAAAAAAAGTTATTTAAGCTCAATCTGATCAAAATGAAAAATATTATCACTGTTATAAGTCTATTTGCGCTATTGTTGATTTCAGCATTTGGTTTTTCTCAAACCAACGACATCAGAATTATCAATGATTTTAACAAATTAGAGGTTTGGGGAAATTTTAAAATTGAGCTCGTTCAGGCTGATTCAAACGCTATATTCATTGATTCCAAAA
>JAVEZW010000212.1:0-6514 GCA_034002805.1 Bacteroidales bacterium | reverse complement strand
ATAAAAGAATATCAGCGAAAGCCATTACCTTTGTTTTTGCTTTGGAAAGGGCTTCTTTTTTTCTTACTAAAAAATACCGATTACCGCTATTTAATTGGTCCGGTTAGTATCAGTAACGATTTTTCGAAATTCTCTAAATCGCTAATTGTAGAATTCATTCAAAAGCACTTCTGGGATTATAATTTAGCCGGCTATATTACACCACGCAAGGATTTTGTTGCAACAACTGATAAGATGGTTGATCGTGATATGCTGGTTAGCGATTTTGATAACGATGTTTCGCGCATTGATAAGGTTATTCAGGATATTGAAAATAACTACAGAGTCCCCATTTTGTTAAAAAAATATTTGCAACTCAATGCAAGAATAATAGGTTTTAATATTGATCCTAAGTTTAACGATGCGTTAGATGGATTATTAATACTGGACATTTTTGATGTGCCACAGGCTTTTATTAAAGCCCTTTCGAAAGAGTTAAACGATGAATCGATTCTTGAGCGATTTAATTTTGCATCGAATACACTTTTAAACGGTAAAGAATAACAAAAGAGAGGCTATGTAAAAAGCCTCTCTTTTTGTATTTATACTTCGACTATCCTCGTCTGGCTCAGATGACAATTCTCAATGTAAGAATATGGCAATAATCCTAATTTTGAAACTTCTTCTTATTTTAATCTTTAAGAAATTCTTTGGTAGTCATTATTGCAGCATAAGTTCGGTTTAACGCACTTAAGGTTGAATAATGAACATCTTCGGCTTTTACAATCTTGTCTTTAAACTTTAAATCGCGTGTTGCACAGGCATCTTCAATAACAGTGCATGTAAATCCTAAATCATATGCTGCACGGGTTGCTGCTTCAACACACATATGAGTTTGCATTCCAGTAATTATCAATTCTTCAATATTTTTTTCTTTCAGATAATCCAATAAATCAGTTCCGCTAAATGCATTTGCTTCGCTCTTAGAAATTACTTTCTCACCATCTATTGGACTAACAAGTTGATGTATTTCACTTCCTGAGTTTGCATTGTGCTTAATATGAATTACAAGTATATTGTTATTTCGGGCATAATTAAGTACCTGAGCTGCATTTTGGGCTGCTTTTTCAGGTTCTACTAAAGGTACAGAACCACCTGGGAAATAAAACATCTGAATGTCAATTATTAACAGGGCTTTGTTTTTCATTGTTGATTTGGAGTTTTGTGAAAATGCAGTAAAACAAGTAACTAATGATAATAAAAAGAAAAAAGTATATTTTATGTTTCTCATGGTAAGTTTTTAGGTTTAAATGATATAACAAATATAATTATTTTTGGAATTTGTAATTAATCTATTTTTTGTCCGATAACTCAGGTAAAGCGTTAAACCTAATAATTTCTGTGGCTACCACTCCTGATTTATCATCATCCTTTAAAACTGTTCTATGGTCAGCCTCCGGTATTTCTTTAAAATATTTATACTTTGATTGGCTTAATTCATAAAGTTTTTTACCCATACTAGTCGGTATAAAATCATCATTGCTGCCATGTAAAATGAGTATTGGTTTTGCTAATTCAGTTATTGAGGCAATATTATTTAAAGCATAAACCTTTTTATCAATATCAAGTTTAAGAAATGGTTTAATAATCTTCGGAAGAGCTTCTTTTTTAAGATAAACCTCTAGTTCTTCTGCCGAAGTAAAGGTTGATAAAAGCACAATTTTGTCAATTTGGTCAGAATTTGCCATTTGCAATGCTACATAACCACCTAACGAATAACCCATAAGAATTGTAGGTACACTACTATTTTTAATTTGCGAAAAATATTGAATGGCCAGATTAGCATCATCAATTATTCCATTTATCGAAGGTGTGCCCGTACTTAAGCCATATCCACTGTAATTAAAAGAGTAAATATTCAGTTTTGTTTGTTTCGCCAGCGAATTAAAAAATGGAATTGCTGATCGAATATTGCTTCCGTTACCCGAAAAATAGATTAGGTTAAATTTAGCACCGGGCATGGTTAAATACCAGGTTTCAATATCTGTTGAATCGTTTTTTTGCAACATGTTGCGATTAAAAGTATAATCAGCAGTTAGCTCGTATTCTTTAATGGGATTAAATACTTCTTTTTCAGAAACTTTTTGGCTTATACATCCTGATAATGCGAAGAATAACCCAGTTATTATTAGTATGTTTTTCATTGTTTTTAGTTGTTTTAAAATTACTATTTAAACAACAGTAAAATCATTATTTTGTTTAAAGGCTAAATAAAATAATTAAACTAAATCTATGAATTGTACAAGTGCAATAAAAGTTAGAAAATACTTTAAAATGAAAAGAGATTAAATTTAAACAGGTTTATTATGCTATTAATAACCTATAGTAATTCGATTATAAAAAAAATAGAATAAAATCCTGTAAATTAGAATTATCGAACCTAATTTTTAATTATCTTTAGTCGTATTTTAGAAAAATTGGTTTTTTAGCCTGACTATTCAGCAATGCAATAAATGTTAATAGTAAAAGTTAAAAAGCTTTTATAACAATTCATCCTGAATGAAAAAAGACTTTTACACGCTATTAAACATCGAGGAAAAAGAAAAAGCAAGTGTTTTCTTATTTTTGATACAATCAGTTTTTTTGGGGATTTTTTATGGAGCGTTTGATGTTGGAGCGCATGCTTTGTTTTTAAATGTTTATCCGGCATCAATGGTTCCAAAGGCCTATGTTGTATCGGGTCTTGTAGGTATTGTTTTAACTACTATCTACGCTCGTATTCAGAGCAGATACAAGTTTTCGTTTTTAGGTCTGGTTAACCTGCTGTTTATATCAATTGTAATTATACTATTGCGTGGATTATTTGAAATATCAGAACAGCCGTGGTTAGTATTTATTGTATTTATAATGATGGGTCCACTGAATATTTTAGCCTTGTTAAGTTTTTGGGGCTCAGCGGGACGTATTTTTACATTAAGACAAGGAAAGCGATTATTTGGATTAGTAGATAGTGGTCAGATATTCGGTGCTATTATTAGTACTTTTGCTATACCATTGCTTATAACCTTTGGATTTAAGCAAAAAAACCTTTTACTGGTAAGCTCCGTAAGTGTGCTAATAGCTTTTATAATTCAAATTGTTATCACAATTAAATATAATTTAAACGAGAATATATCAACATCTGATAAAAAAGAGCAGATGCGATTACCACAACTGCTAAAAGACAGATATGTATTATATATGGCAGTTTTTATTGTAATGTCAATGCTTGCAACATTTTTCATTCAATATTCTTTTTTATCAGTAACCAAGGACAACTATCCCGATCCGGATAACCTGACTGAGTTTCTTGGTGCATTTACCGGTTCGCTGTTATTGTTTACTTTTCTGTTTAAAACATTTGTATATAGTAAATTAATGAAAACCTACGGGTTAAAGCTAAGTATTATGATCTCATCATTTTTGATCGGGATATTTACTATAGCTGCAATCCTGATTGGTACTTTTATGGGATACACGGCAATTACAGCTGGTTTTATTTTCTTTTTTCTTATTATATCGCTAAGTCGGTTATTTTCAAAAGCATTAAAAGATGCAGTCGAAGCACCATCATTCAAGCTACTTTATCAATCATTAAAAGTTGAGATTAGGCACGATGTACAAGCATATATTGATGGAACTATTAACGAAATAGCTGCATTATCGGCAGGATTGTTACTTGCCTTGCTTGGTTTAATCGAGACTTTTAAACTAATCCATTTTTCTTATGCCCTATTAATCATATTGATTATATGGTTTGTTGTTGCCCGAAAACTTTATATCGAATATAAACTGGCACTTCAGAAATCATTGGCCGAATATAAAGGTAAAAAACACGAGGATTACGAACTGGCTGAGGTTTTAAATCAAAAAATTGATTCTGAGCATATAAGCGATAAACAAGTAATTTCGAATCTCGATTTGTTTTATGATTTACATCCATTTAAGTATGAAACACGATTTGAGCAAATTGCATTGCATAACAAAGGAGAGCTTGGGAAATATGCTTTGGATAAGATTGTAGAAAGGAAATTGCTCGATCCGTTATCAAAAATTAAAAATGAACAATCCAAAAATGAAAATCAGTTAACCAACGATCAGTATAGCCTATATTTAAATAAGTACGGTGAAAAAATTACTAAAATACCCGATAAGGAAACGGTTGTTAATTTATCTAAATCGAAAAGTGTCGATGAAAAACTTATAGCTGCCTTTTTAATCGGCAAAAATTACGAAAATAATTACTACATTAACATAAAATCCTTACTTCGGGACTTAAACCAAGAGGTTAAGATTGCAGCAATAAAAGCCATTTCAAAAAACAAATTAACCGAATTTTGTCCTGCAATTATCGATTATCTTGATACCCCGGGTGTTTATTCGTTTGCAAACGACGCTTTGGTGAATATAGGCAAAGATTCACTGGTACATCTTGATCAGGCATTTTATAAAACCGGCACAACGCAACATGTATTATTACGAATTGTTAAAATAATTGGTACAATCGGTGGTCAGAAAGCAACTGAGATATTACTTCGCAAGCTCGATCATCCAAATAGTGAAGTAGTAAATGAAATTTTGGTTCAGCTAAAGGCAAATAATTACAAAGCTGGCGAAGATTCTATTAATCAGATTCATCAGATTCTTGACCAGCATCTTGGTGTTATGGCTTGGAACATTGCTGCCATTGCCACCTTGAAAGATCAACTTAAGTTTGAATACCTTAAAAAAGCCTTTGATGATGAACTAAAGACCAATTATGACCGAATGTATTTGTTACTTTCGCTTGCATACGATACAAAATCAATTATGCACGTAAAGGAAAATCTGGAAAGCGGAACATCCGAAGGAGCCAGTTTTGCACTTGAGTTACTTGAGTTATTTATTTACGAGGAAATTAAGCCAAAGCTTTTTCCGATAGTCGAAGATATCTCGATAATTGAGAAAATTAAGCAACTGCAGAATTTTTACCCAATTGAAAAGCTTCCTTTAACAGATTTTTTAATCGCTGTTATAAACCGCGATATAAATAATATAAGCCTTTGGACAAAATCTTGCGCTTTGTATGCCTTCTCGGAGCTTGAGAATTTCTCAATAACCAACGATATTATTGCTCACCTGTATAATCCGAATGATATTTTAAGACAAACAGCCGCATACAGCATAATTACAAATGAAAAGGATTTTTTAAACACCATAAATTACCGACTCGAAAACAAATACAAAGACGAATTTGAGCAGCTTTTTGCCGAAGAAAATAATTTTAGGTTTAACCTGCTTATCGAAAAGGTATTCTATTTAAAAGAAAATATCCATTTTAAACATACGAATGGTAATAGTCTGATGAATTTGGCAAAATCGCTTCAGATGTTTAACCTTGATTTATATGATGATAATAAGTTCAATGTTTCATCAATTAAAAATTTAATTCTGTTTGTGAGATCAGGCGATTTAACAATTAAATCAGAGGATTTTAAAATAACGCTTAACGAGCACTCAATTTTTACAATAAGTGATTATAATGAAAATAATCTTAAACAAATTACTATTGAAAAAACTCCTGAAACGGTAGTTTATTCTGTTACCAAAAATGATTTGTTGAGCTGCATGTTCAATTATCACGATATTGAAATGTCGGTATTGAGATGGATTAATTCAAAATATGAAGTTACTAGCGATAACCAGAATATTTAAATGAAATAAAAAAAACGATATATGAATTTAAACATTTTTAGAAGAGTAAAGGTTTTTTATATGCGACGAACTACAATTTTTAAACAGCTTATTTTAAATGTTGTAATACCGGCTGTTATGGCCCTTCTGGTTCTTGGTCTTTTTAATTATCTACAAACCAAGAAAAATTTAACAGAATCGATCAATACTAAAAACAAGATCATTTCACAGGAGATAATTCATATCATGGAGTTTCAGGATGTGGCACTCGAGATTATTGAGCAGGATTTAATTCCGGTTATGGAGTCGTATAGCCATGAACTGGTAAATAAATATCTAAAAAATACCAATAATATAGGGTATATCGATTTAGATAAAATCAGAGATGAACTTGGCATGAATAAAGAGCTTGAAGATATTTATATCATCGACCAAACAGGTATGATTGTGAATACAACATTTGAATCGGATTTAGGATTAAACTTATTTTCGTTTGGCGAAGAACATAAACAACTGATACAGAGTATATTTAACGATGGCAAATATGTTAACGAGCGATTTACAATTGAATCGAGTACTAAACGATTAAAAAAATATACTTATCAGCCCACGCTAGATGGAAAGTATATTGTTGAACTTGGGATTTACTCAAGCAGGGCAGATGAAATAATTAATTTTATTAAAAGTACCATAAATGTTCTTTCAAAAAACCAGCCATCCATTTCCGAAGCTGATCTTTTTATAAATCAGGATAATCCAATCTCTCTGAACAAAGATATTCAGCTTTCGGATGAAGAACGGGCATTTATGATCGAACGATTTA
>JAVEZW010000211.1:0-6568 GCA_034002805.1 Bacteroidales bacterium | reverse complement strand
ACCATTTCCTTTTGTTCAACTGCCATAATACATCAAATAAATCGCAAAATTAGTTAAGGTTCAACAAAATCAAAAATAATAACAACAGTTTTTTAGTATAAAACAAATTTAATTTTAGTTTTGTTAATTCTAATGACACTATTATTAAAAAATACCTGTATAAATTTAAAAAAAATAATGCAATTAAAAAAAATACTCCTGCTTTTTTGTATAAGTATAACGAGCACAACCCTTTATTGTCAGTTAAAACCTATTATCACACCTTCTTTTCAATCGCCGGTTGATTTTCCGATTTATCTGGCAGGTAATTTTGGAGAAATAAGAGCTGAGCATTTTCATGCAGGTATTGATATAAAAACGCAGGGTGTTGAGGGTAAAAAAATTTATTCTGTTGATGATGGATATATATCACGTATAAAAATTACAGCAAATGGTTACGGCAAAACAATTTACATTGATCATCAGAATGGATACACAAGTGTTTATGGACATTTAAGCACATTTACACCTGAAATAAACAAGATAATTAAAGACATACAGTATCAAAATAAGAAGTTTGAAATAGACTATTTCCCTAAAGCAAATGAAATACCAGTAAAAAAAGGCGATTTAATTGCTCTTTCAGGGAATACCGGCCAATCAAGTGGACCTCATTTGCATTTCGAGATCAGGGATTCGAGAAATCAAAATCCATTGAATCCTCTATTATTTAATTTTCCTGTAACCGACAATATAGCTCCTGTTTTTTATGGCTTTATGATTTATCCAACAACCAAAAAAAGTCTTATCAACGGAATCCATCAACCTGGATTTTATAACTTGATAAAAGAAAATGGTGAATATCGGATTGCCGATACAATAAGACTCTCAGGAAAATTCTATTTTGGTTACGAAATTTATGATTTTCTGAATGATTCAAAAAATCGTTGTGGTATTTATACATTATCTGTTCTAATAAATAATCAAGAAGTTTACTATCATCAGATTGACAACATCTCTTTTTCCGAAATGGGATATGTAAAGAGTCATATCGATTATTCAGAGAAAATAAGGACAAAAAAAACAGTTCAAACAACTTATATTGCACCAAATAATAATTTATCGATTTATAAAAAATACACTAATCAGGGAATTTTTAATTTTAGTTCAGATTCAATTTTTAATGTTCAGCTTATTGCTACAGATGTTTATGGCAATAAATCGAATATTAATTTTATGGTAAAAGGTTCTGCTGAAATAAATTACCAATCGACTGATTCTTTTGCAAATACAACACCTTTTGACTGGAAGGTTGAAAATAGATTTTCGAATGAGGACATTCAATTGATTTTTCCAGAGAATACATTTTTCGATACGCTTAGTTTTACTTATTCCACGGCTGATCCAATGGAAAATAGTTATTCGCTGGTACACAAAATTCATAATAAATATACTCCTGTTTTAAAATCCTACTCTGCATCAATTAAAACCATTAACCTGCCGAAAGAATTAACTGAAAAAGCACTAATTGTGCAGATGAATGGAAATGGCAAAACAATTGCATATGGTGGTGAATATATAAATGGATTTATTACTACTTCTCTTAAAGAGTTTGGTGATTATTATGTAGTAGTTGATACTCTCGCACCAATTACAACGCCCATTTTAAAAGAAAAAAGCATCATTCATCCGGATAGTACATTACGTTTTACTATTAAGGATGATTTGTCGGGCATTAAAACATACAATGGATATATCGATAATAATTGGGTTTTGTTTGAATACGACCCGAAAAATGATTTATTATTTTACACCCTCGATGGACAGCGATTAAATAAAAACAATGATCACGAACTCGAGCTTTTTGTAATTGACCAAAAAGGAAATATAAGCACTTATTACACAACTTTTTACTGGTAAAAACCTATGAAGCTTAAAATAATTATTACAGCATTTTTTACTCTTTGTGTTTCATATATAAATGCCCAACATATAAATAATGAAATTACTGAAAAAGAACTTTACAATCACATTAGTTTTCTTGCAAGCGATTCGCTAAAAGGACGATTTCCAGGCACTGCCGAAGACAAAGTTTCTGCGTTATATATTGCTCAAAAATTTAAGGAGTCGAATCTTAAATTACTATTTAACAGCGGACTACAGGAGTTTGAGATAAAACCTATTTTGGTTGCAGGTAAAAATAATTTATTAAGATTCAAAAACAAAACGTACACCTACAATCTTGATTTTAGCACCTATCCCTTTTCAAAGAACACTGAACTTGAGGTTGAGATTGTATTTGCAGGATATGGTTTTACAATTAACAATGATTCTATTCGTTGGAATGATTTTGAAACCATTGATGTAAAAGGCAAATGGGTAATCATTTTATTAGGAGCACCTGCTGGTGAAAATGGAACGTCACCTTATGAACCATATACAAGTGCACATTCAAAAGCAATTGCTGCAAAAGATCGTGGAGCAGGAGGTGTTATTTTTGTCGCCGGACCATCATATGATAAAGAAGAAATACTAGTAAACCTTGAACACCCAATGGGTTTAATTGATATTCCAGCAATTCAGATTAAAAGAGATTTGGCAAACATTATAATTAAAAAAAGCAGATATTCTATTCAAGATATTGAACAATATTTTATTACAGAAAAAAAGCCCAACTCATTTAAACTAAACGAAAAAATAAAAGTATGTACTGATATTCGTGAGGTAAAAAGAACAAGTTTTAATGTAGCCGCCGAATTGGTTAGTGATACTTCTGCCAATGATAATTATATTGTAATTGGAGCACACTACGATCATCTCGGATTTGGGGGCATTGGTTCGGGATCGAGAAACCCAAACATCAAAGCGGTTCATTATGGTGCTGACGATAATGCATCAGGTGTTTCATCACTGCTTGAAATTGCACAAAAATTAGAATCAACAAAAGAACAACTAAAAAGTAATTTTTTGTTTGTTGCTTTTGGTGCTGAGGAGATGGGACTACTTGGTTCAAAATTTTTTACCAACAACCTACCCATTGACAAATCCCGAATCAAAGCAATGATAAATATTGATATGGTTGGACGAATGAAAGATGACAATAGCCTTCAGATAGGCGGCATTGGATCTTCGACTATCTCCGACTCGTTAGTAAAACTTATCAACTCAACGTATAATTTAAAGTTAGGATTATCAAAAGAAGGATATGGCCCATCAGATCATTCATCATTTTACAGCTTAAACATACCGGTTTTCTTTTTATCTACTGGTCCACATACCGATTACCACACTCCTGGTGACAGTTTGGGAACTATTAATTTAAAAGGTTTAGAAATAGTATCTCACTACGCTTATGATTTGGCCTATAATTTGGCTACTACCAGCTCCCCAATAATTTTTACCGAAGCCGGACCAAAAGCTCCTGCAAATACTATGGGTGATAGAAAAATGAAGGTTACATTAGGTATAATGCCCGATTTTTCGGGAGTTGAAAAACGCGGTTTGCGAATAGATCTTGTGATTGAAGGCAAAGCTGCTGCAAAAGCAGGTTTAAAAACAGGAGATATTATTATCGCTATTGATGGACTGCCTGTAAAAGATATTTATGAATATATGGACAGGCTTACCAAACTTAATGCCGGACAAATAATTTCGATAGAAGTAATTCGTGAAAATGAAAACAAAGTATTAATCGTTCAACTTTAATCATATGAATAAGACTTTAATCTGGATATTTGCAATAATAATAACCCTCGGTGCAGCTTATTTTCAGCGCAAAACAGGTCCTACATACCCTAAAAAAGCTAAAATAGCGATTTCTGGTAGTATTTATGAAGCTAAATTGATAAGAAGCAGCAATAATACACATGATGCTAGAATAATGATTAATATCCCTGATTCATCCATAACTGGAAAAGTTAATTATAAATTGTTTCCGGTTGAAGATAACTGGAAATCTATTGATTTTGTTAGAGAAGGAGATTTTCTTATTGCCAATTTACCCAAGCAGCCAGCTGCAGGCAAGCTTGAATATTACGCAACATTTGAAAACTTAGAAAACTCATCAGATAAATTTGAGACCGATCATGTAATAATTAGGTTTAAAGGCGATGTACCTGCATGGGCTATGATTCCTCATATACTTTTTATGTTTGCTGCAATGCTTCTCTCAACCATTGCAGGGTTATTTGCATTGGTAAAAAACGAAAGTCAAAGATTATATGGCATTCTTACTCTGATATTTTTAATTATCGGGGGATTTATTCTTGGGCCAATAATTCAAAATTATGCATTTGGCGAGGCATGGACGGGAGTTCCATTTGGCTGGGATTTAACCGATAACAAAACACTTATTGGCATTGTTTTTTGGGTTATAGCTGTTTGGGCAAATTATAAGAAACAAAATTACAGGTTAACCATTATCGCTTCTGTTGTGCTATTTTTAATTTATATAATTCCGCATAGCTTATTTGGATCTGAATTCGATTATGAGCAGGGTAAGGTAGTTACTGGATTGATTACCGGATTATTCTAAATAAAAAAGCAGGACATCATCCTGCTTATTTTTTTTGCATTTAAGTAAAATTACTTAGCTTCTTCAACTGCGTCTTTTACTTCTTCTGCAGTTTCTTCTACAGCTTCAACAGCTTCTTCAGCAGTTTCTTCTACAGCTTCAACTACTTCTTCAACTTGTTCAGTAGCTTCTTCAGCTGCTTTTTCTTGTTTTGGTGAGCAAGAATAAAAAGCTGTAAAACTAACAAGAGCAAATGCAACTAGTAATAATTGTAATTTTTTCATCTTGTAAATTGATTTAATTATAATTTAGGATTCCTAGCAAAAATAAAAAAATAATTTATAAAACCCGATGTGTATGCATTTTTATTTACATTTTTTTACATGTCTATTTATCGGGTGAACCAAATTTTAATTCGATTCCAGCAAAAAACCATCGGCCAGGCATCTCTATGTTCCCAAAATCAACACTTTTGTTATTTAAAAGGTTATTAACCTCAACAAAGCAACTTAACCATTTTTTTTGATAATAAATTTTGGCATCCACAATAAAACTTGGACTAAAAGCCTTCTCGCTTTCATAAGTATTGGTGGGCAAATTATATGGTTGATAATTACCAGCCCGCTCCTGATACTTAAAACTCCACGACATGGTTATTGGACTATAAATAGAATGTAGAATACTTGCGTTAAAATTATGTTTTAAATGGTTTAACGAATATTTTGTAATAAATTCACTTGATATAATATACTGATCTATAAACGAATAATTAAGTCTTAACGATTTTACCGGTTGTTTTGTCCAGATTTCCTCGATTTTAATTTTTACATATAACTGAAGTCCATATGTATTAACATCTGTAAGATTTTGTGTTTCCCATTTTGAGGTTATCAAAGAATCTTTGTGTTTTACCCATTCGATTAGGTTTTTAGCATCACGATAAAAAATACTAATTCCTGAATTTACTACTTTTTCATTATACTTTAATCCACATTCATAACCCCATGCCTCCTCAGGAACTAAATCAGAATTACCTATATTTTTTGGTCCAGAATAAAACAAATCGGTAAAAGTGGGCAGTCGTAACGATTTATTTACTGATGAATAAATTCGAAAATATGAATTAAGTTCATAAGCCAAATCAATACCCGGATATAAACTAAGGTTATTAATCGAATTATTCAGAAAACTACCCAGTATACCAGCTGTAACAGAAAAGCTATTGTAGTAAAAACTATGTTCAAAAAATAAATTTGAAATTGTGCGCGAGTACTTTTTGTTGTAAAAACCATCAGGTTCGTTTTTTATAAATAGGGTATCAATCAATGTATTGCCAAGCTTATTACTTAATATGTTTTCAGATCTGTATTCAATTCCTGCTGAAGTTGTGCCAAGTTGCCACATTGCTCTGGTATCGATTTTTGCACCATAGACCTGTGTAAAGTGATAGTTATGACCTGTGTACCAAATCGCCGGATTATTCCTAAACAACTCGAATCGGTCTTTATGTGCTCTGTAATAAACTATGGGTATAATTTTAAATGTTGTCCCGGTTTCAAATTTTAAACTGGCTATTGTCGATTTTATTTGTTCGTATTGATTTGGATATTCGGGTGTATAAAAACTATTTGCTCCAAAAGCCTTATCAATATAGCCGACTTGAAAATCAAAACTACCAAAACTTGAATTAATATAGGGATTATAAAAAAACGACAAATTATTAAAATCAGTATTAGGAGCAAAACCTCCAGATACAGATCTTGCGGCAGAAACAAATTGTCCTAATTGCTTGCCATGAATTGATCCCGATACTGAACTTTTAAAATAGCCAAAATCTCCGGCAGAAAAGCTTGTCTTAATAAAACTTTTCTCGGATTTAGGTGAAATAATATTGATTGCTCCACTAAATGCATTTGGTCCAAAAACTCTGGAGCCAGAGCCTTCGAGTATCTCTATTCTTTGTACAGCATTAAGATCTATTGGTAAGTTTAAGCTATGATGACCGGTTTGGGGATCGGTAATATTTATGCCATTGAGAAGTACTAAATTCTGATCGAATGTTCCACCGCGGATGCT
>JAVEZW010000210.1:0-6615 GCA_034002805.1 Bacteroidales bacterium | reverse complement strand
GGGTAAACAATTTATCCAGATTTTCTTCGGCAATCCCTGTTCCTGTATCAGAAATTTTAATCACCATGTTTTTATCATCGCCATTGATATCGATTGTAAGATCACCTCCTTCGGGCATAGCTTCGCAAGCATTTTTTTCGAGATTAGTAAAAACCTGCATCATCTGATCGCTGTCGATCATTATCGTTAAATCGTGATTATGAATATTGATTTTAGTTTTAACATTTTGAGGTATTACAACAGATTTAAGACTTCGTTCAATAAATTCTTTAATATTTACCTCTTGTGGTTTTACCTTATTTTTACGTGCAAAATTTAACAATCCACTCACAATCCCTTTGCATCTGTCAGCCTGCTCAACAATAAGTTTAACATCTTTTATGTGCGGATCATCGGGTTTAAGCTCATCGAGAATTATATTACTATACATGGTTATTACGCCCAGGGGATTATTTAGCTCATGAGCAATGCCAGCGGATATTTGACCCATTGTAGCGAGTTTTTCTGACTGCTTTAAAGCAAGCTCAGCATCAGCTAACTTTTTGTTTGATACCTGAAGCATTTTAATAAATTTATAAATGCGTTCTGTGGTAAAGAAATAAATAAAACCTATTAAAAATAAAATGGCGACCAATCCAACAGCACTGGCTCCCAGTATGGCATCTCGAATTAGTTCCTTATTTTCAATCTTGCTAATGATTGACGCTCCAATGTATAACTCAAACTTCTCGAAATAGGTAAAAGCAATCGTTTTATCTCTGTTATCGAGCCTGTAGTAGAAAATACCTGAATTGGCTTTTCGAATTGGATTTAAAAAAGCACTATCGGACCATGTTTCGCCCTCGTGCGTAGGATGAATAAGCTGGTATCCATTTTTATCGAATATAAACGGATAACCGCTTTTGCCAATCTTTAGTGTATATAAAATTTTCTTAAGCTCTTCCAGGTCTTTTTCTTTATCTCCAACGTACACCATACCAACTATTTCATTGTTTACAATGATTGGTTCGTACGCTGTTGTGTACCATTCGTTAACGACGATGGCTCTACCAAAATACGTTTTACCTTTTGTAATCGATTCGATAACGGGTGAATTATTTGGAATATAAGTTCCAACCGCACTTGAACCATCATTTTTCTTAACATTTGTTGCTACCCGTACAAAGCCACTATCAATTTTTTGAAATACTGTAATCGTTCCTCCAATTAGATCAAAGGATTTATCGATAAAGAAACTATTATCGTAAAGATCGGTATTGTTGTGTTTCCACCTGCGTATGGAGGCTTTATGCTTTTGCCCGGTTTTTTGGTTTTCAACATCAATTGTCATCCTCTCATTTAAAATATCAAGCGGATAGCTATAAAAGAGATGATTGGCAACTTTCAGGTTTGTTTGAACATTTTTGAGTTTTAAAATACTTTCGCGTTCAAACATCTTTGAAATGGTAGTAACCTTAAGCTCAAGACTTTTTTCAATCTGAGCATTAAAAGTTTTTATAGATGTATGTATAAACCAAACAGTTACTAGCGATATTACTGCAATAATAATAAAACCTACAGGTAATAATAACCTAAGTTTTATGGGAACAATTTTTTTATTAAACATGAATTTATCTTTCAGATTTAATGATAAAACGGTTTTTCGCTTAATAACTAGTAATTAATCAAATTAAAACAGAAAAGCAACGATCGACAAAAGCAGGACTATTTAAATCCTGTTCTTTTATTATCAATCCGTTGCCAAAACCATTTATCTGATATGCTTTTCGATCTCAGGTAAAATCTTCTGAGCATCAACAGGTTTTCTGATAAAACCTTTTACAGGAAACCAGTATGATTTTCCATTTTCGGCTCTATAGTCAATACCTGCAGTTCCATCAGCAATATTTTTAAACAACAGCACCTGTAAATCTTTAAAATCGGGGTTTTCTCTATATTCGCGGGCCATTTGCTGCACACTGGATTTTGAGGTAACCAATATTTCTATTGATGATTGAATAAGAAATGGTATGTCTTTAAACTCAGGGTTTTGCAATATTTCTTGAGCCAATTCAAAACCTTCGTACTGAGTAGTCATCATAACATCTAAGATAGCAAGATTTGGCTTTACTGAACGAAGCATTTCAAGACCTTCTTCTTTACTCATTGCCGAAAAAACTTCATATCCTGCTTTAACAAGAATGGTTTGCAGTGCAGTTATCACATCAATATCATCATCAACAATTAAGATTTTCTTTTTAGTTTCCATAATATTTTATTTTTTAAAATTTATTTCGTGTAATCAAGGTCAAAAATATGTTTACAATAATTTCCTAAATGCGCAATTTTAAAACTATTTCATTAAAACTTCATTATCCCAAATTTAGGGTTTTCTTTCGAAAAAATGAATTCTGATTCTTACAAAAAATCTGTTCTTTACCATACAATTATGATCGATCTTTTAATTCATTTCTCTGACAATTTCGATATTCAACTTTTTTAATAAACCCAAAATAATCTTCTTTTTTATTCAGATTTTCGTACCACGTTTCTGCTTCGAAATCTACAAATTTAACTTTAGCCTTATCGAGCAACTCAATTATTCTACGGCCATCATTCTTGAGAATCTTTTCAATCTCAGGAATAACACTTTTTTTATAAATAGCATATAAAGGTTCGTGTTTATCATGATCTTTAACTGGCATAACAATATCCGAATCACCTGAAAGGTTAATCATATTCTGAATTAATTTGATATTCATTACAGGAATATCGCAAGCTGTAATAAAGTTTAATTCGCTGGCTGAAGCCTGTAAACATGATAAAATACCCATTAGCGGACCTTTTTCCTTTTCGAGATCAGGTATTACGCGGCAATTTAAAAAGCGATATTTATAGGGATCATTGGCACCAATTATTACCTCATCAAAAGAATCGTGAAGCTGATTTACAATTTTTTGTATCATTGGTTCGCCATTTACTGGCAGCATGCTTTTATCTTCACCACCCATGCGCGAACTTTTACCACCAGCCAAAACTATAGCTGTGGCATTTTCCTTTATTCTCCAAGTATTATTTTTGATAATTATTCTATCAGGAGAAAAATCCCAACTCATATTATCAAATTCAATTATTTTATCAGCAAAACCGATAACCTGCAAACAACTCTCTTTTATAGTACGGTCTTTTTTATTCTTTATCACGATAAAAAGACCTGGTTCCAACACCTTTCTTAAGGAGTTCGACTCTGAAACGATCATTGCATCATCTGGAAGCATTTCAATTAATGCTTTTATGCCTTTTTCCAGGTAGTTTTTATCAACCTTGAGCCAATAAACTTTTTGTGCTCCGGCATTAAGCATTCGTGCGGTATCTTTACCTGTATTAGTAAGCGATTCGTCGATAATCTCAAAATCTGTAGTCAGCGAAGCACACACACCGCAGCTCTCTGGGCCTCTGGGGCAAAATCCCTCATCTCGATCGATACTGGTAACTTTTAAACCGTAAACCTTTGTTTGCTTCGAAAGTCGATTTATTAGCCTGGTGGCAAATTCAGTTTTGCCGGTATTTCGACCGGTAGATCCCAAAACTATGAACTCAGGCTTTTTAATCATAAAAAATTGTGTCAAAAAAAAGCAAATACCTTCAATACGAAGGTATTTGCAAATTTAATCAATTAAAAACTAAGTATATTATTCTTTTCCATGAGTAATAGACTTGTTTGTCAAGGTAAGTGCAATGACAAAACCGATAGTCAACATAATTGCTCCGGCAATAAATGTTTTTGTAGCAGCTGTTTCAACAAAATTATCCTTAATATAAGCTGCAATCTGTGGACCAACTATACCAGCAACAGACCAAGCAGTTAAAATAACACCATAAACTACTGGCATTAACTTAGCTGTAAATATGTCACCAACAAATGATGGCATTGTTCCAAATCCGCCACCGTAGCAAAGTAACACGTAACAAACCATAATTCCGAATAACCATGGATTACCAACCCATACGAGCAAAGCAAATACAAGTATCTGAGATCCCAAGATTAAACGGAAAGCCTGAATACGACCAATTTTATCTGATAAACCACCCCAGAAGAAACGGCCAACACCATTAAATAATGAGCTGATTGCAATTAATGTAGCACCAGCAGCAGCAAGACCAGCTGAATCTAATGTGCTACCAGTACTTTTAAGAAGATCTTGCAACATTGGAGATTGAAGACCAATAAACATAATCCCTGCAGCAATATTTAAGAAAAATATTAACCACATACCTAAGAATTTTCTTGATAATATACACGCCTTAGCTGTTAAGGTATCTTCCTGACCTTGGCTTGCAGCACTTTTAACTGGAGGTGTATAACCTTCAGGAACAAATCCTGCAGGAGGATTTTTCATAATAAGACCAGCAGTAATACCTAATACTAAAAGAGCTATGCCAGTAAATGTAAATACCTGAACTAAATTACCTTCAAACATCTTCATAAAGGTTGGAGCAATAACTTTTGACATTAAAAGTGCACCAAGTCCAAAACCCATAACAACCATACCAGTAATGAATCCTTTTTTATCAGGAAACCATTTTGCAGCAGTAGCAACAGGAGTAACATAACCTAATCCCAAACCAAGACCACCAATAACACCATAACCAATATAAAGCAATACTAAACTATTCATTGACATTGCTAATGCTCCGATTAACCAACCCAAGCCCCATAATATAGCACCGGTAGTTGCTAATTTTCTTGGACCAAATTTTGGCAAAATCATACCGCCAATAGCAGCTCCAATACCAAGAAAGCAAATAGCCAAACTAAAAATCCACATTACCTGTACATTTGACCAACCAAATGCAGCCATAATTGGTTTTTGAAAAAAGCTCCAAGCATAAACTGTTCCTAGAGCCAACTGTAGAACTGTTCCCATGATAGCAATTAGCCATCGATTGTGTTTTTGTGTTTCCATTTTTAGAGTTTTGTTAGTAAATATTAATTAATCAATTTCTCGAATTCTGGTCTGAATTTATTTATCATTGCTTTTATTGGTGATGAATAAGCTTCACCTGTTGGGCAAAGAGTATTCCCTTTAATATTATCACAGAACCAAAGTACTTTATCTAAATCTCCTTCTTCGCCATTACCGCTTACAACTTTATTGAGCAGGTTTACCATCATTCCGGAGCCCTGACGACAAGGAGTGCATTGTCCGCATGATTCGTGATTATAGAATTGAATAGTTCGAGCAGCAATTTCGGGAATATTAAACTCATCGCTTATCACCATAACACCGCCTGAGCCTAAAGATGTACCATACTCAATACATGATTCGTAATCCATTTTTAAGCCTGTTCCTTTTTTCAATTCTTCAGGAGTTAAAATTGGCACAGATAATCCTCCAACTATAACACCGATCATTTTGCCTTTAACTCCACCAGCCATTTCGATGAGTTCTTTAAATGTTATTCCCATTGGGCATTCATAAACACCAGGCTTATTTACTGCACCAGAAACACCATATAATTTAAATCCGTATCCACCTTCAGAACCCCACTTTTTAAATGCATCTGCTCCATTTTCAACGATAAACGGAATGCTTGCAAGTGTTTCAACATTATTAACGATTGTCGGGCAACCATACAATCCAGCAACAGCAGGGAATGGTGGTTTCATTCGAGGCAACCCTCTTTTTCCTTCAATCGACTCAATAAGAGCTGTTTCTTCGCCACAGATATATGATCCAGCACCCTGATGAACAATAATATCAAGATCTTTTAACTGGTTATCCTTTTTAGCTTCATCAATCGCTTTTTCAAGGATAGTTGCAATCCAGCTAAATTCGCCTCGGATATAGATAAAAGCTGTTTTACAGCCCAGAGCATAAGCCGAAATAGCCATACCCTCGATAAGCAAATGGGGATCATATGCTAAAATCTGACGATCTTTAAATGTTCCTGGTTCACCTTCATCAGCGTTACAAATCAAATAAACTGGTTTACCTGTATTTTTTGGTAAGAAGCTCCATTTAACACCTGTTGGAAATCCAGCACCACCACGACCACGAAGCTGCGAATTTTTTACCTCACTAATGATCTCCTCAGGTTTCATCTTAAGTGCTTTGTCCAAAACCTTATATCCACCAGACTTTTTGTATCCTTCAATGGTAACAGCATTTTTATCGCCTCTTCTCTTTAATAACACATTGCATTGTGTTGCCCAGTTATACTCAACAGGTAGCTCGGGCATTACGCCTTTTCGCAACGAATCGATCAGCATATCAAACTTTTCAGGAGTCATGAGTTCGTAATAAACATCATTAACCTGAACTACAGGACACGTTCCGCAAGAAGCAAGACATTCTACTTTTGACAGAGTAAACAAACCATCAGGAGTAGTTTCACCATGTTTTATTCCAAGTTTTTTGCTGATATAATCGTATAATTTAAGCGCACCCATAAGAGTTGCTGGTATATTGGTATCAACCTGAATATGATATTTACCAATACCTTTGCTCACATTGAACATTGAATAATACGTAGCAACACCAAATGCTCTCGAAGGTGTAACACCAACCACTTCGGCAACCTCAGCAATAAGTTCTTTTGTAAGATTGTTGCCGCTGGCTTTTTGAACCAATG
>JAVEZW010000209.1:0-6818 GCA_034002805.1 Bacteroidales bacterium | reverse complement strand
TTAATGCTAAACTTAAGGCTTTTAGATCATCATTAAGAGGTGTAAACGATACTTCTTTCTTTTTATACAGAGTAGCTAAAATTTATGCGTAATTTTTTACCATCCCACAGAATTATGAAGTGATCCGAGAAACCTTTATTTTGCATGAAAATAAATGCGAAAAGCTACAGCATATAACTATCCTGCAGCTTTTATTAATTTTTAACAGAACTTTAGTCTACAACTTCAATCATTTTAAAAGGTATACGAATTATCGATTCGTAGTCTTCACCCGCTTCAAGCATATCTTCATCATCTTCTTCGTAATACCAGTTAATGATCACCTCATTTTTAGCTTTCTTAATAGTTTCTAATTTCTTAAAAACATCAAGAATACACTTCGATGAGCTGGTATTAAAATATTCGAGTTGAATATTTACTGTTGTAAGCTTTTGAGGCTCTTTTGAGTATTCTTCTAACCACTCAACTAAAGGTCGATAAAATTCGATAGAATTTTCAGGTATTGAGCGGCCTTTAATTTCAATTATCCCTGTATTAGCGTCAAAACTTACACTTGGGGTTTTTGGAGTTCCTTCTATTGAAATTGATTCCATATTGTTGGTTTTTAAAATTTCTACTATTTATGATTGGTCAATTATAATATCTAATCTAAAAAAAGAAAAATTGGTGTCATAATCTTCAAAATAATATTCTATTTTGCCACCTGTTCTTCTTGCAATGTCTATAAGTCCTAGACCACCACCACCTTTATCAGAGAACTTTTGATTGTTTAATACAAATTTGTATAAATCTTTTAGTTCGTCTTTTGACAACGTTTTTATTTTATCAAGTCTTTCTTTTAGTTTTTTAATTTTATCGTTTCTGATAAAGTTGCCAGTAATTATTTTGTACGTTTCATCAGTTTTAGAGATTACAAATATACCAAAATGTATATCGAGCTTATCACTATAATCCGTTGGTAAGTCGTCAACATGATGATACAGATTCTGTAAACTTTCAACTAGTACATTGTATATTTTCTTTTTAATGATAGAATTATCAATTACATGATCGAGCTTTGTTTCAACAACACCGAGTACATTTGTAATTAGTTCAGCAGTAATACTTCCTTTATAAGCAAGCAATACTTCACCTTTGCTCATTCTGCTGTAAGACTCTTCGATATTAAAGCTCATTGGGCTTTTGTTATTTTCTAATTCTGTTGTATAAATTTAAACTTTTTTTTTCGTAAAACAAATATAATTTATTTTAGGTTCATTTGCTAACGATAAGAATAGGTTTAATTCGTAAAATTGAATCAATAAATTGATTTTTTTCGAGTACTAAAATTAGTTAAGTAATTGTAGTTTGCAAAATATTTTTTTAAAAGATTTAATATAATAGACGAATAATCCTTTTTTGGTTATGAAACTTATTTTACGAACTTAAAATTTTCGTTATTTATAAATTTAGTTACAACTTTTAAAGCATTTTCGAATCGATTGATCCCTTTTCCCGAAATAACCTCGTAGGTGAATCCATAATGAATAATTTCAGATTTATACATCTCAAATAGTTTTTCTCTCATTTCGCCACCATTTTCTCTAACCTTGTCTGGAACCCAGGGCAACTCTGTATTGCATAATAAAAATAAATCAATTGATGATTCTCTGATTTTTTCATCGAGCCATTCGGGAACCTTATTAAACACAACCTGAAACCATACTTTGGTAAGTATTAAGTAGGTATCAAAAAACAAGATGTGATTTGCTTTTTTTGAGAATTCTCCTTCTAATTCGATTTGTTTTTTTGCAATTGAAACTACATCATCGTATGTATATGAGCGATTTAAATGCTCAATGTACTCGCGTGCATATTCGGGAATGTAAACGGTATTGAATTTTTTAGCTAAAAATTGAGCTAATTCAGTTTTACCCGTTGATTCTGGACCAATAATTACGATTCTTTTAATATTTTTTTCAGATCTTTTCTCCATTCCAGATAACCAATTAATGCTAATATGGTGTAAACAGCAAATAAAATAACTGTCGCAAACAAATCTTTGTAAATATATAAACCTAGTGAAACTATATCAACAACAATCCAGATAAGCCAGTGTTCAATTTTTTTCTGCGCTAGCATCCATGTGGCAACAATGCTTGCTGCGGTTGTAAAAGCATCCCAGTAGGGGATGGTCGAATCGGTATGATTTATAAGGATATATGAGATTATAACAAAAAGTATTGCGTTCGCAATAAACAATTTAACCCACAATTTAGCGCTTGTAACAGTAATGTGGAGTATTTTATTAATCTCCTTTTTCCCTCCGAAAGCCCAATTATACCAACCATAAATACTTATAAAAACATAATAAAACTGTAATCCCATGTCGGCATAAAATCCTGAATAGAAAAACACAAAAATGTAAATTACCGACGAAACTAATCCGAAAGGCCAACACCAAACACTTTGTTTTATCGAAAGGAAAATATAGAATAGGCCGAAAACGGTGCCGAGTACTTCGACATAATGACTATTAATCCATGTTAAAAAACTTTGCAGCATTGTAAAAAAATGAATGCTGCAAAGTTATTTTAATAATTAGAAAATACTAGGTTGTTATTGTTTAATTAGAACTTCCGTATAGTATTTATCCCAGTTTTTTATTACCTCAATCGCTGTGTTAAATCCTTTGTCACGAACGTTAACAATCTGGAAATACTCACTCATTTCCCATAGGTCGCGTGCAATTAGTGCTTTTATAACAAGAGCAAAATCTTTTTTAGATTTATCGATTTCATCAGTTGTTGCTTCGATTTTGCTATCCAGACCATAGGTTACCAGTTCGTTTATAATTTTGTCATTTACTTCGAACTTTTCGTTAAACTTTTTAAAATCAGAGTAGGATGATTTTAATGATTTCCTATTCTTATCAACATACTCCAGCACAAATGAGTTTAAAATACCTTGTCGAAGTATCTTACTATAATAAGGTGTAACCTGAGTTGTATCAATAGGAACAAAAATATCAGGCATAATACCACCACCACCAAATACCACACGTTTATTTGTTAGAGTAAAGTATTTTAACGAATCAGGAAAGGAAATACTGTCTTTGTTAAGCATTTCGCCATGCTTGTAACGTTTTAACAATTCGGCTTCGTATTTGTCAACACCTTCATTGTAAGGTTTTTGAATAGCTCTACCTGTCGGAGTGTAGTATTTTGCAACTGTTAGCCTCATCATTGAGCCATCAGGCAAATAAAAAGGTTTTTGCACTAACCCTTTACCAAAAGAACGACGTCCTATAATTATACCACGATCCCAGTCCTGAACAGCTCCGGCAACTATCTCGCTAGCCGATGCAGACCCCTCATCAATTAATATAACAATATTGCCTTGCTGAAATATACCTTGTGCAGTGGCAAAACTTTCGGTTTTTGGTGATCGCATTCCTTCGGTATATACAATAAGTTTTTTATCATCTAAAAAGTGATCAGCTAATTCAATTGCTTTATCCAAAAAACCACCACCATTATCTCTCAGGTCGAGGATCAATGAAGTAGCACCTTTTTCTTTCAGAAGCATTGATTTTTCAACAAACTCATCAACGGTTGTCAAAGCAAATCTGTTTATTTTAATATAAGCGATGTTGTTATCAACAAGATAGGCTGCATCAATACTGTAAATTGGAATTTTATCACGTGTAATAGTAAAGGTAAGCAACTCAGAAACACCATTTCGCTTTATGGTAACATTTACCTTAGTACCTTTGTTGCCCATTAAACGATCACGAACACCTGTAGTTGAAATATTTTTTCCGGCAACAACCTCGTCGTTTATTTTTATGATTCTGTCACCTGCTCTTAATCCAACTTTTTCTGATGGACCACCTGAGATTGGCGAAATAATAAAAATGGTATCTTTTAATAAATTAAATTGAATTCCAATACCTTCGAAATTACCTTCGAGTGGCTGGTTCATTTCCTTAACTTCTTTTTCGGGGATGTAAACTGAATGAGGATCAAGGTCTTTTAATACATTTATTATGGCTGATTCAACTAGTTGTTGACTATTTACTGTATCAACATAAAAATTTGAAATATACCCCATTGCCCTGCTGAATTTAAATATATCCTCAGTTAAATACTGCGAATACATTGACATTGGGAGTAAAATAAATAGTAAAATAGTCAGGTATTTTGAGAAAAATTTATTTTTCATGATTTTTAATTTTACAACGTTGTACGGCCATCAATATTATTGGCGTTCCAGAAATTCGAAATCCATTTTTATAACATCAGAAAGGTCTTCGCCATCTTCAAGAATCTGATCGTCAAGATCCTCGTAATACCAGGTGCAGTTTACTGTTGCTCCTTTTAGATAAATCTTTTTAAAAAGACCTAAAATCTGTAATATATATTTTGATGAGGCTGAATTAATATAGTTTAAGTCGAATACAAGCTGAAATTTGATATTAGCTAATGTATTTTCGTTTTTTAGGAGTTGGTTAATATATTTTTCGATTTTAAAAATTATCGATTCGTAAAATGCAACTACATCTTCGGGTCTCGAAACGCCTGATAATTCAAACTTTTTACTTTTACTATCAAAATCAACACGCGGGGTAATTTCCGTGGGCTCAATGTAAAGATTTTCCATTGTACAAATTACTTTGAATTAACAATAATTTCAAGCCTGTAATTTAAGAATTTATTGTCAAATTGGTTAAACGAACAATTAATTTTATTTTTAGTAATCTTTGCTAATCTTATTAAACCTACTCCCGGACTGGATTTGTTATTGCCAACCGATTCGATCAACTTTTTAAGATAAAGCTCTTTTAAAAATTCAGTATCGCATTTATTTATTTCGTCAATTCGTTGTTTTAATGGCTCAACATCCTCAAGTCTAATTGGATTAACAGAGGTAATGATAAACTTATTTTTATGAAAAACAATCGAAAAAAATGGTTCGTCGATTTGTTCGGGTAATTCTTTACGAATTGATTTAGTGTAATAAAAATTGTTTTCGAGTATTTCAATGATCAACACGACAATTTTACGTGCAAAAGAGTTGCTAATGCCCAACGATTCTGCCTTATCCATAAACTTATTAGCAATAATGGTAATGTCATTATGACTTAGGAATCCAGTAAACTTTAAAAAAGTGGTTGCCGACGACATGTATTAATTATATATTTTACAAAACAAAAGAAAAAGGAAAAAGTTCCTTTTTCCTTTCGTGTTATTCCCATTCAATTGTGGCAGGTGGTTTTGAGCTAATATCATAAACAACTCTGTTAATACCTTTAACATTGTTGATTATTTTGTTTGATATATCAGCCAGAAACTCGTAGGGTAGATGCGACCAATCGGCTGTCATTCCATCTGTTGATGAAACAGCTCTTAATGCAACTGCATTCTCATAGGTTCGTTCATCACCCATAACACCAACCGATTGAACAGGTAAAAGAATAACACCAGCTTGCCAAACTTTATCGTATAGGCCATATTCTTTAAGGCCTTCAATGTAAATATCATCAACCTCCTGAAGTATTTGTACTTTTTCAGGAGTTATATCACCCAAGATTCTGATTGCCAAACCTGGACCTGGAAATGGATGTCGTTTTAGCAATTCATCTTTTACACCAATTGAAGCTCCAACACGTCTTACTTCATCTTTAAATAGTAAACGCAGTGGTTCAACAATTTTTAGATGCATTTTTTCTGGTAATCCGCCTACATTATGATGTGATTTGATAGTTGCCGATGGTCCATTAACCGAAATTGATTCAATAACATCGGGATATATAGTTCCTTGGGCCAGCCATTTTACATCTTTAATTTTGTGAGCTTCTTCGTCGAAAACCTCGATAAATTCTTTTCCAATGATCTTCCTTTTTTCTTCGGGCTCGGATTTACCTTTCAGGTTGGTTAAAAATCTGTTTTTGGCATTTACTCCAATAACGTTGAGGCCCATATCTTTGTATGATTCAAGAACTTTCTCGAATTCGTTTTTACGTAACAATCCGTTATCAACAAAAATACATGTTAGATTTTTACCTATTGCTTTATGCAAAAGCACTCCGGCAACAGATGAATCTACACCACCCGATAATCCAAGTACAACCTTATCGTTTCCCAGTTTTGCCTTTAATTCTTTAATCGTTTCATCAGCAAAAGCTGCAGGAGTCCAGTCCTGTTTGCATCCACAAATATGTACAATAAAGTTTTCGAGCAGTTGTTTACCTTGTTCTGTATGATAAACCTCTGGATGAAACTGAATACCATAGGTTTGTTCATCCATTATTTTAAAACCACCAAACTTAACATCTGCTGTGCTGGTAATTATTTTGTAGGTATCTGGTATTTTAGTGATTGTATCTCCATGCGACATCCAAACCTGAGAATTGGGTTGTATGCCTTTCATTAAATCAGATTCTGTATCAATGTAATTTAAGCGTGCACGGCCATATTCACGGTGTTTTGATGCCAGTACTTCGCCGCCATAGTTGTGTGCCAAAAATTGCGCGCCATAGCAAACACCCAGCAATGGGAATTTATTTTTAATATTCGACAAATCAGGATATGGTGCATTTGCATCGCGAACAGAAAAAGGACTGCCAGAAAGGATTACTCCTTTTACAGTATTATTCAGTTCAGGGATTTTATTAAATGGATGTATTTCGCAATAAACATTTAATTCGCGCACACGACGAGCTATTAACTGTGTATATTGCGAACCAAAATCAAGAATAATGATCTTTTCGTGCATTTTAATAATTTTTGGCAGATTATAATTAATGCAAAGATACTATTCTGTGATGAGAAGTTAAA
>JAVEZW010000208.1:0-6854 GCA_034002805.1 Bacteroidales bacterium | reverse complement strand
ACATTGAAGATGCTCCATTGGCTTGCCTGCTAAAAACTTTCGGCCAACAACTTTAAAACCCAGTTTCAGATACAGTTTTTTGGCACCCGGATTATCCTCATCAACCAGCAAACCCAATGTACACTTCTGCCGGAACACATATTCATCAATCAGGAATTTCAACAACTGAGAACCAACTCCCTTACCCTGCATACCAGGACTAACTCCGAGTGTATCAATATAATACTCACCCGGTTGGGTTTCATCTTCGGGATTGAAATCTTTATTAAAATGTTTTCGTACATATTGTATTACCGGTTCACGTAACTCCTGCAACCGCGCTCCATCGTATAAATTAACCGCTGCGATAATACTGCCTGCTTCTTCTGTTACCCAACAGTTCTGATACGAATACTGGTTATTCTCATTGCTGACAAAATACCGCATAAATTTCAGGGCTTGCTGATAATCATCACAACCGAGAAACTTATATACGATATCCTCCATGGCAAGCAATAAATAAACTGAAATGGTTTCTGAATCACCGGATGTTGCTTTTCTGATCATGGTAATTAAAACACAAATAAAATAAATCCCTGCGTGAAGATTTGTGATATCAAATTATTTCTATTTCATCCGGTATTTTTCAACCCGCTTGATAGCGAATTAATAATACTGAGTAATTTTGTGAGTAACTTTTCATTTTCAAGACTGTCCTGATCATGTAGATTTCTCCACCTTTTTAGGAATTTAATATGAAGTTGGTGAAGAATTTTTAATTTACTGTTTCTCCATTTTAAATTATCATATTGTCCTTTTCTTCTTGTAGCTGCAGATTCACCGTGTAGTTCAGCAATCATCTTAAACCCATATTCGTAATCAATAAGGATTTTATCCATAAACAACTGTTTTTCTACATCATTTTCATGTAGATCGGCGTAAAGCTTCATTATTTCGACATTCGACAGAATTAAATTGGTTTCTGTTTGAATTAACAAGAACTTAATAAATGCACAATCATTCACCCGGCTTTTTAAATCCTGAAAAGCTTCCGGCCGTTCTTCTTTTAACTTTTTCAACGCTTCTCCAATGCCATACCATCCGGTAATTGTGATTCGTGACAGATTCCAGCTAAACACCCATGGAATTGCTCTCAGGTCTTTAAGTGTTCTTACCCCTGATCTTCTTAAAGGGCGGGAGCCAATTTTGCTTTTCTCCAATAAATCTATACAGGTAACTTTGCTATAAAAATTTATAAATCCGGGGGTATCAATGAATTCTTTGTAGTGCTCGAATGATTTTTGAGCTAAAAACTCCATGGTTTCATAAGGAAAAGTTGATTCATCATTGTTGAATTTACTTTTAATCGTTTGTTTAGCTACCCCGGAGGCTAAAGCATTTAAGTTATAAGTTGCCGTTAGCGGATTTCCAAAAAGCTGAGCAACCGATTCTCCCTGAACTGTAATTTTAACAATATTATTTACTGTGTTTAATGGCATGCTTTCTAAAAAGCGATGATACTTACCTCCTCCTCTACTGATGGTGCCGCCTGTTCCGTGAAAAAAATAAACTTCCGAATTATTTCTTTTGCCTATTTCTGAGAATGCCTTTTCCGCTTTGAAGATATTCCATTTACTGGTGATAGTTCCTCCATCTTTATTACTGTCGCTATAACCCAACATAACTTCTTGTTTATGTGTCTTATCAACAAACCTTTGTTTTGTTATGGGGTGTTGCAGAAACTTCTCTAATATCTGGGGACCATTATTCAGGTCTTCAATTGTTTCAAATAGTGGAACTACTTTGATGTTCGTATTTAATAGCTGAGTTTCTCTCATCAGCAAATATACTACAAGCAAATCGCTGAGATTTCTGGTCATGCTAACAATAAATGAACCTATACCCTCCGAACCATATTTATTGATGTGATCTCGAACTACTCTATAACAATCTAACACATCATCAGCTTCAACACCGTATGATACAGTAATATCAGTTATGGGCGAATGGTTTTCCAGGGTTTTGTTTAGAAAGTCAATGCGTTTTTGCTCTTCCCAATTTTCAAAATCATAATCATTGTATCCACTTGTCAACAAAATTTGGGTGATGGCTTTGTCGTGAAAAGCACTATTTTGTCTAATGTCTAATTTAGCCAGGTGGAACCCAAAACAATTTACTGTTCTTTCTATCGGGAATAATAAATCTTCTGAAATTCCTTTCAAACCGTTATTGACAAGAATTGTCCTTAAAAACTTCAGGTCTTCACTTAAGGCCTTGCTTGATCTGTATTGTGCCTGAGTATTTATATTTTCTCCGGAAATAGTATTTTCTAACTGCAATAATATCAAACTCACATATTGTCTCCATGGTTCATAATGATTTCTTCGAACCGCATTTTCACCTGATTGACCTAATGCTTTTGATTTTTTTTCAATCGCTTCGGATAGTAAAAATGGAACCGGGTTACTCAAAGCAGATACAGAAAGTTTACCTGCTAATGATAACAATTGCGTTTGTATTAAAGAAAGAGCACAGTTTCTGTGTAACAACAATGTTTCTTGTGTAATACCCGGAGTTACAAAAGGATGTCCGTCTCTGTCGCCACCAACCCAGCTTCCAAAACTTATTTTAGGAAATAAATCGGGATTTTTTATTTTATTGGGGTTAAAGCCCATTTCTATCCATGACCATTTTAGTTGCTGGTCACTTTTTTCCAACACCGTCGGAAATATTTTACTCAGGTAATATATAATATTTGCTCTCTCGTGTCTTACATCTGGCTTTTCTAAGTAAATTTCACCCGTCCTCCACCATCTTTCCAACAGGTTTATAATTTTTTCTTTATTCTCATTCTGTTCAAGTTTACTGAGAGACACATTTTCTCTTTGAACCAAAAGCAAATACAGTTCACGATGTATTTCAATTACAGTTACCCGTTTTGCTTCTGTCGGATGTGCAGTAAGTACAGGCATCACATTGACCTGCGAGATGACATTTAACATATCATCCTCTTTTAAACTTTGATCTCTCCAGATTTCGAAAACTTCCCCCCAAGAGCCTCTGATTGATGCTATGCTTTTTTTATTTTCTTTATTCCTTCGGTAATGTGTGGCGGCATTTTCTTCTACCAAAGTCATCAACTGGAAGTAAATACTTAATGATTGGATTAATTTATCTATAAAAACAGCATCATCGCTATCATCTGTTAAAGAAAGATTTTGCGGATTACTATTAATAAAAGGAATAATTTCATGCTCATTAATTCTGGATAACATCTCAACATAACAGCTTATTATAAAATGTTTGCGATCTGTTATGTTTTGAAATGGACTTTCGTTATTTCTCATATCAAATATTGGTCATGTTGAGTAAATTCAATTACATTTAATTTACAATCGCTATTTTGATGTAAAATAATGTATTTTCAAGTTCTTGTGCAAAAATATCAGGATTTATTTTTAATCAACTCATTTCTTTTTGATTTAATAAACTGATTTAAAAACAATAAACTCCCCACAAGACTCATGACGCTTGCAAGCATAATAGCATAAAAAAATGAATCTGAAAAATCGAACAGAATTCCTCCAAGTGCAGGACCGGCAATGCCGGCAATAGCATATCCCAATAACACATATGGGTATATTACACCTAATTTTTGCATTCCAAATACTTGTGCCGTCTCTTTGGCAAACAGAACAAAATTACCTCCAAAACCAAAACCTATCAAAAAGGAAAGAATCATATATGTAGTGTCAGTGTGGGTAAAAATATTAAATGAAATAATTGCCATTGATTGAATTAATAATGCGAGAAATATACCCAGGTTTGCCCCGATATAATCGCTCAGAAATCCCCAGGTTATCCTACCCAAAAAGTTTGATGCAGCAAACAAGGAAACTCCGACTATAAGTACGTGATTGTTGATATTACTTTGTTCACCAATAATTTTCAAACTCCCTATGATCAGTAATCCTGCAAATGTTCCCAAAAACATACCGGTAAATAGTAAGCCGAAAATGCTCGAAGTAATGGCTTCTTTTAATTTAATATTAATTGTTACAGGATCAGAAACCTGATTTTTTGGTATAATCAGATTTGAAAAAATAATCACCGTGATGCCATACGTGATACCTATAATTTGGATTAGTTCCAACACATCTTTTCCACTCAACAGAATTCTTTCGGAAAGTGAAGACATAATTACAGCTCCCAAACCAAAACCGGCTGTGGCTATTCCGGTAATTAATCCTTTTTTTTCAGGAAACCACTGAACCGGTATTGTTAGCGATATCCAATAACCAAAACCTGTTGATATTCCCGCTATTATGCCCAGTCCGAGGTAAGTAAGCATAAAATTTCCGTTGGCATTGCCAGCCAACATATATCCACTAATAAAAAGGAAACCGGCAATATATCCTAAATACCTCGTGTGTATTTTACGGGCGAGTTGACCAACAAATATCATGGTGGTAGGGAAAATAGCTATTATAGTACCAAATATAAGTTGTGATTGGGTAGCGGTAAAATTATAAACAGACATTAATTCTGAAGCAATAAGACTCCAGGCATATACACCGCCCAAACAAATCATTATTATAAATGCCGCGCATACGGTCAAAAACTTTTTCATTTATTTTGTTTTAATTGATTTCAATATTCCCGGGATTGGAGGTTTTCGATTCACTATAATACCATTTTATATCTAAACAATATTTTTCAAATTATTCGACTTGATAATTACTTGTTCATTAAGCGTTTGTTTGTATTCGATAATTTTTTCCCTTACTGAACTGTCAGAAGCCGATACTATTTGAGCTGCAAGAATTCCTGCATTTTTGGCCCCATTCAAAGCTACGGTTGCAACAGGTACACCGCCCGGCATTTGTAATATCGAAAGCACGGAATCCCAACCGTCAATGGAATTGCTTGATTTAATTGGCACTCCGATTACAGGCAGAGGCGATATGGCTGCCACCATTCCGGGCAAATGCGCTGCCCCACCTGCTCCTGCAATGACAACATTAATTCCCCGTTTATGAGCATTTGATGCAAATTCATATAACTTGCCGGGTGTACGGTGTGCCGAAACTATATCAATTTCGTAACCAATTCCAAATATATCAAGCATTTCGGCCGCTTGTTTCATTACAGGCAAATCGGATTCTGAACCCATTACGATACTTACTGATTTATTCATGATCTCACTCTTATTAATTGTTTCACCTTTTCAGCTTTTATGAGAGCACACGCTATGGTTGATGACATAACAGTGACATGTCCCATTTTTCGGTATGGTTTTGTTATTTTTTTTCCATATAAATGAATTTTTACCCCATCAATTGCCATACTCTCCGTTAATCCATCGTAAATTACCGGACCTTCATACCCAACAGCACCTAATATATTTATCATTACCGAAGGGAGTTTGATTTTTGTACTTCCCAGGGGCAGATTTAATATTGCCCGCAAATGTTGTTCAAATTGTGACGTTATAATACTTTCAATCGTATGATGACCACTGTTATGTGGTCGGGGTGCAACTTCGTTTACAATTACTTCGCCTTTTGAATCAATAAAAAACTCAACAGCAAGCAAGCCTTCCATATTCAGCAATTCAACTATTTCGCTTGCCAGTTCAACTGCTTTTTGTGATTGTTCAACTGTTATTGATGATGGACAAATTAATTTATCCACAAGATTTGCATGGTGGTCAAACAGCATTTCAACCACAGGGTAGCATTTAATTTCTCCATTTTTATTGCGGGCAACAATTACCGAAATTTCTTTTTCAACATCAACCTTTTCTTCGATTACTGAGGGCCCTGAAAGTATTTTCGAAAAATCACCGATGTCCTTAATAATTGCAATTCCGTGCCCATCATATCCTCCTTTCCTTAATTTCTGCACAAATGGCAATTTAATTTCTCCATTTTCAAAACCACTTAAAATTGATTCTTTCGATTCATATATTTTAAACTGAGAAGTTGGGATACTATTCTTTTTATAGAATTCTTTCTGTAAACCTTTATCCTGTATTAACGCTAACAAGGCAGGGTCGGGAACAATTCTCAGACCTTCCGATTTAAGTTTTTGAAGCGCTTCAATATTAACATTCTCGATTTCAAAAGTCAAAACATCTACCATTTTCCCGAATTCGTAAACAGAGGAGAAATCGACATTACTACCTTTAATGTAGTATGAGGCAATACTTGCGGCAGGGCAATTTTCATCATTATCCAAAACATATGTTATTAAATCCCATTTGCTTGCTTCTTGAATAAGCATTTTTCCAAGTTGTCCACCTGCAATAATTCCCAGTTTCAGATTTGTTGTTACTATTTTTTCCATCTTTTTATATTCTGCATGTGTTCTGTCCTTTTAATAATCTTAGTTATCAATTTGTATATCGGAATTTTATAATAAGAAAACTGCTGATAAAGAGATAAAGTCGGCAAACTTGGATATAAATATCTCTTTTCTCAATACCAGCAGTCAATAGGAATGTTAGTTATTTCAATTTAATGTTGAGCATTTTTAAATTGTGTTGCAAATTTACTAAATCTTCACTTAATAAATTAAGCACAGCTTTAATTATTAAGTATTTTTAGGAAATTCACTATTGAAACAATGAGTTTAGCTATTTAGTAAAATATCTATGAATAATCAGTGTGGTTATATAAAAGCTTTACAAATGGATAGATTTCGTAAAAGCTTATCTCAAGTCATCCTTTTTAAAACTCAATTTCCTTATTTTTGCAATCCCGACATTGCAAAATACAAAAAAATATCGTACATTTGCGGCAAATTAATCCCATGAAGTCGTTTTACAATACACATCTCGATTTAGTGGCAAATGTGCACGCACCGGTCAGGCG
>JAVEZW010000207.1:0-6882 GCA_034002805.1 Bacteroidales bacterium | reverse complement strand
TCTGATCATAGTCTTGAGGTTTCAGGTAAAGCTGGAAGACACAGATGGTTAGGTATTCGTCCAAGAGTTCGTGGTGTTGTTATGAACCCTGTTGATCACCCAATGGGTGGTGGTGAAGGTAGAGCTTCAGGAGGTCATCCAAGATCTAGAAAAGGTATTCCTGCTAAAGGATATAAAACTAGAACTCCTAAAAAAGCTTCTAATAAATATATTGTAGAAAAACGAAAGAAATAAAATAGTTTGCTATGAGTCGATCACTTAAAAAAGGCCCATTTATTGATTTCAAACTTGAAAAAAGAGTTCAAGATCTGAACCAGTCAGGTAAAAAATCTGTAGTAAAAACATGGTCACGCAGATCAATGATATCTCCAGATTTTGTTGGGCATACGATAGCTGTTCATAATGGGAATAAATTTATCCCGGTATATGTTACCGAAAATATGGTTGGTCATAAATTAGGTGAATTTTCACCAACCCGTACTTTCAGAGGTCATGCCGGAAATAAAAAAGGTTAATAACCAACAATAGTTTTACACAAAAAAATATAGACTATAATGGGTGCTAGAAAAAGAATAAGAGCAAATCAGATCAAAGAGAGCAAAAAAGAAAAGTATTTTGCTGTTTTACGAAATTGCCCTACATCACCAAGAAAGATGAGATTAGTTGCTGACATGGTTAGAGGGATGGAAGTAAATAGAGCTCTTGATGTGTTGAAATTTAATTCGAAAGAAGCTTCAGGCCGAATGGAAAAACTGCTTATGTCAGCTATTTCAAACTGGCAGATTAAAAACGAAGGTGTTCGAATAGAAGATAGCAAGTTAATTGTGAAAGAGATTTTTGTTGATCAGGCACGAACCTTAAAAAGAGTTCAGCCAGCTCCTCAAGGTAGAGCTCACAGAATCAGAAAAAGATCAAATCACGTTACCATAGTGCTTGATAATTTAAGTAACAACGATACTCAAACAGAATAATAGATGGGACAAAAAGTTAATCCGATTTCAAATCGATTGGGAATCATTAAAGGTTGGGATTCTAATTGGTACGGTGGAAGAAAATATGCCGATAAACTGGTTGAGGATACAAAAATCAGAAAGTATCTCGAAGCTCGATTAGCTAAAGCAAGTATTTCGAAAATAATTATTGAAAGAACATTAAAACTTATCACTGTAACTGTTAATACTGCTCGTCCGGGAATTATTATCGGAAAAGGAGGCCAGGAAGTTGATAAACTTAAAGAGGAATTGAAAAAAATTACCAAAAAAGAAGTTCAAATCAATATTTTTGAAGTTAAAAGACCTGAGCTGGATGCAACAATCGTTGGTAGTGGTATTGCTCGTCAGATCGAGGGTAAGATTTCTTATCGTCGTGCAATCAAGATGGCAATAGCTTCAACCATGAGAATGGGTGCCGAAGGTATTAAAGTTCAGATTTCTGGTCGATTAGGTGGAGCCGAAATGGCACGTACTGAAGTATATAAGGAAGGACGTACTCCGTTACATACGTTCCGTTCAGATATAGATTATGCATTAAGCGAAGCTTTAACAAAAGTAGGTTTAATGGGAGTTAAAGTTTGGATTTGCAGAGGTGAGATTTATGGGAAACCAGATTTAGCACCAAATTTATCTGCTTCACCAGCAACACCTAAGGGTCAAGTTGGTAATCAGAAACCTGCAAAAGGAAACTTTGGCAGAAAGAAAAGAGATAATAAGAAATATTAATGAGGATTTGAAATGTTACAGCCAAAGAAAACTAAATACAGAAGAGTCCAGAAGGGCAAGATGAAAGGCAATGCCCAACGCGGAAATCAATTAGCATTTGGTTCTTTCGGAATCAAAGCTCTTGAAGAGTGCTGGATTACAGGTCGTCAAATTGAAGCAGCTCGACAAGCTGTGACAAGATATATGAAAAGAGAAGGACAAATCTGGATTCGTATATTTCCGGACAAACCTATCACTAAAAAACCCGCCGAAGTACGTATGGGTAAAGGTAGAGGTGCTCCAGAAGGATTTGTTGCTCCGGTAAAACCAGGAAGAATCCTGATCGAAGCCGAAGGAGTTCCATTCGAAATAGCACAAGAAGCTTTGCGATTGGCTGCTCAAAAACTGCCTATTACTACAAAATTTGTAGTTAGACGTGATTATGTTGAAAAAACAAATTAGTGCGAAATGAAAAGTTCTGAAATTAAAGAGTTAACAACAAAGGAGTTAGAAGAAAGAATTGATACAGAGAGTTCTCATCTGACTCGTCTAAAGCTTAATCATGCTGTGTCTCCTTTAGACAATCCTTTGAAAATTAAACAAACCCGCAAAAATATTGCCAGGTTAAAAACTGAGTTGCGTAAAAGAGAATTAAACGAGAGTTCAAACAGTTAATTGTGAAAAATGGAAACAGCAAGAAATCTGAGAAAAGAACGTGTTGGGGTTGTTGTTAGTAATAAGATGGATAAAACCATTGTCATTACTGTAGAAAGAAAAGTAAAACATCCAAAATACGGGAAATTCATCAACCGCAGAACAAAATTTACTGCACACGATGAAGAAAACACTTGCAATATAGGGGATACAGTACGAATTATGGAGACTAGACCTTTGAGCAAAAATAAATGTTGGAGATTAGTTGAAATTATTGAAAGAGTTAAATAGCCATGATACAACAAGAAAGTAGATTAACAGTAGCTGATAATAGCGGAGCCAAAGAAGTATTGTGTATAAGAGTACTTGGTGGTACAGGCAAAAGATATGCAAGTATAGGCGATACAATCGTAGTTGCTGTTAAAAGCGCTTTACCATCTGGAGAAGTTAAAAAAGGAACAGTTTCGAAAGCTGTTGTGGTTAGAACTAAAAAAGAAGTTCGAAGACAGGATGGTTCGTATATTCGTTTCGATAACAATGCCGTTGTATTGTTAAATAATGCCGGTGAAATAAGAGGTACACGTATTTTTGGCCCAATTCCTAGAGAGTTGCGCGATAAGTATATGAAAATTATTTCATTAGCTCCAGAAGTATTATAATTAAAAAATTATAGCTGCATGCGAAGGAAATTACACATAAAGAAAGGCGATACTGTTTACGTTAATGCAGGTGAGTCTAAAGGTCAACAAGGTAAAGTACTTGAAGTGATTTACGAAAAGGAAAAAGCTATTGTTGAAGGCGTAAACATGGTTTCGAAACATACAAAACCGAATGCTAAAAGTCCACAAGGTGGAATTATTAAAAAAGAAGCACCAATTCATATTTCAAATTTAATGGTTGTTGATCCATCAACTGGAAAACCAACCCGAATTGGACGTCGGTTAAATGATAAAAGCAAATTAGTGCGTTATTCAAAAAAATCAGGAGAGGAGATTAAGTAATGGAATACACGCCAACATTAGAGACCAGGTATAAAAAAGAAATTATCCCTGCCTTAAAAAAGGAGTTCAGTTACAGTTCAGTAATGGAAGTTCCAAGATTAGAAAAAATCGTTATTAATCAAGGCGTTGGTCAGGCAGTTGCAGATAAGAAGCTTATTGATGCTGCTCAGGATGAACTAACAATTATAGCTGGACAGAAAGCTATTAAAACATATTCGAAAAAAGATATTTCGAATTTCAAACTTCGTAAAGGAATGCCTATTGGTATTAAAGTAACCTTACGAAAAGAAAGAATGTATGAATTTATGGAGCGATTAATTTCAGTTTCGCTTCCTCGAATTCGTGATTTTAACGGGGTGAACGCAAAATTTGACGGACGCGGAAATTATACCCTGGGTATTCAGGAACAAATTATTTTTCCAGAAATAGACCTCGATAAAATTAATAGGTTATTAGGAATGGAAATAACATTTGTTACTACTGCTAAAACCGATGAAGAAGGAATAGCTTTGTTACGCGAATTTGGGATTCCATTTAAAAATATTAAAAAGAAATAATAGATAGTATGGCTAAAGAATCAATGAAAGCCCGTGAAAGGAAACGCCAACGATTGGTTGAAAAGTATGCTGCTAAAAGAGCACAACTTAAAGCTGAAGGCGATTTTGTTGGGTTAAGCAGATTACCTAAAAACTCGAATCCAATAAGATTGCACAACAGATGTATGCTTACTGGAAGACCTAAAGGTTATATCCGTCAATTCGGAATTAGCAGGATTACTTTCAGAGAAATGGCTTCGAAAGGTTTGATCCCTGGTGTAAAGAAAGCAAGTTGGTAGATTGAAATTATAAAAAGTAGAGATATGATTACAGATCCGATAGCAGATTATCTTACTCGTTTAAGAAATGCTGTAATGGCAAAACATAGAGTAGTTGAAATTCCGGCTTCAAGTTTAAAAAAGGATATTACGAAAATACTTTTCGATAAAGGATATATACTTTCTTATAAATTCGAAGACGATGATAAACAGGGTATAATTAAAATTGCTTTGAAATATCACCCTGAAACAAAAGCTCCAGCTATACGCTCAATTCGACGCGTTAGTAAACCGGGCTTACGTAAGTATGTTGGTACTGACGAAATACCACGTGTACTTAATGGTTTAGGTATAGCTATTTTATCTACATCAAAAGGTGTAATTACTGATAAAGAAGCTCGTACATTAAACGTTGGTGGCGAAGTAATTTGTTACGTACATTAATAAGGAGGATAACTAAATGTCACGAATAGGAATATTACCGATAGATTTGCCAAAAGGCGTGAGTGTGACTATTAGCGATAAGAACGAGGTTAAAGTAAAAGGACCAAAAGGTGAAATATCGCAATTAGTTCATCAAGATATTAAAATTGAAATTAAAGACAACCAAGTTTTGGTTAGCCGACCAAGCGAAGAAAAGGCTCATAAATCAATGCATGGATTATACAGATCATTAATTCATAATATGGTAGTGGGTGTTTCTGAAGGCTTTACATTACAACAAGAATTAGTTGGTGTTGGTTACAGAGCTGAAGCAAAAGGACAAGTTTTGGAAATGAGTTTAGGTTATTCACATGATATTCATTTTCTTATTCCAAATGAAGTAAAAGTTGAAACCAAAACAGAAAGAAGAAGCAATCCTATTATTACCTTAACAAGCGTTGATAAACAACTCATTGGTCAGGTAGCTGCTAAAATTCGTTCTTTAAGAAAACCAGAACCATATAAAGGTAAGGGTATCAAATTTGTCGGCGAAGAATTACGCAGAAAAGCCGGTAAGTCTGCTAGTGTATAACAATATTTAAAAAATATAGTCATGGCTTTAACTAAGCAAGAGAGAAGAATTAGAATAAAAAGGCGAATTAGAAAGCAGGTAAAAGGTACTGCCACAAAGCCAAGAATGTCTGTTTTTAGAAGTAACAAACAGATATATGTTCAATTTATTGATGATTTAGAAGGAAAAACACTCCTTTCAGTTTGCTCTAGAAATAAAGATGTTGCTGAAAAAGGAAATTTGCCTAAAATTGAACAAGCAAAACTTGTAGGTCAATTAGCATCAAAAAAAGCTTTGGAACAAGGAATTACCGAAGTTGTTTTCGACAGAAACGGTGCTTTATATCATGGTAGAGTTAAATCATTAGCAGAAGCTGCCAGAGAAGGTGGACTTAAATTTTAAGAATAGAAAATTATGTCAACAAGTATAAGAAAAGTAAAAACCAGCGATTTAGAACTAAAAGATAAACTTGTTAGTATTCAGCGAGTAACTAAAGTAACCAAAGGGGGTCGTAACTTTGGATTTACAGCGATCGTTGTTGTTGGTAACGAGGATGGTATTGTTGGTTACGGATTAGGAAAAGCAAAAGAGGTTACTACAGCTATCGCAAAAGGAGTTGAAGCAGCTAAGAAAAATTTAGTTAAAGTACCTATCTATAAAGGAACAATTCCTCACGAACAAGTATCACGATTTGGTGGAGCCGAAGTTTTCTTAAAACCAGCTTCACATGGTACCGGAGTAAAAGCTGGTGGTGCTATGCGTGCAGTTCTAGAGAGCGTTGGAGTTACTGATGTGTTAGCTAAGTCAAAAGGTTCAAGTAACCCTCATAACCTGGTTAAAGCAACTATCGAAGCTTTGCTTCAGTTACGTGATCCACGATCTATAGCTGATCAACGCGGTGTAACAATGGATAAAGTATTTAACGGATAATACATTTAAAATAGAATTTTTATGGCGAAGATAAAAGTTATACAAGTTAGAAGCGAGATTGGATGTACCAAACGCCAAAAAAGAACATTAGAAGCTCTTGGTATTAAAAAAATGCATAATCCCGTTGAATTAGAAGCTACCCCACAAGTAATGGGAATGATTACGAAAGTAAATCATTTAGTTAAAGTTGAAGATAAATAATAACGATTTAAAGAATTTATATAGATATGGATTTAAGTAACTTAAAACCAGCTGAAAAATCGGTTAAGAAAAGTAAACGCGTTGGTCGTGGTCAAGGTTCCGGTAAAGGTGGTACATCTACAAGAGGACACAAAGGAGCAAAACAACGTTCAGGTTACAAAAAGAAAATTGGTTTTGAAGGTGGTCAAATGCCTTTACAGAGACGTTTACCTAAATTTGGTTTTACAAACGTTTCAAGAAAAGAATTTAAGGCAATTAACATTGATACCTTAGAAAAATTAGCAGAAAAAAAAGGGTTAACCACAATTGATATTGATGTTTTAATTGAAGCAGGACTTATTAAAAAGAATAGCTTGGTTAAAATTCTTGGCAATGGCACATTGACCAAAAAGCTTGAAGTTAAAGCTCATGCTTTCTCTAAAACAGCCATTACCGCTATCGAATCAGTTCAAGGAACCGTTGTAAAATTATAATTGAATGAGAGCTCTAATACAGACCATTAAGAATATAGCAAAAATCGAAGACCTTCGTTATCGAATTTTATATACGCTATTAATACTTTTAATTTATCGTTTAGGTAGTTTTATTGTA
>JAVEZW010000206.1:0-6891 GCA_034002805.1 Bacteroidales bacterium | reverse complement strand
AGCCGGCATTCTTCGGAATGCTGCTTTTTCATTCTTTATTTTTAGGGAAGAAAAAACTAAGAAAACCCTTTTATGAAATTCAATTTTTAACCACAAAAATGGTCAACCTATTTCAGGACAAGACATTCTCGCTATGGAAAATGTAAAGAACTCGAAAAGTGACTTTGATTCAAGCAATAATGAAGTGGATACTTTAAATAAATCTATTCAGCCATTTCTTTATAAAATAGATTCAGCCCAGACTGTTATAAATTCTAAACAAGCTCAGATTGTTATAAATCAAAATGAAATAATAAAAGGTCTTAAAGAATTACAGACTCCCAATTATGTATTATTAATTTTGGGTGCTTTGATTGGCGCTGTTTTTGGATACTTAGTTTCTCGCTTACAAAGCTTTGTGAAATATAAATGCAAATTGAAGAATTATAAAAAGTTATATGAACCATTTGTAGGTCTCTATTTAGTTAAGAAAAAATATGAACCTGAAGAAGTTCATTATTGTTTTGAATTATTACGTGATAAGAATAAACTTTATGTAAAGAATGGTATTTCAGTTCTTGGACATAGGGATGTTTATTTGGAATTACAAATGAATGAACCCTCATTATATTATGGAACTGGTTATCATTGCCATGAAATTGAAAATGATGTTTTAAGATACGGTTTTTGGGAAGTTCAGTTAGCTAATGACATGATATTGTCTCATTTGACAATTTATAACGAAAAAGGTGAGCAGAATTCTGAACCATATGTTTGGATTAAACAGAAGGAAGAAGAAAAATTAGCCTTGATTGAAAAATATAGAACTGAACAATTGAAAATTAATTAAAATTACAACCCATAACAGCGGCTCTAAAAAAATGCGGGGTGACGTAATACTCAAACATTTTTACTATTTTTAAACTTTATTAACGGCGGATAGGGAAACAGGGCAAAAACCCGCACTTTTCTAAGCCGCGACCGTTGGCGTGCATTTTCATAAACTGGACTTTGATGAATAAAAAAGTACTTATTGGAACATTAATTCTTGTAATCATAATAATTTCAATTCTTGGAACTATTTGGACAAGAAAGTTTTTTGCGATTGATTCGTGTCTTGACAGTGGTGGAAGTTGGAATTATGAATTGAAAAAGTGTGAAAAATATTATGACTTCAATTCTGTGATAATTACAGACTTGTATTGGCATACTGAATTTGACACAATTAGAAATTATGAATTCTTGGAAAAAGGCAAACTTTTAGACTCAATTTCACAGACACCAAATGAATTAATTGAAATACTAAATAGAAGGACTGCAAAAAGCAAATTAGAATATATTGACCAATCATCAGACACAATTAGAATTCGAATAATAGAAGACGAATTTTTAGGTGAACAAATGGGTTCTACGGGTGCATTCTGTTTTCTTGGTGAAACGGTTTTCACATTGACAGAAAATAACTCAATTAACTATGTGAATATTGAAATGAATTATGGTTCGCATGCAAGTCCTGGAATATACAGCAGGAATGACTTTAAAGAATTATTGAAGAAATAAAAACGACACGCCAACAGCGGCTCATATTGTAAGCGGGGTGAAATCAAATTTTGACAAATTTTGCTATCTTTAACTTTTTAACGGCTGAAAGTGAAACGGAACCAAAACCCGCTCACAATATAGCCGCGAACCGTTAGCAGTAAACTATGCGGAAGACATTGCAGATATTGAGTTTTTTAATGATAAGTTTTTGTTCGCTGAATGGACAAAATCTTACTAAGAATTATATTGACAATTGGATAGTGACAACTTTTCCTGAAATGGAAATTGATAATAAAACTATTTATATTTTGAATGGTATTTTTATTGAACATGAAACCATTGATTCTATTTTTAATCAATATTTACAAAGCGATGTTGTGCTTATTGATAAGATAGATAAGTCAGTAATTGACAGTTCAACATTTTTTCTACCTGACACAAAAGTAATATTGTTACAGACGAAAGGTGTCTACAAAAGGAAGATTTTACGAAAGCGATTTAAAGAAGCTAAAAAATTGTTTTCAATCTACGAACCTGATAGTGTAAAAAATAAGCCTGTTCTAATTATAAATGAAATGCAAATTGACAAAGATGACTGTCATAGCAGAATGAATAAAATTAAATTCTCAAAGGTTTTTGGAGTTCAAATTATTGACAGACCAGTTTCGATTGATAAGTATGGAACAGCAGGACAGAATGGATTAGTTATAATTAAAATAAAATAAGCATAGTCAACTGCTAACAGCGGCTCTTATTTTATGCGGGCTGAAGGAATACTCAAACATTTTTACTACTTTTAAACTTGGTTAGCGGTGGATAGGGAAACAGGGCGAAAACCCGCACAAAAAAAAGCCGCGACCGTTAGCGGCAAGGCTACATTGACGGACTGAGAACAAAACTTTTTACGACCATAGAGTATACTAAGAAAAGTAAGAATTTATAAGTTATATTTGGTTAGGACAAATTAAATAAACCCATAAGAAAATGAAAAAAATGTTATTGATTTCTGGACTAATAGCAATAAGTGCTATTATGTTGCTATCTCTTTTTAATATTGTGACTTTCAATAGATATTTTCTTAGTTTTTTATACATACTATTGGCAGCTTACATGTTATATCTTTTGTTGGCTAAAAAGAATAATTAGTAATCGGACAAACTCAGATACTGCAAAAAGAGGTTTTATTTATCCCTCAATATTGGTAGTATTGAAATAAGCAATATAGATTAAAAGCAAAAAGCTTTCTAATATTCAGAGAATTCTATTTTACCAAACTATATTTTGTTTTGAAATAGATACAAGTTGAAAACGAATAGAAATGCTTTCTAGATATATTTGAAAGCCCAGCCGCTAACAGCGGCTCTAAAAAAATGCGGGGTGACGGAATACTCGAACATTTTTACTACTTTTATACATTATTAACGGCGGATAGGGAAACAGGGCGAAAACCCGCACTTTTCTAAGCCGCAGACCGTTGTAGCTAATTTTTATCTACGAATGAAATATTGACAGAATGGAAGAAGATAGTCGAAAATTTTTAATTGAAAACATAACTCATTTTAGAAAATTCTCAACACAAGAACTTGAAGACACACTTGAAATAATTAAAGACGACCCTGATAGACTCATTGTTACTAAACAAATTCAGGAAGAAATTGACAAAAGAATTGGACTAAGGGAAAGAGTACTCCGCCAGAAAATTGAAAAGAAATCAAGTTGGGGTTTTCCTTTTCCTGTATTGAATTATACTATAGAGACAAGCATAACGAAAGAACAGCATTCGTTTTTAACGAACCAAATAAGACACGTAATGTTTTGGGGTATGAGTATTTCTTGGCGTTCTATTATTAATAAGAATATAATTGAAATGGAACGTAAATTATTTTCAGATTATGAAAAAGAAAAAAATCCAAGAACAGCAATTGGAAATCCTAAAATATTAACGAAACTTGATAAGGCTGGAAAGATTATTATTCGCTGTGTGGATACTACAACTCTATTTTATGACCCTGAAGAAAATAATATTACTTTACATCAGTTCCTTTTCTTAATCAAAGAAATTGCATGGAAAGAAGGAATATTATTATAAAAAACTAGCTACAACAGCGCTTCAAATTTTATGCGGGGTGAAGTAGTTATTTGACATTTAATTTTTAAATTTAAACTTTTAACGGGGGAAAGGAACGCAGGCGGAAATCCCGCACAAAATTTAAGCGCAACCGTTAGCACTAATAGAATAAAAAATCGACTATGAAGAAACTATTATACTTTACATTTGGAATTTTACTATTTACTTTAGCTTGTGAAGAAGACTCTGTGACAACTAAAATTAATGGGACAGTAAAAGATTATTATACTGAAAATGCTATTTCAAATATTAACTTGAGAGTTTATGACAATACTATAGACCCGACTAATCCTCAATTAAGACAAATTCAACCATATGATTCGACATCATTTGTTACAAAAATCGATGTTGACGGGTTTGGAAACTTTGATTTTGAAACTGAATTGTTGAAAAAAGGGAAAGACTATTTATTAGTTTTTAACGATTCTGATAAATTCTCAATCTATAAAAATGAAATTGAAGTTGGTGAAAAAAATAATTTCAATTTGAAACTAAAACATTACAACACTCTCAAAGTAACACTTGAAAATTCGATTACTGAAGTAGACAGTTTAACATTATCCATTTCAGTTGACAATTCAAATTATGACTTAACAGGCGAAATTGTTGACTTACTTTTAGATGAAAATTTTTCACTATCAGATAATCTTAATGTAACAGTTTTTTCAAAATCAATTCCTGATTGTTTACATTATATAACTTGCAGGTATTTTAATAATGGAAATTTTATTGACAATGTAGTTATTGAAAAAAATGTTTTAAACGTTGATACAACAGAAATTTTAATTGAATTTTAACAATTCTACTAGTGCTAACAGCGGCTCAGGTTACATGCGGGTTGTAGTAATTCTCAAACATTTTTACTATTTTTAAACTTTATTAACGGCGGACAGGAACGCTGGGCAAAATCCCGCACAAAACCTAGCCGCGGACCGTTGGCGTTAATACCTTAAAAACGAAAACCACACGAAATTTATCTGAAAAAATTTGGAATATGTTATCTAATTAGATAACTTTGTGAAATGAAAGATAAAGAATTTATCAGGGAAATATTCTATTATAAGCATTACTATCTGGACTTTTTCAACTCTTTGAAGCCAGAAGTAAAAATTAAGTTCAACTGGACAATTAAGTTACTAGCAACAATAGAAAGAATTCCTGAAAAATACTTTAAACACATGACTGGTTCCAATGGAATCTTTGAAATACGAGTTGAAGTTGGAAACGATATTTATAGAGTTTTCAGCTTCTTTGACAAAGGACAACTGATTATTTTGGTGAATGGTTTTCAGAAGAAAACACAAAAAACACCTAAGAAAGAAATTGAATTAGCAGAAAAATTAAAAAAACAATACTTCGATGAAAAATAAAATAAATAAAAACCTAACATCATTCGCTGACCATTTAGACGAACAATATGGAGTTCGTGGATCAGACGAAAGAGAGAAATTCGAAGAAGGTTTTGAAGCTTTCAAACTCGGAGTAATGCTTCAAGGACTTCGTAAGGAAGAAGGATTGACACAAGAGCAACTTGCTGAAAGATGTGGAACAACTAAGAACTATATTTCAAGAATCGAAAACAATGCATCAGACATTAGGCTTTCGACTTTGATAAGGATTTTTCGTGATGGTTTTGGGAAGCATTTGAAGCTTAGTGTTGACTGGACATAAATGGTACTAACGCCAACAGCGGCTCATATTGCAAGCGGGGTGAAATCGTATTTTGACAAATTTTGCTATCTTTAACTTTTTAGCGGTTGAAAGTGAAACGGAACCAAAACCCGCTCACAATATAGCCGCGCACCGTTAGCGTGCATTTTATGAGAAAACTTTTGACAATATTAGCAATAACAATGCTTTCTGGAAATATTTATTCTCAGAATATAAATATTTTTGGAACATATTTGTGTAAATATTCTGAGACTATTGAGAATAGTGATGGATGTTGCTTTACAACTATTAATCTTAAATTAAATCAAGATAGCTCTTTTTATATATTGAAACATCAAAATCAAGGTGATTATGAATGTTATTATTATTCTACAGGATATTTCCAAATTATAGATAATAAAATATTTTTCATTAGTCAAATCCCTGACACTTCAGATGTAATAATATCGCTCAATGAAAGTGAAAAAGAATATTTCAAAATTAAAATTTTAAGAAATCGCTCTAGTAGTATTAAATATCTATATGATAATTTGACTTTTTTTGTATATGACAATCCATTTAATATTAAAAGACTAAATACTATAAAAACTATTCCTGATATTGAAAATTATAATTTTAATAATTGGAATTTAATTGATACAATAACTTTTTATTTTAAGCCATTTCGCGAAAAATATTTTAATGTAAAGCTAAATGACAAGTCTGTATTGAATTTTGAAGCTAAAAAATATAATGAAAGTATATTTTATGATATGACCGGAAATTATTGTTATTGGGAATATTATGATTTTACTGGTCCCAACTTACTGATAAAAGAAGAGAATCTGGTTTCAACTTATAAAATTAAGCTACCTAGCGGCAATATGACAAATGAAGTTTTTAAATCAAATAAAAACGCACGCTAACAGCGCTTCGCATTTTATGCGGGGTGAAGTAGTTCTCGAACATTTTTACTATTTTTAAACTTTATTAACGGCGGATAGCTATGAAGGGCGAAAACCCGCACAAAATACAAGCGCAACCGTTAGCAAAAATGCGCCTTTTTGAAATTTCATGAAAACTTTTTGAAAACTTATTACCATTTTGGTAACTTTTTCTTATATTTGCAGAATAAATTAATGCAGAATGAGAGTAATTGCTAAAAAGATACTTCGAGAATTCTGGGAAAAACATGCTGATTCGGAGCAACAATTGAAAACCTTTTTTAAGGAAGCATCAAATGCTGAATGGAATTCTCCGAATGATATAAAGAAAGAATATGTGAAAGCCAGCATTTTGGGTGACAATCGAGTGGTTTTCAACATATGTGGAAATAAATATAGACTGATTGTGAAGATTAGTTACAAAAGAAAATGGGTTTTTATAAGATTCATTGGAACTCACAAAGAATATGACAATATAGACGCTAAAAATATTTAATTATGAAAATAAAAGTAATAAAAACAGAAGAAGATTATAACAAAGCATTAGTAAGACTTGATGAAATATTTGATGCTCCTGTTAATTCTCAAGAAGGAGATGAAGCTGAATTACTCTCAATTCTTATTGAAAATTATGAAAATGAACATTAT
>JAVEZW010000205.1:0-6901 GCA_034002805.1 Bacteroidales bacterium | reverse complement strand
TGCTTTCATAAGAAAAAGATGTCGAAAACAACAAAAACATGAGTATGGAAATTATTATTTTTATCAAAATTAACCTACCTTTTTATCTCAAGTTGAACTAGTCCTCAAGTGCTATTTCTGCTAACGGACAGGGAAAAAAGCACGGCAAATAATTTCCCCTCGCCGTGTCATTTTTCCCATGTTATGACCTGTAGCAACTTATCCCGAATTAAAGCAAATTAAGCCCCCATTCTTTTTTGAATTTCAATCATCAAAATAATTTAAAGAATTTTCTTGACAAATATCAAGACAAAATATTAAATTTGTGTATATTGAATTTTCTTGCAGAACGTATAGAATAAAAAGGCAATGTGGCATTGTTTTTGAGTGGGTTAAGTAAAATATGTTATAGAGGAGTGAAAAATGAAACGAGCAGTATTGGTATTGATTCTGATAGCCATCACAAGCGTGTTTTCTCAAGATGAACCCAGCAGTACAAAAGAAGTAAAGAGAGCACTGAGTTATCAGAGCTTGATAAAAGACAGCTTAGGCAATCCGATTGCCGATGGAAAGTATCTCATCACTTTCAGACTATACAATTCTGAAAATTCTAACGATCCTGTATGGTTTGAGAACCAAAATGTTTATATTTACGATGGAATTCTTAATGTTTTATTGGGTAACAAGCAAAGATTGAGACCTGAATTATTCCGTGATCCGCTTTGGGTAACACTGGAAATAGACAAAGAGGAATCAGAAAAGCAATATGTAAGCGCTTCAAGCTACAGTATGTATTCCGGATTAGTTGATTTGGCGGCATTTGCTCCTAGCGATGATGTACAACTATCACTTGATCCTGACGGAAGGATAGTAATTGACCTCATCAATCCTTACCCTACACCTATTCCTGATCCGAACCCGACTCTAAATACAATAAAATTCGGGTTAAAAGTACTTGATACGATTAACACAACAGTTGATTCGTACCAGTATTTAACCATGAATAACAAAAATGGTTTAGCTGTAGGTGCGTTTTCTCATAACTTGACTTCTAATACATATAAAACAGGTGACGATTTTGAAGATTTTGTGATTTCCGCTAAGGACGGCAGAGATTTAGTCCTCATGTCTGAAAGTGGAACATATGGAACAAACAGAGAAGTATCAGTAGGAACCCCGATTTCTCCGAACAATTTAAAAGTAACCGGAGATTTATCAGTTACAGGAAAGTTAACGACTTCGTTATTTAACAGCAATGACTTTTTCACTGGAGGAGACAATAGCTGGTTGTTCCATACACCTGATGATGGACGGCAGTATTTGTGCGTTACAAATAAGAATTACGCTTCTGGTACATGGCCAACCCAGACGGTTTTCTATGAGAACGGCGATTTCAGTGTTAAGGGAAATGTATTTGTAAGTAAAGATATTAATGTTAAAAACATAAGATTCGATAATATAGATATAACGAATGGTTACGAATTTTTTAAAATGAATAATTCTGCAGGTGAATTAGTTGGCGGATTAATGTATAACGTAAGCAATCTTGCTTATCAGGGTGGATTAACAGGGAATGACTTAGTACTATATGCCGCTAATGAAAGAGATTTAGTTTTGAAATCCAATAAGATAAATGGTGATGTTTATGTAGGCGCAAAAAACTGTGCAAACAATTTACGCGTATATGGAAAGATTTTAGCGACAGAGATAGAAGTTAAATTAGATGTGGATTTTCCGGACTATGTTTTTAACAAAAATTACAATCTTCTACCTTTAGCAGAAGTGGAGAGGCATATCAATTCGTTTGGGCATCTACCCGGAATGCCTTCCGGAAAAGAAGTTGAGGAAAATGGTTTGAATATTTCTGAAATGCAATTAAAGCTTGTTGAAAAGATTGAAGAATTAACTCTCCATATGATCAGGCTGGAAAAGGAAAATAATGAGCTAAAGGACAGACTGAATTCAATAACTGAATAAAAGGGGGATATAATTATGAAGAAATCTTTGTATGTATTCTTAATGATAATTCTGTGTACAACAAGTTTTTCATTAACTTTTAGAAGCTCAATTAGCCAAACCGCTATTGGAGAATGCAAATTGGGTAGTAACGAAGTGAAATCAGGAATTCAATATCTAAATTCCAATACAGGCAAATCAAAATCGGGAGTAACAGAACCTTTGAATCTTCCTTTAAGTTACGAGTTGGAGCAAAACTATCCAAATCCATTCAATCCGACTACAACAATAGCGTTCACTCTGCCTGTAATAGAATTTGTTTCATTAAAAATATACAATGTACTCGGAAATGAAGTTGCAGATCTTGCCGGAAAAGAATATATGAAAGGAAAGCATAACATAGTTTTCAATGCCGATAAATTTGTGTCAGGAATGTATTTCTATAAAATACAGACTCCAGGATTTACTAAAATGAGAAAAATGATGTTAGTCAAGTGAGGAGGTACTTATAATGAGGACGCTTTTATATTTGATATTAATAATTTTTATATCTCTGAATTCGCAGATTATTAATAATATGAATAGTATCTTAGATACACTCGATAATTATACAAATGAGAGTAAGGTTAACAAAATTTTTGAATTATATCAAGATACAAATATGATACCATATGCTATCGTTCTAAAAGAATTAGATAGTGTAATAACTCAACCAAGTGTTTACAACCATTATTTAGATAAATTGTTAAACGAAATGACGAGTAATGAATTCTTCATTACATCATTATTGTATCTGAAAAATCACATGAAGAGTTATAAAGATAGCATATCGAACGAGTTTCTTCAAGACTTCAATTCTCATGCATATAGTTTGTACAAAGATTTAACAAAGAATGACACATTAAGGTGTTTTAGCTTAGGTCAATTGATTTATGACCCAAGTAATGCAACATTCATCAATTTGAAGAATGAGTTAATTAGTGAATTGAGCAACTCTAATACTAATATGAGAAATGCAGCAATCAAAACAATAGGGAAGCATTTAGAAAATTTATACGATGAAAATGATTACGTTATATTACGAACAAAGTTAATTTCATTAATTGATTCAAGAAAGAATGATATTGATGAAATTAGTTCAGCAATAATACTACTGAGCAAAATAACTGACAAGAGTGTAGTTACTTATTTAGATGAATTATTAAAGGAGCAAAATCTAGAAAATCCTGTAGAAAATGAGGAATACGTCAATTTGCTGATATATGCAAAGAGTATGAATTTTTCTAGAATTTTCAATCAGAGCTTAACAAATTATTCAATTGACGAGAAATTCATTTCTATTTTCAACAATATAAATCAAAGCAATTTGACAACTACATTAGAACACTCCATTTTACATTATATAAACGAAAATCAAAAAGAAATTGAAACACTCAGAACATCTGAGCTAATAGACAATAAAATTGCCTATTTGAAAGCAATACGCATTCAAAAGAAAGCCTTTGATACCGTAGAAGATAAAGAATTCATTAGTAACATATTAGATGGGTCTGATGAAAATCTTAAGATTAATGCTATTCAAAGTATGCCTTATCTTTACGAATTTGATGAGATTCAAGACATTCTCACTAACAAAAGAAAGAATGAAAGTAGTGCGGTCATTAGAGATATTATTGGACATTTTATAGGATATAAAGGAGGTGAATAATGAAAAAGGTATTTTTCCCACTGATTCTTACACTCTTTTGTAGCGCTTTTACATATTGGGGAATAAAATTAGAGAAAGGAATCCCTTTATTCCGTCCCTATAATGATGAAGGTATTAACATAATTGGAGTAGGGAATGTGTGGCATAGTGCTTTGTTTAGCCATTTCGATATAATAAAAACGAATGGTATTTTTAAAGCAAGATATATTCGACATGAAATTGATGGAAATACTTTTAGCGATGCGACTAAATTGAAGAAAACAACAAGAACAATTAATTGCGGCTGGAGTTCTGGTTCTTTTGATATTAGTGATTTCGAAACTTTAAATAATGAGTTCGAAGATAGCTTTGAAGCGAGTACTCTTAGTAGTTATCCCTATTATAATCCGAATTTATATGGTAAAAAAGATCAAATAGAAAGCATTTTATCTACCTCAAACGCATTTTGCCAAGAGAATGATATCTGGTGGACTATTTACAATATGATTGATAAAAATTGGATATGGTTATGGAGAGATTCTTTCCCTTGGGGATGGTATTTAAAGTCTTGGAACGCAAAATTTAGTATGATGGATGATGTTCGTTGCGATGCGATGGTTGAATATGCATATGAGAAAAATGATATATATGTTGCTAGGGGAGGATATTATATAGGACACTCAGGGGATACAAACTTAGAAAAACACAATGACACATGTTTAAATACATATACTTATGAATCTGGTGAAACATGCCCTAAGCAACAAGCCGGTGAGTTAGGGAATGATTCTCATCTAGTGCCTTTAGTGAGTGAAGTACCAGAAATGAAGAATTTTTACTCATATTCATCCAATTTATTAAGTGAATATAATGAGCCTTGCTATGGCTTCAGCTTTCAAGATGATATTTCGGATAAAATTTACATGTCAATTCAGGCTTTTTCAAAGCAAGAAATTATTGATAATGTAACAGGAGAAGGGAATTATATTAGATTCAAAACCTTGATTCCAGATGTTTTTAATATCTTCAATTATTATACAGTAAAATATCGTGTTACTAATTTATATTACAATTCAGATGATGATGTTTTTCGATCATTTCTTCATTTTAAATCATCATTTGAAGACGGTAATTTGATATCACCTTATGGTAATAGAATATATTATAAAGTGTTAATTTTAGATCAAGGTGGAAACATATCAACATATGAAAAGCTCATACCACCAGATAGATTACATATTAAACAAGAGATGCTTTCAGATCAGGAACAGATGTTTTTCTCCAGAACTCTAAAAATTGGAGATAATAGTATACAAGTTGAGAGTGATAGAGATGTGACTTTTATTGCAATGGAAAATATTAAACTATACAATAATACTATAATTAGACCATCAAGTGCAACTGGCTCAATTAAATTGAAGATTTCTAACATACCTGAGTAAAATGAGGGACTGAATGATTAAATTAATGAAAGTCTTACTTTGTGTTATATTGATATGCAAGTGTGAATCAACCTTGGTTTATGGACAACATAAAGACGATGTGAGAGGAATTTGTCTATACGAGAATTCAAACAACTTTCTAAGTAATGATTATAGAATTAATCAATCTATTGTACAGGGAACTCGCTTTCTTAGTTTCTCAACAGGTGTAGCTTATCAGATTGCAACTAATACTAGGTTTGAAGGACCAGTTTATCCTGTGAGTATAGTGTCTGGTGTTTGTATTAGTAGTGTCTTTGGTGTGTATTATGGCTATAAAAAAGGGGTTGAATTAAACAGGAATAAAAATGTAAACCCAAAATCAAAAGTTCATAAGTATACTATTGGTCATGAATTTCAAGTTGATTACACGTTTATTAATGATGATGTTAATGTATACAATTCGCACAATCACGCATTGCTCATCTATTTACAAGGGTCAAAGATTTATCTACCAGCTGAAATTCGAATAAGGAAAGGTATTTCAGACATTGAAGTAAAATCAAATAAAGGGGAATTGAATTTCGATACTTTGGGACTTGAGATTTTGTATAATTCAATTGATGATTTACTTCAGTTCTATTATGGCTTTTCAATTGGATACACATGGGGCAATTATAGCATTTATGATGATTATAATATGACATATGAAGATACAAAAGAGATTAAAGGTTATTCATTTTCACCTATAGGAGGAATTACTCTTAATTTATATGATGTTTCATTTATACGACTTGAATCAAAATACGTTTTCTCTCAAGTTTACAGTGATATAAAGAAAATTACTGATAGTGATACTGATAAAAATTATAATCTAAGTATGATATTTGGAACATACTTGTTTTAGTACTATCCTTTAATATTTTATATAAGAAGATGGCTTAATTTGCTTCCTGTTTTATAAGATGCTATTGGTCATAACGGTCATGGAAAAAAGCTTACTAGATAAAACATCACACGGGTCAAGTCATTTTTCCAATGTTATGGGTATAGTAATAATTAGTCACTCGTAGGTTTATTGAATTACTTTTATTCTGATTTTTTAAATATATAGCCAAGTATTACCCCCATTCTAAAATCATACACCCAAGGACCATAATTATTCAATTCGGGTTTAGAAGTAGTACCAAAGAACACGCTCAGGAAAGCATTTTTAAAATCAGGTGATTTAAGACCGAGCGTAAAGGAAAGAGCTTGTTGATTTTCGTACACATACTCATCTTTATCACCATTAAAATAGTCAATTCCAAGTAATGTCCCATAGTTTATTCCTAAGAAGAAATATTTAATGGGATAAATCTTTAGACCAAGATCAAAACCATATTCTGTTGTGCTTTCATCATTGATAGGAGGTATTATACCGAATGAACCATTGAACGAAAGGAATTTGTTAACCCCAACTTCAGAACCCAACCCGTAGAAACCGCCAAGATTTGTTCCATTGCCTATTCCGAGATAAACCGAAGGTTCAAGATTAATACGGTTTTCGGAGTAACTGGTTGTGAGCATAAACAAAATCACATAAGTGATTAAAAACCTATGCGTAAATATTCCTGATTTTTCAAAGCGACTCATTTTACTCTCCCATTTTGTTTGACTATTTAAATTCAACACATATTTTTTACAATACATTCAATAAACCTTACCAGAACTACTAATTATTATTTCCCATAACGGTCATGGCAAAAAGCTCACAAGGTAATATAACAAGGGATTAGCCATTTTGCCAATGTTAGCGGATCACAGTCTATGCAAAAACAATCACAAGACCAGAAATTAAAACACTCCAAGCTAGAAA